>JAFQKR010000052.1 GCA_017396825.1 Clostridia bacterium
CATGTAGACCGAAGCAGGGAGTTTGTGCTTTATAGCTGTGGGTAACAAAAAGCAAAGTGAAATTTTCAAAATTATGTGTAAAAGATAGTGTTTTTCAAATGGGAGCAATAGAAAACTACGAAAATGTGGCTGACACCCCATAGGTGCAGATATTCTATGGCGCTTGATTGTGTGCGTTATCACATCTGCTCACAGTAAGGGGCATAACAGCTTGCTCTGCCGTGTGTCAGCAACACACCCGAAGTTTCCACGGATTTAATCGGTAATGAAAATCCTTGCCGATAATGCCCATCAAGGGCTCTGAACGAAAGTCATAGTCGGCACTGCGCTACTGAAAGGCTCACCACCTTTCGATATCTGCCAAGTGGCAGATCGCGCTATGGGGCCGGTTAGAAGATAGCCGGTAACCCGCAGTACTAACCAATGTTCACAATCGAATAATGTATATAACGGGAACGCAATGATGTATTTTTCCGAAATGAATATGACAGTCTAATCGGTATGATTCCTTTCGGAATGAGCTTCTTTTAAAGAGGTATGACCAACTTTTCCGATATGATTATGATAATCGTTTCGGAAGTGCCATCCGTTTCTATCGGCGAATGCTGATAGAAACGGATGGCCGGACGAAGTCTGGACATCCGGAGAGGCAAGGCAAAATAGCGCATTGCGGAGTGGAAAATGCAAGAAACGACCACCAGGGCAGTAGCAATGGTGGTATTTTGCCTTGCAACCATCTTTTCTCTATGACAAATGATTTACATATCGGAATGACCTTCAGCATTATTCAATGACATACTTTCCTGTATAGAAAGATGATTTTTCTTTCGGAATGAATCCACCCCGATTTATGACAGATTTATATTTGCACGCCTTACGGCATGTTCCGGCTGTTTGATGTTCAAAGGAAGACATTTATAAATTATACCAATTGAACATCGAACAGTCGGCTGAAAAGAGGCCCCAGTTAGAGTGAGTACTATTATCTTTTTTCGTTTCGGAATGATTATGACCGCCTTATCGGAATGACGGTGGCATTTTTGATATGATAGCAATGACATTCATTTCGATATGACCGCAAAATTATGACCATCATTTATAAAGGCTGCGGCGGGAGATTTTTCTCCTGCCGCGGCCGTTTTTTTGCCTGTTGAAAATTTGTTAAAAAATTTGCGAAAGGTACTTGACAAATCGCAAAGTATGTATCATATTTCCTCAGCCTTTAAGGTGAAAAGCGGCAAAACACTTTTTACTTGCCAAAAATTCTGCGGTCTTTCATACTCCCATCACAAGCTTCCAAAACATACATAGACGAGCCGAAAGGCTTGTCAATTCAGAGCCAATGTGTCGTGTTCGGTGTCGCTGTATCGCAAAACACGGCGGCGGCTCGGAAAGGAGATAATGCGTATGAAAGAAGACAGAAAAGGCTATGTCAATAATTTAAAGGATCAGGTTATTGCATTCTTTGATAAATGCAACGAAGGTGGCTATGGAGCTCAAGACCGAAATATGGAATCCTGCTTACGCTTTGCAGAGTATTTAGGCGAGAACACAAATTTACAGAAGATGCAAAATGCCGAAGCACGCCATCTGTACAAATACGTTGAATATATGAAAGCCAAAGGCTTAGCAGTTTCCACAATGATGACTGATCTCTCAGGTATTCGATTCTATTATAAGCGTAACGGTTGCAAAAACGAATTGCCCACCAACGACAAGTTGAATTTGGGTCAACGCGAGGTCGGAAAATACGACCGTGCGTGGTTGCCCGGTGAAATTGATCGTTGCTATGCCCTTGCCAATCTTAAAGGCAGAATGGACGTTGTGATTTCTATGGATTTTATGCTTCACTTCGGTCTTAGAATCGATGAAGCAACCTCGTTAAAGCTGACTTATCTTAAACGTGCTCTCAATTACGGTCAGCTCATGGTTACTGGTAAAGGCGGTAAACAGCGTGTAATTGATTTTGACGAAAGCGGTAAGCATAAAGCGATCATTGAGAAGTGGTTGTCCTTTGCGGAAGCAGGTGGTAAGTATCCCACGGATTATCTGGTCTGTGATAAAAAGTGCAGAAGCGTGGAAAAGAAGAAAAAGAGTATGCAGAACTGGCTGATCCGTATGAAGAAACAGATTCTTGAATCGGGTAGAGCTGAGTTTACCGAACCCGGCAAGAAGCCGAGAAGAGATACTATTTCTTTTCACGGCTTGCGCCATACATTTGCACAGAACTATTTGACCGATCTTAAGTTTATGAATCCCAAGGATGCAAGACTTAAAGTAAGCCAGGCGCTCGGACACGAAAGAATGGAAATTACAAGGGTTTATACCAACGAAAAGAAAACTTAATTGACCTTTTGAAATAAGACAATCGGCATAGGACTCCATACAGCGGTAGTAGTACCGGATGACTATGCCGAAAATAATCATACAGCGGATTGCGCCGAAATATTATTATACAAAAGGAGTGTGATGCCTATAACTAAAAAGCCTGATTCCGAAACGACTGCAAAAAATGAACTCGGAACACAAAGATTTACTGTTACAAATATCACACCCGAGTTTGATGATAAAAACGATAAGCCACGGGAAAGGCAAATGATAGAGAGCTTATATCGGATTTTTGCAAAATACGAGAAAGTTCAAAAATAATGCGTTGAAATGAAGAGCCACCGATGGTATAATTATATTATCGGTGGCTCTTTCTTCTTAGGAGGAAGAGCATGACAAAAACAGATGCTATATATGCAAGACAGTCGGTTGACAAAATGGACAGTATCTCCATTGAAAGTCAGATCGAGTTTTGCAAATACGAAACAAGGGGTGAAGAACACCGAGTATATCAGGATAAAGGCTATTCAGGCAAAAATACAGAGCGACCGCAGTTTCAGGAAATGCTGAACGCAATCCGCAAGGGCGAAATCAAACGTGTGATTTGTTACAAGTTAGACCGTATCAGCCGTTCCATCCTCGATTTTGCAACGATGATGGATGAGTTTCAGCGATACGGCGTGGAGTTTGTTTCATACACCGAAAAATTTGATACTTCTACACCGATGGGCAGGGCGATGCTGAATATCTGTATTGTGTTCGCACAGCTTGAGCGTGAAACCATACAACAGCGTGTTACCGATGCTTACTGCGCCCGTAGCCGCAGAGGGTTTTATATGGGCGGCAGAGTACCTTTCAGTTATAAATTAGAGCCGTATCAGATCGACGGAAAGCGTACTTCTCGGTACGTTGTGGACGAGGAAGAAGCAGAGATTATCCGTCTTATCTATTCACTATATTCCGAACCACAGATTTCCCATAACGATATTGTGAAACATCTGATTGAAAACGGAATTCGCAATAAACGCTTACCAAGCGGTTGTTGGGATAAGGCACGCATTGCCGATATGATTAAAAATCCTATTTACGTAAAGGCTGACCTATCCGTTTTTCAGTTTTTCAAGGGACAAGGCTCGGAGCTACATAATCCGCCCGAGGATTACATCGGCACCAACGGCTTATATCTTTACGCAGAAAAAACGGCAAAGCGCAAGACGGTATCTCTTGAAAATCAGCATATCGTTGTTGCCCCTCACGAAGGTATTGTACCAGCGGATATATGGCTGAGAGCAAGGCTTAAATGTCTGAATAACAAGCAGGTTGCAAAGCCGTTGAAGGCTTCAAACACGTGGCTTGCAGGCAAGATCAAGTGTGCCAAATGCGGATATGCTTTAACCGTTCGCAAAGCAAAAACCAAGGTTGGCAGATACTTCATTTGCAGCCGCCATATGCAGACCTTAAACGGCTGTGACGGTGTAGGTGGATTACACGCCTATGAGGTTGAAGAAACCGTATTGCACGCCATAAAAGAACGCCTGAAAAAGTTTGATGTACTTACCGATTCTACACAGAAAACGAATAATAGCAACACACAAATTGATGAGCTGAATTTGAAAATTGAAAAATACCAGACCGAGATCGAAAAACTGATAGATAAGTTGGCAGATGCCGATGATATTCTGACAGACTATATTCGCACCCGCATCAAAGAGTTGGACAATAAAAAGAAGTGCTGCCAAAAGCAGATTGCTGAACTCGAACCGCTTATAACAGCTACACAAGACGTACACGAGATTACGGGGTATATGGATAAGTGGGAGGCACTTTCCGTCAGCGACAAAATGGCGGTCGTAGACATTTTGATCTCCAAAATCAGCGCAAGCGAAAATAATATTGAAATCATGTGGAAATTTTAAAATAATACTTCATGTTGACTGTAAAGGCGAAGGGCTGCGTATCATTCAGGACAACTTAAACAGCAAAAACTTCTACGCTTATAATCCCGAATTTGATAAGTAGCTGACAATACAAAACGAGCAGATGCCTTAGCCATCTGCTCGTTTATACTTATCGTCTATCTTTTTGCCTTTTTACTGTTGTATACCTTTGCAAGGTCTTCTTTATCTATCCATTCCTCGGTAAAGCCGCAATTACAGCAGATATATCTGTTTACGTTAACAAAATTTGATAAAAATAATCCGTTACCCGTTGCCATATTGTTACCGGTTCCGTAGGGGCCCACGTTACCGTCTACCCTTACGACGTTTGGCCCTTTGCACTTTGGGCAAGTTTTTGTGTTTTGCATTGTATCACTCCTCTCCTCGGCCATTCTACCACTGCAGACAAGTCTTGTCAATATTTTGGTATAATCCACCTTTCTGAGGGGTATGATAAAGAAAAAACGAAAGAGGTTTAGGGTATGAAAACGTTGTTCAGGCTTACGGTGCTGGTTTTGGCACTGATGTTTGCGGTGGGCGGCAGAGTGGGTGCCGAGGCGCCGCTTTCCCCCGCCATTGAGCTTATCCGCAGCGAGACCAGACTTATTAAGTGCTGTGTTAACGGAGAAAGGGTGGCATTCACCCCCGAGGAGATTACTGCTCTTACGGGGGCGGAGTTTGAGTATATCACCGTAACAAGGCTTCCCGACCTTAAGGACGGGGTGCTGAAGCTTGCGGGAGTGGATCTTATAAAAGGTCAAAGCGTATCCAAAACAGGGATAAGGTACCTTAAATTTGTGCCTAACAGCGGTTACGAGGGAGAGGGCGGCTTTTCCTTTACGGTAGCGGCAGAGGGCTGGGAAAGCAGAGAGATAGCCTGCGTTATCCGCTTTTCGGAAACGGAAAACATGGCACCCGTTGCTGTAAACGCCGACCTTGAGACCTACAAAGACGTAAGCCTTAGAGTCCCCATTGGCGCTTACGACCCGGACGGGGACCGGATAACCTACAAAATTAAGCGTTACCCCGCCTGCGGCACTCTTTTCATCGAGGACGGGATATTGAACTACACCCCGCTGGAGGGCTTTGTGGGTGCAGACAGCTTCACCTACCTTGCAGTGGACGGCTACGGTAACGAAAGCGACGTGGCAAGGGCAGACCTTAAGGTAACCGAAAGCAAAAGCGGTATTTACTTTGCGGATATGAGGGACAGCTCCGCCCATCTTGCGGCAATACGTGCCGCCGAGGAGGAGGTTATGACCTATACCCTTATCGGGGACAGCTACTATTTTCAGCCCAAGGAGCAGGTAAGCCGTATTGATTTTGCCGTTATGCTTGTCTCTGCCGCAGGGGTCACGGTTCCCGACAAGCTGTACCCAACGGACATTTTTACCGATACAAGGGCCCAAAGCCGTGACAAGCGGATGTACCTTGAAACGGCGGTGACAAAGGGCTTTATCAAGGTGGACGGAGAGGCCTTTCGTCCCGACGAGCCCATAACGGTAAACGATGCAGTGGCAATGACGGAAAAGGCCCTTGGAGACAGCCCGCTTACCGTAGGCAGTGCGTATTTTGAAAACGCCTCCCGCTGCCTTACCAAGGAGGACGCGGCTGTTCTTTTGACCGCCCTTTATAACTAAGTTTGCCTCAGAGAAAAGACAACCTATAAATCCAAACTGCCTCTCGTAGTGTAACGGGAGGCAGTTTTGTTATAGAAGTACGTATAAGAAGCCTTTTTTACTGCCCCTTTCTTGTCAGAACCGTAGTTCCATACTCATCGGTAATGGACAGCGTGCTTTCCGTTACCTCAAAGGAAGCGCTGTTGGTAACGTCTCCAAGGGTAACGCTGATTTTACCGTCCTCTACGGCGTAGGTAAAATCGGAGGAAGCGTTGCCGGCCTTGGCGGTGCCCGTGCCGTCCTCGCGGAAAACGTAAAGCAGTTCGTCGTCGCCGTCTTTACCTATCCAAGTGCCGACGAGAGAGGGCTCTGCCTTACTGCAGGCTGCAAAAGCGCATAAAAGGCAAAGGGCCAAAATAAGAGCGATAAATTTTTTCATAATTTTCTCCTTTGGTTTTTTGGTAGATTATACGCGGCAAGAAAGTAAAATATGACACTGTGTTCCGAGCGCGTTTTTGCTACTTTTTTTGCTAAAAGCCAAAGGAAGTATTGCAATTTTGCCCCCTGCAATGTATAATATATTAAATAAGTAAAAAATTAAAAGGGGGCGTATGCCTTTTGAAAATTACAGGTATAGAGATATTCTCTGAGGACATTCCGCTTAAGCAGCCCTTTGTTACCTCCAAGCGCAGTATTTCCGTTATCAGAGACTACGTTGTGCGTATTACCACCGACGGGGGTATCTGCGGCTACGGCGCTTCGGCGCCCACTCCCGTTATCACCGGCGACACCGTTGGCAGTATCCTTTACGCGGTTAACGAGGTATATGCACCGCTTCTTACGGGTAAGGAGCTTTCCGAGGAGCTGTTACCCTTGGTACAGAAGGCACTGTTCCATAACTCCAGCCCCAAGGCGGCGGTTGATATTGCCCTTTACGACCTGCTTGCAAAGGAAAAGGGCTTGCCCCTTTACAGGTATCTGGGCGGAGAGAACAAAGCCGTTCACCTTGAAACGGACGCCACCGTTAGTCTCGGCACCCCCGAGGTGATGGTTGACGAGGCTAAAAAGCACCTTTCCGAGGGCTTTACCGCTATAAAGGTTAAGCTTGGCGGCCCTAAGGAGATGGATGCAAAGCGTCTTGGCGCCCTTGCCCCTCTTTTTGGCAAGGATATAAAGGTAAGGCTTGACGCAAATCAGGCGTGGACGGTGGAGGACGCGGTTTACGTTTGCAACGAATGTGATAAATTAGGTCTTAATATCGAGCTTATTGAGCAGCCCGTACACTACGCCGACCTTGACGGCATGGTTGCCGTTACCAAGGCTGTGCCCTATCCCATATTGGCAGACGAGTGTGTTTTCGGCCCTGATGAGGCAAGGCGCATACTTGCAATGGGCGGCTGTAACCTTGTAAACATAAAGCTTATGAAGTGCGGCGGCATCTACGAAGCCCTGAAGATACAGAAGATAGCCGAGGAATACGGGGTTTCCTGCATGCTTGGCTGTATGATGGAGGGCCCCGTAAGCATTACCGCGGCGGCTCATTTCGGTGCGGCAGTGGGCATTGACTGCTACGACCTTGATGCACCCTATCTCTGCAAGGAATATCCTATTGAAGCATACACCCGTTATGAGGGTAAAAATATATACATACCTACGGAGGGAACCGGTCTTGGAATTACAAAAATACTTTGATGATACTAACGGGGTTCTTATATGCCCCTTGGACGGCGGCGAGGCTATGTATAGCCACAACCCCGACCGTCCCTTTAAAAGCGCAAGCATTATAAAGACCTTTGTGCTTGCTTACTATATCGCCAACTGCGATGATTTTGACCGCGTTATAGAGATACCCCGCAAAATGCTTATCGGCACCAGCATTATGACCGAGATGAGGATAACCAAGGCTACGGTTAAGGAGCTTTTGGTGTGGATGATGAGCTTTTCCGACAACTCCGCCACCAACGCTCTTTTCCTTGATGCGGGCATGGACAAGATAAACGAGTTTTGCGTAAACGTTCTTGGTACCAAGAACACCGTTATCGGCAGAAAAATGCTGGACTATGCGGCAGTAGAGCGAGGCGAGGACAACCTTACCAGCCTTAACGACTGCCTGCTTGCCATGCGCTACGTTATAGCAAGCCCCATCGGCCGTGACGTTATGAAAAGACATAAGGGCGTTGAGCGCATAGTGCGTTATATTTACGACCCCACCGTGGAATACTACGGCAAGGGCGGCAGTATACCCGACGTTTATAACGATATAGCAGTGCTCCGCAAGGAGGGCGGCGAGTATATGTTTGTCGGCGTTCTTTCTTATAAGTACGACGCCGCCAAGATCAAGCGTCTTATGGGCGGCGCAGGCCTTGCAGCCCTTGGCGCAGACAGACCTATGGTATAAAGCGGTCTATACGGCGGAAGCTGTACCCCTCTGCCTTAAGGGTGCTTATCACCTCGGGCAGAACCGCGGCGTTAGCGGCGGAGTTAGGATGCAGCAGCATTACCTCGCCGTTGTGAACGCTGTCAAGGATACGCCTTTTGGCGCTTTCCGCGTCGGGCTGCTTTCCGTTGTCCCAATCGGCGTAGGCAAAGGACCAGAACACGGCAGTGTAGCCAAGCTCATGGGCAAAGCGCAGGGTGTCCTCGGTAAAGGCTCCCTCAGGCGGGCGGTAATAGGGCGCCATTTCCTCTCCCGTTGCTTCCTTATAAAGGTCGGCAAGGGAGGAAAGCTCCTTTTCCACAGCCTCCTTACTGCCAAGGCGTGCCATATTGCAGTGGGAGTAGGTGTGGTTTGCCACAAGGTGTCCGTCCTCTATCATCTGCTTTACCGCAGGCATGGCATACTTCAGCATAGCAGGCAGTATAAAAAACGTTGCCTCTACCTGCTCTTTTTTAAGAGTGTCAAGGATGCTGTCAAGGTTTTCGTTGCCGTAGCCTGCATCAAAGGTAAGATATATCACCTTTTCGTCGGGGCTCCCCATATATATCGCTCCGTACTTATCGGGCATGGTGTCACCGCCGAAAACTATGGGGCGGGCGTCCCCTTCGGTCTGCTTAAAGTACCAGTTATGGGTCTTGCCCTCGGCAGAAGCCCCCGTAAAGACGGAAAAGGCAAGTAAAAGGATAAGGATATATTTAAGTGTTTTCAAAACCGTGTATCTCCTTTTTTCGTTTCCTTTAGCCTTGCCCGTTTTGCTGCTTATTAACCTAAGTAATTTATGTAAATTTTTAAAACAGAAAGGATTTTTTGTTATGGAATACGTTGTTATAGTTCCTCTTTGCCCTATCTACAAGGAAGCAAGCGTTGACAGTGAATACGCTGATGAGGCGTTTTACGGTCAGAAGGCGACCGTTATAGAGGAAAGCGGCGACTTTTATAAGATACATACCGAATACGACTATACAGGCTACGTTCTGAAGACAAGCCTTTCCGATAAGCCCTATGAGACCACCCACGTGGTTACCAGCGCTTACGGCGACCTCCTTCGTGAGCCTAAGAACTGCCTTGGCGCCTACCTTGCAGTGCCCAGAGGCAGCTATATAAAGGTAGTTGAGGGCGGTACCGAAAGATACGCCGAGGTAGAGCTGACAGACGGCAGACACGCCTTTATCCACAAGGCAAACATCTTACCCGTTCCTGCCATGGGCAGAGAGCGCACCGAGGCAGAGCTTCGCCGTGACATAGTAAACACCGCCCGTCTTTACGTTGGCACCTCCTACCGCTGGGGCGGTAAGACAGCTACGGGCATCGACTGCAGCGGCCTTGCCTTTATGTCCTACTATATGAACGGGCTTCATATTTACAGAGACGCTCATTTTGAAAAATCTCCCATACTCAAGGAGACCACCCTTGAAAACGCTAAGGAAGGGGACCTTCTCTTCTTCCCCGGCCACGTTGCAATTTATATCGGCAGCGGGCTTTATATCCACTCCACCACCTCCTTGGGCGGTGTTGGCTTCAACAGCTTCCGTGAGGACAGCCCCATCTTCAACGCTTACCTTAAGGAGCACGTTGAGCAGGTGGCAACCATATTTTAGTAGTTTTTAAAAGGACGTTTTATGGAAAACAACGTATTTGTTCCTCATAGCGAGGTAGAAAAGCAGCTTGAAACCGCAAAAAAGGTAAGGGCGCTGATAGGAGAGGGCAAGAAGGCGTATATATCCACCTTCGGCTGTCAGCAAAACGAAGCAGACAGCGAGCGCCTTATGGGCCTTGCCTGCCTTATGGGCTATGAAAAGACCGACGTTATGGAGGAAGCAAGCCTTATTATATTCAATACCTGCGCTATCAGAGAGCATGCCGAGCTTAAGGCGCTTTCCAAGGCGGGCGCTTTGCGTAAGCTTAAGGAAAGAGATAAGAATATTGTTACCGCCCTTTGCGGCTGTATGGCAGAGCAGCCCCACCGCAGAGCGCAGGTGTTTAAAAGCTATCCCTATATCGACATAGTTTTCGGAACCGACAGAGTACACACCCTACCCCAAATGGTCTACGACCGCCTTGCGGGCGGCAAGACCCATGCCGTTTACGTAAGCGACCTAAGGCATGACGAGTTTGGCGTTATTGCCGAGGGGCTTCCCGTAGTAAGGGAAAGCGGCTACAAGGCGTGGGTATCCATCATGTACGGCTGTAATAACTTTTGTACCTACTGCGTGGTTCCCTACGTTAGAGGCAGAGAAAGAAGCCGAAAGAGCGAGGATATACTTGCGGAGATAGAGGGTCTGGTGAAGGCAGGCTACAAGGATATTACCCTCCTTGGCCAGAACGTTAACTCCTATAAGGGGGATTTGTCCTTCCCCGAGCTGCTTCGTAAGGCCGCCTCCTTTGAGGGTGAGTATTGGGTGCGCTTTATGACCTCACACCCCAAGGATGCGTCAAGGGAGCTGGTAGACGTTATGGCGGCTTGCCCCAACGTTGCCCCTCAGTTCCATCTGCCCATGCAGTCGGGTAACAACCGTGTCCTTGACCTTATGAACCGCCGCTACACCGTAGAGCAGTATATGGAAAAGGCGGCGTATATAAGGAAGATGATACCCGATGCCTCCATTACCAGCGATATTATATGCGGTTACCCAACGGAGACCGAGGAGGAGTTTGCCGATACCGTTAAGGCGGTAAGGGCGGTGGGCTTTGACGCCCTATTCACCTTTGTTTACTCTCCCCGTCCCGGTACCCCTGCCGCAGAGATGGAGCAACTTCCCCACGACGTAAAGACCGCCCGTTTTGCCGCCCTTTGCGACGCGGAAAACGAAAAAGCGGAGGAGCTTAACCGTCGGTTTATCGGCAGAACCCTTCGTGTTTTGTCCGACGGAAAGGCGGAAGGTAATTTTGTTGGCAGAACGGGGCATAATAAGATCATAACCTTTACACTTCCCGAGGGGGTTGACGAGAGCGTTGCCGCCGCAGGTAAGTTTGTAGACGTAAAGGTAACCGAGGCAAAGGCATATACCCTTCATGGCAATCTTTTGAAATAAGTAATAATTTGAAAGGAATATACAGAAAATGGATAACTATTTGAAAACTTTACTTGAAAACTTTGGCGAGGCGCTTCACAACGAGGTTGTTGTGCAGGAATACCTTGCGGCAAGAGATGCTTACGCAAACGATACCGATATGACCGGTGCAGTAAGCGAATACAACGTTCAGCGTATGCTTCTTGAGGAACAGAAGACCTCTGAAAACCCTGACGAGGTGCTTATAAGCAGCATGGAGACCCGCGTTAACGCTCTTTACGAAAAGATCATGGCCTCTGAAAGCATGAAGAACCTTGCTGTTGCCGAAAACAAGCTTAACGAGCTGCTTAACGAGATAAACCAGACCATAATGAGCTATATTGTTCCCGAAAGCTCCTGCTCCGGCGACTGCCACAGCTGCCACGGCTGTCACTAAGAAATAAAAAACCGTTTATAAAGGGGGTGCGCCGCTATGGCTATGTCACCTATGATGATGCAATATCTGCAAATAAAGGAGGAGCATAAGGACTGTCTTCTTATGTTCCGCCTCGGCGACTTTTACGAGCTGTTCTTTGATGACGCCAAGACTGTGTCCGAGGAGCTTCAGCTTGTGCTTACCGCCCGTGACAGCGGAGACGGTAACCGTGCGCCTATGTGCGGTGTTCCTCATCACGCAGTGGAGGGCTATATCACCAAGCTTATCAGCAAGGGCTACCGTGTGGCTATCTGCGAGCAGCTTGAAGACCCTGCCGCCGCCAAGGGCATAGTAAAGCGCGGCGTGGTCCGTATAATCACCCCCGGTACCGTTACCGAGGGCGGTTTCCTTAAGGACGACTTTAACAACTACCTTGCCGCCCTTTGTACCGACGGGGCGGGCTTTGGCCTTGCCTTTGCAGACGTTTCTACGGGCGAGATATACGCTACCGAGGCGGTTGGGGACGACAAGGACGCAGTTCTCCTTGCAGAATGCGCCGCCTTTGCCCCTAAGGAGGCGGTGGTTAACAGCGGCACGCCCGAAACAGTGTTAAGCCTGCTAAAAAAGCGCCTTGGCATGCTTATAACCTCAAGTGACGAGGAGGCTCCGGACCTTCTTGCGGAAAAGGGGGACGTGGGCGATAAGGGCTTTACCACCGACCTTGCGGAAAGATCTGCCTCCATACTGCTTGGCTACATAAAAAAGACTCAAAAAATAGACCTTGGCTACATAAAGCCAATAAGATACTACCGCTTCAACTCCTTTATGCGTCTTGATAACTTCACAAGGCGCAATCTGGAGCTTACCGAGGCAATGCGTACGGGTGACAAAAAGGGCAGCCTCCTTTGGGTTCTTGACAAGACCTGCACCGGCATGGGCGCAAGACTGCTTAAGCAGTGGGTTGACCGCCCTCTTATATCATCAAAGCTGATAAACCAACGGCTCTCCGCCGTAGAGGAGCTTAAAAACGACACGGCCCTTCGCAAGGAACTAAGGACGCTTCTTA
Organism: Clostridia bacterium; assembly: GCA_017396825.1. Lineage (GTDB taxonomy): Bacteria > Bacillota > Clostridia > Oscillospirales > CAG-382 > SIG636. Next base: position 12,814 of record JAFQKR010000052.1, read on the forward strand.
AATCCATTTTGGATATGGAGCGTATCACCACCCGTCTTGTATACGGCAGTGCCAACGCCCGGGACCGTATAGCGCTTGAAAACTCGGTAAACCGCCTGCCCGCCTTAAAGGCCGCCCTTTCGGGCTGTAAAAGCGAGGCGCTATGTGGGGTTTATAACGCCCTTGACACCCTTGAGGACGTGGAAAAAAGCATAGCACAGAACATAACCGAGGACCCGCCCATCACCCTTAAGGAGGGCGGCATAATAAAAGAAGGCGCAAACGCCACGGTAGACGAGCTTCGGACTATGATGACCGATGGCAGAGAATGGATATCAAAGATAGAGGCAGGGGAAAAGCAGAGGACGGGGATCCGCACCCTTAAGGTGGGATACAACAAGGTCTTCGGCTATTACATAGAGGTTTCCAAGTCCTTTTGCGACTCGGTGCCCGAAAACTATATCCGCCGCCAGACCCTTGCAAACTGTGAAAGATTTGTAACCCCCGAGCTTAAGGACATGGAAAGCCGTGTTATAGGCGCAAAGGATAAGGTGTGCGCCTTGGAATACGAGCTGTTTTTGTCCCTTCGCTCCTATATTATCGACCGTATACCGCGTATTCAGGCAAGTGCCGCCGCCGTTGCGGAGGCAGATGCCTACCTCTCACTGGCAGAGGTTGCCGCCCTTGGCGGCTACACCCGTCCCGAGGTGGACGTAAGCGGAATTATAGACATCAAGGAAGGCAGACATCCGGTTGTGGAAAAGTTTATGGGCGACACATATTTTGTACCCAACGACTGTCTGCTTGACGGCGGTGCCAACCGCCTTGCCCTGATAACGGGACCAAATATGGCAGGTAAGTCTACCTATATGCGTCAGGTAGCGCTTATAACCGTTATGGCGCAGATAGGCTCCTTTGTCCCTGCAAAAAGCGCAAGAATAGGCGTAGTGGACAGGGTATTTACCCGTGTGGGCGCCTCCGACGACCTTGCAACGGGCAACAGTACCTTTATGCTGGAGATGACGGAGCTTGCCTCTATACTTAAAAACGCAAGCAAAAAAAGTCTTATTATATACGACGAGATAGGCAGGGGCACCTCCACCTACGACGGTATGAGCATAGCCCGCGCCGTTCTTGAATACACCCTTGGGCGGATAGGGGCAAAGACCCTTTTCGCCACCCACTACCACGAGCTTACCGAGATAGAAAAGGAACTTGACGGGGTTGTAAACTACAACGTTGCCGCCAAAAAACGGGGCGATGACGTTGTGTTCCTTCGCAAGATAATAAAGGGCAGTGCCGACCAAAGCTACGGCATAGAGGTTGCAAAGCTTGCAGGGGTGCCAAAGGAGGTAGTAAGCCGCGCAAAGAGCATTCTTAAGGGGCTTGAGCACCTTGCACCCGTACAAAGGGCGGAAAGAGTAGAGGAAGAGGAGCAAAACCTCAGTTTTTCCTCCATGGCGGAGGCAGAGATAGCCGATACCCTCAGAAGCACCGACCTTAACACCCTTACGCCCATAGAGGCGATGGGGCTTTTATACCGGCTTAAGAAGAAAGCAGAAATGTAATGGACGTTATTAATATATTAGATGCAATAAGCGCCAATATGATAGCCGCAGGCGAGGTGGTTGAAAGACCTGCCTCCGCACTGAAGGAACTTGTGGAAAACGCTATTGATGCAGGTGCTACCACGATCAGTGTCGAGATAAAGGATGGGGGCAACACCCTTATCCGAGTAAGCGACAACGGCTGCGGAATATCAAAAAACGACCTTCCGGTGGCAATTCTTCGCCACGCAACAAGTAAAATAAAAAGCGGCGCGGATATCGACGGAGTAATGACTTTGGGCTTCCGCGGCGAGGCGTTGGCGGCTATCTCCGCCGTGTCAAAGCTTTCCATCATATCCCGTAAGGAGAGCGAGGATTTCGGCAACCTGCTTACGGCAGAGGGAGAAAACGTGACCGTTGAGGAGGTAGGCTGTCCCGTGGGGACCACCGTTTTGGTGGAGGAGCTGTTCTATAATACCCCCGCAAGACGTAAATTCATGAAAAAGGACTCTACCGAGGCGGCCGCTTGCCGCGCTGCGGTGGAAAAGGCGGCGGTAAGCCACCCGGAAATATCCTTCCGATTTACCTCCGACGGAGAACAAAAGCTTGTTACAAGCGGTGACGGCGTGCTAAAGAACGCCATTGCCGACGCCATGGGCGCCGCCTTTGCCAAGGGGCTTATAGAGGTAAAGGGAAGTGCGGAAAATGTAAGCCTTTCGGGCTTTGTTACCACTCCCGAGGCGGCAAGAGGCAGAAATAACGGTGTTAACGTGTTTATAAACGGCAGATACGTGGTCTCCAAGACCGTATCCGCCGCCCTTAAGGAGGCCTTCAGAAGCTATCTGCCCCACGACCGTTATCCCGCGGCAGTGCTTTTTCTCACCCTGCCCCCAAAGGCAGTGGACGTTAACGTTCACCCTGCAAAGATAGAGGTTAAGTTTGCCAACGAAAGAAGCGTGTACGAGGCAGTTTACTACGGCGTGCGTACCGCCCTTGAAAGGGCAGATGCCTTTACCGGCGGTGAGGATGATATTTTTGTTACGGGTGGAGACATCACTCCCTCTCCCAAAAGGACCCCCTCCTTTGCACCCGCCTATGATTTGGGAATGAAGCAGAGCGAGGCTATCTTCAAGGCGGAGGATTTTGTGCCCACAGAGTTAGATATAATACCAACGGTTATCCCTCAAGCCAAGCCCGAGGACACCGCTACCAGGTTTTCTTCTCCCACCCTTAGCTTTCCCGAGCAACGGGTGATGGACGAAAAGCCCCCATACCGTTACGTGGGCGAGGTTTGGAACGCCTATATAATGGCGGAGACCGAGGACGCCTTTTACGTTATAGATAAGCACGCCGCCCATGAGAGGATACTGTATGAGGAATTAAGAAAAAGCACTTCGGCGGAAAGCCAAGGCCTCCTTACCCCCGTGGTAGTGGAGCTTACGGCAGCAGAGGCAGATACGCTTATTTCCGAGCGGGACTATCTTTTGTCTCTCGGCTTTGAGATAGATGCCTTTGGTGACAAAAGCGTAGCGCTCAGAGCCGTACCTGCGGCAATTTCCGACAGCGCAGCACTTCCTGCAGTGTTGGAGCAGTTGGCGGCAAGCCTTACCGAAGGCGGCGCGCTGCCCTTTAACGAAAGGGTGGACAAAGCGCTGTTTACCGTAGCCTGCAAGGCGGCGGTAAAGGCAGGCAGGCGCAACACGGAGGAAGACAATAAATGGATAATAGACCGCTTGTTTGAGAACGGCAGTATTAAATACTGCCCTCACGGCAGACCCGTTGCAAAGGTCTTTACAAGGCGTGAGGCAAACAAATGGTTTGACAGATAAAGGAGTTTTATATGGCAAAATTCACCCTACACAAAACCTGCGGTAAGGCGCGCCTTGGCACCTTTTCTACCGTTCACGGCGATATACAGACCCCGGTGTTTATGAACGTTGGCACCAGTGCGGCAGTTAAGGGCGGTATCTCCACCACCGACCTTAAGGAGATACGCTGTCAGGTGGAGCTTTCCAACACCTATCACCTGCACGTAAGACCCGGCGAGGACGTTATCTACGAGCTTGGCGGTATACATAAGTTTTTTAACTGGGATAAGCCTGTTCTTACCGACAGCGGCGGATTTCAGGTGTTCTCCCTTTCAGGGCTTCGTAACATAAAGGAGGAGGGCGTTACCTTCGCCTCCCATTTTGACGGTAAGCGCATCTTCATGGGGCCTGAGGAAAGCATGCAGATACAGTCAAAGATAGCCTCCACCATCGCTATGGCATTTGACGAGTGCTGTGTTTCCACTGCGGATAAGAGCTATATCGGCAAATCCATCAGAAGAACCACCCGTTGGCTTCACCGTTGCAAGGCAGAGATGGACCGTCTTAACTCCTTGCCTGAGACCATCAACCGCGACCAGCTTCTTTTCGGTATAAATCAGGGCGGCATCTACGAGGACCTTCGTATAGAGCACATGCACGCCATAAGAGAGCTTGACCTGCCCGGTTACGCCATCGGCGGCCTTGCAGTTGGCGAGTCTGCCGACGAGATGTACCGTATCATCGAGGCGGTAGAGCCTCATATGCCCACCGACCGTCCCCGTTATCTTATGGGCGTTGGCACGCCTATCAATATTCTTGAGGCGGTTGACAGAGGCGTGGATTTCTTTGACTGCGTTATGCCCTCCAGAAACGCCCGTCACGGTAACGTTTTCACTCACGACGGACTTCTTAACCTTAACAATAACAAGTTTTTAAAGGACCCGTTGCCTATCGACCCCCACTGTGACTGTGCTGTATGCCGCACCTACAGCCGCGCTTATATACGCCATCTGTTCAAGGCAAGGGAGCTTCTTGCAATGCGCCTTTGCGTGTACCATAACCTTTATTTCTATAACCGCCTTATGGAGCAGATACGTGAGGCGTTGGCAAACGGCACCTGGGAGCAGTTTAAAAAGGACAGCGTGGAACGCTTCTCTCAGCGTGTATAACCTTTGTTTAATAGGCGTTAGCCTAAAAAATAAATAATCTTTAGGAGGATTATATTATGTCCGGCAATGTTATCACCATTCTTGCAGGTCTTTCCGCAGCAGCGGCAACCGTTCTTGCGTTTATCTTCCTTCTTCCCGAAAAGAAGAGAGCGTCCCTTAACGGCTTTTTTAAGGTTGTTCACGATATTCTCAACTTCAAAAGCCTTTTGCTTGAGCTTATCCTCAAGGCATCCTACATATTTGCAACAGCTTTCACCGTATTTGCAGGCTTCTTTACCATCTTTGGTAAGACCTACAACTATGGTTACTATGGCAGAAGCTTTGGCGACAACTTTGTAGAAGGCATTTTGATAATGATCCTTGGTCCCATCGCTATCCGTCTTACTTACGAGCTTCTTATGATGTTCGTTATTCTTGTTAAGAATGTTACCGATATCAACAAGAAAATGGGCGGCACTCAGCCCCAACAGCCCGTACAGCCCCAGCAGCCCGTACAGCCCCAACAGCCTGCTCAGCCCACCAACTGCCCCAACTGCGGCAACCCCATAGGCGCAGGTCAGGTCTTCTGTAACCAGTGCGGCACCAAGGTTAAGTAGTCTTTTAAAAAACCAGCCCTTTACGTGCCATAAGGAAATAAACAAATAAACGCAAAATGCCTCCCGCCGCGTTGCGGGAGGCATTTTCAGTTTGTTAGTTCTTTTGGGGATTGTTCTTTCTCGCGTTCCGGACTTTTTTTGCGTTCCGGACTTTTTTGCGTTCCGAACTTTTTTTGCGTTCCGGACTTTTTTACATCCCCATGGGGATAGGAAAAAATGGTCGGAACAAACACAAATCCACCCGTTAGGCGTACTTACGTACGTCGAGGGTGGATTTTGTTTGTAGCAAAAAAACATTTTAAACAAAAACTCGTTTTTCGAGTTTTTACCTTGTTTAAAACCTTTTAAGGCATCAAAAAACAGTGTGTTTTGGAGATTGTTCTTTTTTTGCGTTCCGAACTTTTTTTACATCCCCATGTTAACTATTTCTTTTTCTCAAGGCTTATTACTATCTTTCTGTCGGCATCCTGACCGATGGAATAGGTGGTAACGCCCTCTATCTTCTGTATCTCGCTGTGGATAATACGTCTTTCATAAGCGTTCATAGGCTCAAGGGTGTAATTGCGGCGAGACCTTATAACGCGGTCTGCCATCTTGCGAGCCAAAGCGCGAAGCACCTCTGCTCTCTTTTCTCTGTAGCCCTCAACGTCTACCGCTATACGGTAGAAATCGTCCTTATCCTTGTTTGCGGCGAGAGTTGCAAGGTACTGAATAGAATCAAGCACGTCGCCGTGTTTGCCGATGAGAAGGCCAAGATTTGCACCGCTTACGTTGATAAGCGCGCTTTCCTCGGTTTCCTCGGAAACAGTAACGTCAGCGTCAATGCCCATGTTGTCAAGAAGGGTCTTAACAAAGCCAAACGCCTTTTCCGCAGGGGTGTCCTCGTGGTAAACCCTTACCTTAGCGTTAACGCTGCCTATGCCCAAAAAGCCGCTTCTGGGCTCCTCTAATATCTCATACTGTACCTGATCTACGGTATAACCAAGCTCCTCTGCGCCCTTTTGCACAGCAAGCTCCACCGTTTTTGCGGTAACGGTCGTTTCCTTAATCATATTAATCCTTTCTGTATCAGTCATCCTTAAGGGTGGGCTTATCGATACCGTTTTCGTTGCCGGTATCCTCATCCTCTTTCTGACTTTCTCTCATCCGTTTTTCCTGACGGCGGCGGATCTTTTCTGCTCTTTCCTCGCTTATTGCAAGCTCATCATAGGTGGTGTCGTCCTCGTCAACCTCAATGGTAACAAGCTTCTTACGCTTCTTTGCCTTTATCTCTTCGGAAACAGCCGCCTTAAGCTCTGCCTCGGTGAATACGGGGGCAGGGTACATTTTGGAAAGAATAAACTGCTGTCCTACCATCACTATACTGCGGAATATCCAGTAAATACCGATAGCCGCAGGGAAGGTGAGGGAGAAGTAGGTGGACATAAGGGGCATACCCCAGCGCATAAAGCCACTGTTTGCAGGGTTAGGCTGACCGTTTGCGGTTGCCTGCGCCTGAGTGGAAAGCTTACGGGTAATCTCGCCGGACCACCAGCTGGAGAGAAATACCAATATAGGTATTATTATAAGCCAATTGAACTTGGTAAATGAAGGCTGGTCAAGAGTAGAGGTGCCTGAGATAAACTCAAAGTTAGGAAGGGCGTTTGCGTTATTAACGTAGCCGTCCTTTTCCTCTGCAACCACACCCTTGTCTGCAAGCATGTCGTTAAAATCGTATACAACAGCGCCCTCGTAGGAGTTAACTGCGTCCTGCTTAGCTATCAATCTATAAGCAAAGCTGCCGTTTTTAAGGTCATCAAGGCTTACCTTCTTATCAAGAACCTGAACGACATCCTTACCGCCTGCGGTAAAGTTACCGTTTTCGTCGGTAAAGTCTTCCATAAAGGTGTTTACGCCATCCTGCATGAACTTAATAAGAGAAAGCTCACGGTAAGCGGCGGAGGTATACATTATACCCTTGGCACTACTGCCCTTAAGGGTATTGTTAAGACCCTTAATACGTTCTTCAACGGTCTTAATTTCAGCGTCGATAGCCGCAACGTCCGCACCTGACTCCTTTTTAGCCTCTTCAAGGTCTGCCTTTTTGTTCTCATAGGCCCCTATCTGGTTTTCGATAACCTTATAAGCGTGCTGATAAAAATCCTTCATCTTATAGCCGCTTTCGCCAACAGAGGTCTTATCAAGGTCGGTAGTATAGGTCAGCGGAGCACGTGCAACGCCGAAAAGTGCAAAGATTATAGGAAGCTGAATAAGAAGGGGCAGACAGCCTGCTGTGGGGCTGTAACCCTCTGCCTTATACATTTCCTGAATTTCCATGTTCATTTTTTGCTGGGTAACCCTATCGGTGCGGCCTCTGTACTTATCTCTTATAGCCTGCTCCTTGGGTCTGATGCTTGCCAGCTTAACGGAAGATTTTTGTTGCTTTATCCCGAAGGGGAAAAGGATAATCTGCATAACAAGGGCAAAGAAAAACAGTGTCAGTATATAATTATTAAAGGATATACTGTAACACAGCTTCATTATCCAGCCGATTATGATATTCAAAAAATTAAACATTATTTAGACCTTTCCTTCTTTAGTGGGACCGGATCGTATCCGCTTTTGCAAAGCGGATTGCACCTAAGTAATCTGTATAACGCTAAAAAAAAGCCTACAAAAGCACCCCATTCCGTAATAGCCTCAACGGCGTATTGGGAACAGGTAGGAGTAAACCTGCAATGCCGCCCCGTATGGGCAGATATGTGCTTTTGATAGAGCCTTATAAGAAACACAAATATTTTTTTCATTTCGTACCAAAACACCGCAAGAGGAAAAATACACCTGCGGTTTTAGTCTTTAAACAGGGCCGCCTTACGAAATAGGCCGTGCATCTGCTCGCAAAGCTCGGTAGATGAATAATTACTGCACGCGCTTCTGGCGACTATAACAATAATATACCCGTCCTTTACAAACGGGTAAAGAATACGGTACGCTTCCCTCATTCTTCTGCGAATTTTGTTCCGCAATACCGCATTCCCTCTGTTTTTTGATACGGTGAAGCCGACAAAGGTCCTTTGCCTGTTCCTGCCGTGCAGCACGTACACTGCAAGACCGTCCGACACGTATCCCTTGCCTTTTCCATACGCTTTTAAAAATAAGTGATTTTCTTTAATAACAGAAAACTTTTTGGCTTTTTCCATCCGTATTTAACCGAAAATTAGTAGCTAAGTCTTATTCTGCCCTTTGCTCTTCTTCTCTTAAGCACTTTTCTGCCATTAGCGGTAGACATTCTCTTTCTGAAGCCATGCTCCATCTTTCTGTGACGCTTTTTGGGCTGGTATGTTCTAAGCATTTTGCTGCACCTCCTTAAACTCTTAACTAAATAGGCCGAGCTTTTGCCTTTTTCAAAGCAGCATTACATATTTTAACCATAAAAAGCCCCTTTTGTCAAGGGTTTTTGGCAATTTTCTTTTTTACTTTAAAATTAAAAAACCGCCCATTTACACGGTTTTGGGTACAAATGGCGTTTTTTAAAGAAAAATGTCAATATGTAGTAAAAAATATTTTTATTTTTTTCTTATTTTACCCCTAAGGGCGATTCGCTTTTCGCCCGTCACGGGCGGGTAAAGCCGACCTAAGCTGCTTTGTTACGGGTCATTCGTAAATGACCACTACAATAGCCTTTTTATCTTACTTATACTTATATATAACTTATATATATTTTATATTAATGTAAAAAAATTTTTATGTTTCCCTTTACTTTGCGGAAAACTTGTGGTAAAATAATACTAGAGTAGAATGGGTTGAAATGCTGCCTTATATTTTGGCGGACCATTTCCATTAAAATATTATTCGGAAAGGAAAATATTATGCTTGACCTTAAGTATATTTTCCAAGGTGTTCTTGATTACGTAAGAGAAAAATACGACTACATCGACGTTACCATGAATTTGTGGTTCAATCCCCTTAAGCTTATCAAAATGGACGGCGGAAGGGTAACCGTTCTTTGCGGTGACGATTGGAAGAGAAGCGTTATTGAGGAAAAATACTTTTCCTCTCTTATAGACGGTTTTCAGCATGAGCTTGAAATAAAGGAAATTGACCTTACCCTTATTACCCAGGAGGAGTATGAGGCGGCTCAGGCGGAAGAACAGAAGAAAAAGGCAGAGGAGATAAAAAAAGAGGAGAATAAGGAGGAGGAGATTTATATCAACCCTGCTTATACCTTTAATAACTTTGTTGTAGGCTCCTCCAACCGCGTTGCATATGAGACAAGCCTTTTGGTTTGCAACAGCCCTGCGGAATATTACAATCCCTTGTTCCTTTACGGACCCTCCGGTCTTGGTAAGACCCACCTTTTGTTTGCTATAATAAACGAGATAAAAAAGAACCGTCCTGACTTTAAGGTGGTATACATCACCTGTGAGGAATTTACCAATATGCTGGTTGACAGCATCTCAAAAAAGACCGACCCTATGATATTTCGTTCCAAGTTCCGCGGGCTTGACTTTTTGCTGGTAGACGATATTCAGTTCCTTGCCGGCAAAAAGGCTGTGCAGGAAGAGATGTTCCACACCTTTGAGGCTCTTTACAACAAGGGTAAGCAGGTGGTATTTGCCTCTGACCGTCACCCCTCGGAGATGGAAAACATAGATAAACGCCTTACAACAAGGTTTTCTATGGGCGGTCTCTTTGATATAGAGCCTCCGGATACGGAGCTTAGACAGGCAATATTTAAGCATAAGGCGGATAATTACGGGGTAGAAATACCTAACAACGTGCTTCAGTTTCTTGCGGAAAATATAAAAACCAATATCCGTCAGATAGAGGGCGCTATAAAGACCCTTAAGGCCCACAGCCTTATCAACGGCGAGGAGATAAGCCTTGCAATGGCAAAAAGAGTGCTTTCCGAATATCTGCGAAAAGCAGAGGAGGACAGCATAAACGCAGAAAAGATACTTAAATACGTTTCAATGCGCTACGGCATAAAGAAAGAGGACATAACGGGTCCCAAGCGTGACACTGCTGTTAAAAACGCCCGCCATATATGCGCCTTTCTGATGCGTGATATGCTTAATCTTACCTATAAGGAGATAGGTAATATACTGGGCAAGCATCATTCTACGATTATGGACTCCTGCCTTAAGGTAGAGGGTAACATAAAAAAGAGCGATACCTACCGCAGAGAGATCGAGGAAATAGAAAGAGAACTAAAGGCGTAAAAGATTCCCATTTCTCACTTCGTTCGTAACGGGGGTATTCATTCCCACATTTTCCAAATTAAACCCTTTCATTTACCGCAAGGTTTCCCACATAAAAAAATGTCAAAAAACACAGAAAAACAGCGGAAAAACGGACTTTTCCGCTTTCCCGCATCCACTACTACTAGTACTACTATTAATCCCTTAACGTTTATATTCGTTGTTTCGAAAAGAGGAGGAGAAAATGCTTAGATTCACATCCGACAGGAAAACACTGCTTGGGGTGGTTATGCCCGCCCTTTCTGCGGCTTCCAACAGAAGCACACTGCCCGCCCTTGAGGGTCTTTTGTTTGAAATAAAGGGCAATACCCTCACCGTTTGCGGCTACGATCAGGAGAAGGGTGTAAAAACCGAAGCGGAGGTTATCGGCGAGGGTGACGGCGCGGTTATTCTTAACGCACAGAAGATTGCCGCTATTATCCGTAATTTTCCCGACTGTGATATTTCCTTTGAGGCTAACGAAAAAAATATAGTTAGAATAAACGGCGCAATGAGTGAATTTTCCGTTCACGGTCTTGCCTCCGAGGCTTTTCCGAACCTGCCGGAGCTTAGCGGCGAAAAGACCTTCCGCATAAACGCGGGCCTTCTTAAGGAAATGATCGGCTCCACGTACTTTGCAGTGGCTCAGACCGATGCAAGACCTATCCTTACGGGTGAGTTTTTTAAGATAGAGGGTAATACCCTTACCGTGGTTGCCCTTGATAACTACCGCATGGCACTCAGAGAAGAAGGCACCGCCGTTGCCTGCACCGAGGATATGAGCTTTATAGTACCCGGTAAAAGCATATATGAGTTTTCCAAGCTGCTTACCGACAGCGAGGAAACGGTTGTAGTTGAGCTTACGGCAAAGCACATTATCATGAAGGTTGGCGGCATAATATTCTTCTCACGTCTTATTGAAGGTGAGTTTATGGATTACCGCAAGGTTATTCCCACCCAAAACAAGATCTTTGCAAAGATAGATACCGCCGCTTTTATAGACAGCGTTGAGAGAGCGTCATTGCTTATTGATGATAAGCTTATTACTCCCATAAAATGTACCTTTGCAGGTGACGTGCTTAATATAAGCTGCTCCACCCAGTACGGAAAGGTAAACGACAATATTCGCGTAAGCAAGGAAGGGGAGGATATTGAGATAGGCTTTAATAACCGCTATCTTCTTGACGCCCTTCGCGCTTGTAAGGAGGAGCTTATTACGGCTTCCCTTTCCTCAAGCATAATGGCTATGGTAATTACCCCTGCCGTTAAGAAGGAGGGCTCAAGCTTTACCTACCTTGTGCTTCCCATGCGTCTTAATAAATAAGCCATGCGGGCAAAATTCTTAAAGCTTATTGATTTTCGCAATAATCCGTACAGCGAGATAGAGTTTACCGATGGTGTAAACGTTATCTACGGCGAAAACGCCGCAGGTAAGACCAACATCCTTGAAAGCATCTTTTATTTTGCCTCAGGTAAAAGTTTTAGAGGATGTAAGGACAGAGAGCTTATAGCCTTTGGAAAAGACGCTGCAGCGGCGTATTTGACCTTTGAGGACGATGTTAAGGTCTCGGATATCGGTGTAAAGCTATATAAGAACCGCAGGAGAGAGTTTGAAAGGAACGGTAACCCCGTTACCAGACTTGCCGAGTACCTGGGTGCCTTTCGTGCGGTTATATTCACTCCCGACCATCTGAGCCTTGTAAAGGGCCAGCCGGAAAACCGCAGAAGGTTTATTGACCTTGCCATCTGCCAAAGCTATCCCCGTTACGTAAGTTATCTTAACGATTACAACAGGGTCTTGCTTCAAAAAAACGCTTTACTTAAAAGCGAGTCGGAAATAAGCTACAAAAAGGACATGCTTTTTGTGTATAACGAGCGGCTTGCGGCATCTGCAGGTGCTATAAGCTTTAACCGACGCAGGTTTTTAAAGCAGCTTGAGGAGGATGCAGGGCTTGAGCACGCCGAGATAAGCGGCGGCAGTGAGGAGCTTTCCATACGCTACAACGGCTGTCTTGATGAGGAGCCTGAGGGTGCAGAGGAGACCAGACGGGCAATGCTTAACTACCTTAACGGCAAAGCAGATACGGAAATTTTGCGTGGGATAAGTCTTTTCGGCGTCCATAAGGATGACTTTACCATGTATCTTAACGGTAAAAACGCGCGGTTTTTTGCCTCCCAGGGGCAACAAAGGAGCGTAGTTCTATCCCTGAAGCTGGCGGAGGGTGAGATGAGCCGCCGCATAACGGGGGAATATCCCGTGTTTTTGTTTGACGATATACTAAGCGAGCTGGATGCCTTTCGCCGCGGTGTTATACTTAAAAAGACCGAGGGCAGGCAGGTAATAATAACCGGCTGTGAAACAGACTACTTTGAAAACGTAAAAATAGAAAACCGCGTTCTTGTGGAAAACGGTCGTGTAAAATGTGGGAAACTGTGAGGAAAAGTAGGAAAAGTTACCTTTTTATATGGAAAACCTATAGTGAAAAAGGCAGAAAATCCCCAAAATACGGCTTAAAACAAAGAAAAACAGTGTGGAAAAGGAAAAATAATTTTTTATATGCATTTAGGTAAAAGCGAAACGGTAAAGGACAAAAGCGTTATAGGTATATTTGATATAGAAAAGGCAACCGAGTCCATGGAAACAAGGGAATTTTTAAAGGGTATGGAAAAATCTTTTAAAAGCGTTAACCTTGCCACAGACCTGCCGGTCGCTTTTGTACTTACCGATGAAGAATACACAGACAGAGTATATATAACATCTCTATCCGTAAGCGCCCTTAAAAAAAGGGTAACCGGATATAACGAGGAGAAGATATAATGGCACAAAGTTATAACGAAAACCAAATACAGGTACTTGAGGGTCTTGAGGCGGTAAGAAAACGCCCGGGTATGTATATCGGTACCACCACCATCAGGGGTCTGCACCATCTTATTTACGAGATAGTGGACAACTCCATAGACGAAGCTCTTGCAGGCTACTGTAAGAAGATAACCGTTACCCTTGAGGCAGACGGCAGCTGCTCCGTTCAAGACGACGGCCGCGGTGTACCTGCGGGTACCCATGCAAAAATGGGTATACCTACCCCTGAGGTAGTTTTCACCGTGCTTCATGCCGGCGGTAAGTTCGGCGGCGGCGGTTACTCTATATCCGGCGGTCTTCACGGCGTTGGCGCATCAGTTGTTAACGCCCTTTCAAAGCGTCTTGTTATGATAGACCGTTACGACGGCTATGAGTATTACGAGGAGTTTGAGTACGGTAAGGTTACCGTTCCCTTTAAGAAGACCGGAGAAACCGACGGCCACGGTCTTTACGTACGCTTTTATCCCGATGAAACTATCTTTGACGAGGTAGTGTTTGATTTTGATACAGTAAAGACCAGACTGCGTGAGCAGGCATTCCTTAACGCAGGTCTTTATATAGTGCTTCGCGATGAACGTGGTGAGGAGCCTATAGAGCTTGATCTTTGCTACGAGGGCGGTATAAAAAGCTTTGTTGAGCATATCAACTCCAAAAAGCATGAGGAGCTGCTGCATTCCGAAATTATACACGTTACCGGAGGCAAGGATACCTCTATTGCCGAGGTTGCAATGCAATACACGGGCAGCTACAACAATACCATTTTGTCCTTTGCAAATAATATCCGCACCATAGAGGGCGGTACCCACGAAACGGGCTTTAAGGCAGCACTTACCCGTGTTCTTAACAGCTACGGCAAGAACCACGGCATACTTAAGGGCGATGAAAAGCTTACGGGTGACGACGTGCTTGAGGGTCTTACCGCTATTGTCAGCGTAAAGCTGGAGAATGCTCAGTTTGAGGGTCAGACCAAGAGCAAGCTTGGTAACGGCGAGATGCGTAGCATAGTGGACAGCATGGTTACCGAAAAGCTTACCGAGTATCTGGAGGAAAACCCCTCTACCGGTAAGACTATAATAGAAAAAGCCATAAGCGCCGCAAGGGCAAGAGAAGCTGCAAGAAAAGCAAGGGATATGACCCGTCGTAAGGGTCTGCTTGAAGGCGGCAGTATGCCCGATAAGCTTGCGGATTGTAACGAGCGCAGGGTAGAATTTACCGAGCTGTTCTTAGTAGAGGGTGACTCTGCAGGCGGCTCTGCCAAGGAAGGCAGAGACAGTAAGTTCCAGGCGGTTTTACCTATGAGAGGTAAGATACTTAACGTTGAAAAGGCAAGGCTTGACAGGATATATTCCTCCGTGCAGATAGTGCCTATCATTATGGCACTGGGTACGGGTATAGGTAACGAGTTTGATATAAGCAAGCTCCGCTACGGTAAAATAATTATGATGGCGGATGCGGACGTGGACGGCGCCCACATAAAGACCTTGCTTTTGACCTTCTTCTTCCGTCACATGCGCCCACTTATCGAGCAGGGACATATCTATGCGGCAATGCCGCCCCTTTACAAGGTGGAAAAGGGTAAACAGAAGAGATACGTCTTCTCCGACGAAGAGAGGGACAAGGTAATAGAGGAGCTTGGTGAGGGCGGCCCCAGGATAAAGGTACAGCGATACAAGGGTCTTGGTGAGATGAACGCGGGTGAGTTGGCGGAAACCACTATGGACCCCGAAACCAGAACCCTTTGCAAGGTTACTATTGAGGATGCCATTGAAGCTGACGAGATCTTCTCTATACTGATGGGTGACAGCGTAGAGCCCAGACGTGAGTTTATAGAAGCCAACGCGAAATACGTTTCCAACCTTGACATATAAGGGAGGGCAATAGATGGATAACGAAAACAAAAACATAGAAAAAGAATACGAGAATCAGTATACCCAGAAAATACTTGACGTTGATATAAAAAGCGAGGTAAAAACGGCTTATATCGATTACGCAATGTCGGTAATAGTGGGCAGAGCCTTGCCCGACGTAAGGGACGGCTTGAAGCCCGTTCACCGCCGTATACTTTACGCTATGAACGAGGATAAGCTGACCTACGATAATGATTACCGTAAGTCCGCTACCACTGTAGGTAACGTGCTTGGTAGGTATCACCCCCACGGTGATGCCGCCGTTTATGATACTATGGTGCGTATGGCGCAGTCCTTCTCTCTGCGTTATCCTCTTATCGACGGTCAGGGTAACTTCGGTACCATCGACGGCGATAAGGCGGCGGCTTACCGTTATACGGAAAGCCGTATGACCCGTATTTCCAACCTTATGCTTGCGGATATCGACAAAAACGTTGTGGATTTTCTGCCTAACTTCGATAATACCCGTAAGGAGCCGGAGGTGCTTCCTTGCCGTTTCCCCAATCTGCTGGTAAATGGCTCGGTAGGTATTGCGGTTGGTATGGCAACAAACATCCCTCCCCACAATATGGGCGAGGTGGTGGATGCCCTTAATTATCTTATTGATAACCCCGACTGTACCGTACCCGACCTTATGCAGTTCATAAAGGGGCCCGATTTCCCCACCGCAGGTACGCTTTACGGCGTTTCCGGTGTTTACGAGGCGTATATGACGGGCAGGGGCAGAGCAAAGGTACGCGCTGCCGCCCATTTTGAGGAAAAGCACGGCAGGACAAGCATTGTGGTTACGGAAATGCCCTATCAGGTAAACCGCAGCGTTATGCTGGCAAGCATGGTGGACTTGGTTAAGACCAAGAGGATAGAGGGTATAAGTGATATCCGTAACGAGTCTGACCGTAAAAAGGGTATGAGGGTGGTAGTTGACCTTAAAAAGGATGCTAACCCTCAGGTAGTGCTTAACAACCTTTACAGAATGACCCAGATGCAGGATACTATTCCCATAAATATGCTTGCCCTTGTTAACGGCGAGCCTAAGACCCTTAACCTTAAAGAAATGCTGGTGCATTATTTGCACCATCAGGAGGACGTTATTGTACGCCGTACCAGGTTTGAACTGGCAAAGGCAGAAAGATCCGCCCACATATACGAGGGCTACAAGATTGCGCTTGACTATATTGACGAGATAATTAAGACCATCCGTGCCAGCGCAAGCATTGCTGACGCTAAGGCGGCACTTATGGAACGCTTTGGCCTTTCCGACATACAGGCGCAGGCTATAGTAGAAATGCAGCTTGGCAGACTTTCCGGTATGGAAAGAAAGAAGATAGAGGATACCTTAAAGGGTCTGTACGAGCAGATTGCCGAATATAAGGCGATACTTGCCGACGAGACCAAGGTTACCGCCATTATCA
The DNA here is from genome assembly GCA_017396825.1 of Clostridia bacterium. Taxonomy (GTDB): domain Bacteria; phylum Bacillota; class Clostridia; order Oscillospirales; family CAG-382; genus SIG636. The sequence continues at coordinate 29,311 of JAFQKR010000052.1, forward strand.
AAAACGACCTTACAGAGGTTAAGGAAAAATACGGCGACGAGCGCCGCACGAAGATAGAAACCGTTGATAACGAGATACTTGACGAAGACCTTATTGAAAGAGTAAACAGCGTTGTTACCGTAACTCACGGCGGTTATATCAAGAGACTTCCTGCTGACACCTATCAGGCACAGCGCAGAGGTGGTAAGGGCCTTACCGGTATGACCACCAAGGAAGAGGACTTTGTGGAGCAGGTTATCGTTTCCAACAGCCATGCTTTCCTCCTTATGTTCTCCAATTTGGGTAAGGTATACCGTAAGAAGTGCTATGAGATACCCGAGGCAAGCCGTACCGCGAAGGGCACCCATCTTGCCAACGTCCTTGAGCTTGCAGAGGGTGAAAAGATAACCTCTATTATCCCCGTTGTGGAGTTTACCGAGGACAAGTATCTGATACTTATAACAAAATTCGGCGTTATAAAGCGTATCAACCTTATGGAATACCATACCAGACGAAGCGGAGGCCTTTTTGCCGTTAACCTTGACGAGGGCGACGAGCTTTTGTTTGTGCTTAAGACTGACGGTAACGACCAGATAATTGTGGCTACCCACGGCGGTAACGGTATCCGCTTTAAGGAAACCGATGCAAGAAGCATGGGCAGACAGGCAAGAGGCGTTAGATGTATGACTCTTGAGGAGGGCGACTATATCGTTGGTGCCTCCGTTATAACTGAGGAAGGCATTGAGTCCGGTGCTAAGATAATTACCGTTAGTGAAAAAGGCTACGGCAAGAGATGCGAGTTTGACGAATTTAAGGTTCAGGCAAGAGGCGGTAAGGGTATTTGCTGCCACAAGCTTTCCGACAAGACGGGCGGCCTTGCAGGGCTTTCCATTGTATATCCTGAGGACGACGTTATGCTTATCACCGACAGCGGTATTATTATCCGTTTCCGCGCGGAGGAGATACCCGTTTACGGCAGAGCAACGGGCGGCGTTATAGTAATGCGTACGGGCGAGGATGCACGTATAATCGGTTTTGCCGCAGTTAAGCCTGAGGATGAGGAAGAGGACGATATCGAAACCGAGGAAACGGTTACGGAGGAATAGATTATGGCAATTAAAACCTTTATATTTGAAAACATAAGTGATAAGGAAAAGCGTCACGCGCAGGTGCAGTCTGCTCTTCGTGAATACACGGGCATTGACAGTGCCGAGGTTTACTATAACAACCGCGGCAAGCCCTTTATTAAGGGTCTGCCTGAGGAAATGTATATCAGCGTTACCACTGCCGACGAGGTTATGGTGGTTGTGTTCTCCGATAAGCCCGTGGGTATCGACGGCGAGCGTCTTACCCGTTTTGAAAACGATGCAAGAGAAAAGAAGCCCGATTATATAAGCCTTGCCGAGCGTTTCTTTACCGGCGAGGAGGCCGAATACGTTCGTGAGGGCAGTGTAGAGGGCGAGCAGTTTGCAAACGTATGGGTGCGTAAGGAGGCTTACGTTAAGTATACGGGCAAGGGCCTTAGCGATTTTGCCAATTTCAGCGTTGTTGACGGCAGTAAGTTTCTTTCCAAGGTTAACGGCGTGCCGATAAAGAAGTTAAACGTGGTTTTCCCCGGCAGTAACGATTACCTCTTCATTATCGCAGGCGAGAATTAAATAGGTTTAGTGTTAAAAGGCAGCGAATTCACGCTGCCTTTATTTTTTTTATGAAAAAGTAACGTTTACGCCGTAGGGGCGATTCTTGAATCGCCCGCCATGCGAGGGACAAAGCCGACCAAACGATAAAAAGCCGTCCTTACAAGTTTAGTAACGGGTCATTCGTGAATGACCCCTACAATAAAATTGTTCCCTCGGCTTACAGACGGCAAGGCTTTTATAAAAAAAGTGATGGCTTTGCCGTAGGGGCGATTCAAGAATCGCCCGCCACAAAAGGGACAAAGCCGACCAAACGACAAAA
>JAFQKR010000053.1 GCA_017396825.1 Clostridia bacterium
GTGTTAGACTATAACGGCACCGTCTTTATGATAGACAGCGGTAACAATAACAGAAAATCTCTTGATTATCTGTTGGAATTGCGAGAAGAATTCCTTGCAGACGGCCTTGCTTCCGGCGCTCTTACAGAAGCACAGTATTACAGACTGTTGCTTTCCGAAAAGTGTCAGGTTCAAATAATAAGCTTTATAACCCACTGGCACTCGGACCATATACACGCGTTGCGTTACTATATCAGTAAAAGCCCTTATGTTAACATCAAAAAAATGTACACCACAAAAGACCCCGCCGGCACAGGGGCAGCCGGTTACTCTACGTATCTTAATGGCTTTGATACAATGGTAAGCAATTGTCTTACTTACAGTCCCGACCTTTCTCCCACACAGATTGGTTTTGAAAAAGAAATTGTTAGGTATTTTAACAATTGTAATACATTATCTACTACAGATACAAGCTATCCCATTACTGTTACTATTTGTACCTCCAAGGATTGGAGCACAAACAGCACACTTAACAAAGATTCAACCGCCTGGGAAAACTGTTCTTCTACTTGGTATCTTATAGAGTTTGCGGGCGTAAAGCTTTTATTTACGGGCGATACCTTCCCCGATGATGTAGGTACTACATATAATGGTAATAACACCAGCGGTTCTACAGCGGTGGACTATATGCTTTATTTGCATAAAGGTGTTGTTAATACGGATATCGACTTCCTTGACAGCAACCATCACGGCAGAGGCTCTTATGTAGAAAATTTGTATACCGCAACACAGCCTTCCATCTTGTATGCAGGCATTTACTTCGGTCAGGACGACGTAAAGGTTATAAGCAGCGGTGTTAAGACCGCAGATGTGTATTTGGGCGGTGACCAACCGCAAGTGTTTGTAATAGACTCTGCAGGCAATATTAATACGGACGGAGCTTTTGCGGCATACAACAAGAACACATCGGGGCACGCCGTTCGCAATCATTTTACCTTGCACTTTAATCGTGACTTGCCAACCGAAGCCTCGGCAAGCGAAAAGATCGCAGCTACGGGCATAAGTCTTTCCGCAAGTTCGCTTTACGTGCCTTACGGCACTTCCAAGTGGCTCTCCGCAACGGTGCTTGGCGAAAACGCCACCGATAAAAACGTGGTTTGGACGGTAAGCGACCCCACGGTGCTCTCTACCGACGGTGCTTATGTAACGGGGTTAAAGGATGGAACTGTTACCGTAACCGCAAGCAGTGGAGGGTATTCCGCAAGCTGTACCGTTACGGTGGTTAAGGCATACGGCGATGTCAATAACGACGGGTTGGTTTCCACCGTAGACTACGTAATATTACGCAAGGTGGTAAGCAAGCAAACGCCGGTTACCGATGAAATTTTGGCGCTTGGCGACCTTAACGGCGACCTGATAATTACCACCACCGACCTTGTAATTCTCAGACGTTTACTCAGCAACAGAACTTAATACAAATCGCCCCAAGAAGTCTGACGACTTCTTGGGGACCCCGGAAATAAACTGCCTCAAATGCGTAGAAACGGCATTTGAGGCAGTTGCTTTATGTATTGCATTTTTCAAAGTAGGGGATAAGCTCTTCCGCACTGTTTAGAACGGGCACACCGCATTTTAAAAGCCTGTTTTTGCATTGATGTCCTGCCGCTATCAGCACGCATTCCGCACCCATCGCCACGGCGGTTTCGTAGTCGTGCAGGGTATCACCTATAAACAGCATTCGTTGGGGCTTTACCTTTTCTGCCCATTCTTTACCAAGGGATACTTTGCTTACTGCGTGAAAATCCTTGAGTGCCAACAGCTCCGTAAAATAAGAGCCTATTCCCAAGGCTTTTATTTGCTCCTTAAGCATACCGTATTCCGTAGCGGAAAGGATGTATTGGGGCAGTTCCAGCTTTTTAAAATATTCAAGTGCTTCCTCGACGCCTTTGCATATACCGCTGTTTTCTGCGGCGGATTTGTAAAGCCCCGACCATTCTATGGCCATAACGCCGTAGTCTTCTTTTGTAAAATCAAATCCAAGCTTCTCATAATAGTCTTTTATGGGGAAGCCAAACACATCAAGGTACATTTCCTTGTTGACCCTGCATAGGTCTCGTTCCTCAAGCATTGTGTTAAGTACGTCAATACAAGGCGTTACGTCGTCAAGTATTGTCCCGTTAAAATCCCAAATTATATGACTATATCTCATATCTGCTCACCTCTTTACAAAGTTTATTATACACCATTACCAAATGACTTGGTGAATTTTTTGTAAAAATGCATAATAATTGTATTTTTATAAAGTTTTTTTCAAAAAGGGCTTTACAAACAGAAGATAGTGTGCTAAACTACCCACAACACTTACGGAGGGATGTAATATGTTCGATAATCGTGTATTCGCTTACGCATACTATTATTACCGCAGCTATTATTGTTGTGGTTAATTTGCGTTGGCTAAATACGGACGGACATATCCTGATATTATAAGGACGTATATGTTTACGGGGTGCTGCCAATGCGCAGTACCTATTTTTTTGTGTAAAAAAGGAGAA
>JAFQKR010000054.1 GCA_017396825.1 Clostridia bacterium
AAGCTTCCAGCACTGTTCAAAGCTACCCACGTTGGTAAGCTCGGGCGTTTTTGAGCGGCGACTGTTTGCGGCACGGTTAAAACTGTTGTAAGAGCCATTAAGCGCAAGGTTTGAGAAGTAGTCGTCAGTGAATTTAACGTCGTCATAGGTCAAATCAGAGCCTACGGGACGCACCCAATAGTTATCCGTAATAGTCGCACCGTTCACGTGGATAACTGTAGAAACATCGTCCTTTTCAGCAAGACGAAGCGCCTTTTTCAGCAAACGGGAGTTAGCACGGTGAGAATCAATAGCCCGTGTCTCAAGCCACGTGTCGGCATTGGCCACACGCCTCAGATAAAGGGGAAGCAAGGCATCGTTCTTAACGGTCAACACACCGTCCTGCCAAACAGCCACAAGCGTATCTCCGCTAAAGATCTCGTAATTTCTCTTTACCATCCCGCACACACTCCTTTCCTATCATGTTTCTAATAACGTATATATTTTAGCCCATTTCTAACGTTTTGTCAATGTGCTGTTTGAAATGCGTTTTATAGCCTGCGGTCAAACTGCGGTCGCAAAAACAAAGAAAAAGCCAAAAACCATCTCGAATAGAAGGTTTTTGGCTCGTTAAAGGGCTAAAATTGTTTTTCTTACAAGAAAATTCTTACTCCCATTCGATGGTTCCGCAGGGCTTAGGTGTAAGATCAAAAAGGACGCGGTTTATTCCGTCAACTTCGTTAGTGATACGATAGGTTATATGATGAAGGATAGGGTAGGGGATTTCTTCAATTGTAGCGGTCATAGCATCTGTAGTATTCACAGCACGAATGATTGCAGGCCAGCCTTCATAACGGCTGTCATCCTTAACACCTACGCTTTTAATATCAGGAACGGTAATAAAGTACTGCCATACCTTTTCAGCAAGACCGTTTTTATCAAATTCCTCGCGAAGAATAGCATCTGCTTCGCGGAGTGCATGCAATCTGTCTCTGGTTATCGCACCAAGACAACGAACGCCAAGACCCGGGCCGGGGAAGGGCTGACGGTAAACCATAGCGTGTGGAAGACCCAAAGCTTCACCAACAACGCGAACTTCATCTTTAAAGAGCAGTTTTATAGGCTCCACCAAATCAAACTTCAAGTCTTCAGGCAAGCCGCCTACGTTGTGATGGGACTTAACAGCCTTTTTACCCTCTGCTTGCTTGATGCTTTCAAGTATATCGGGATAAATAGTACCCTGAGCAAGAAAATCCACACCGTCAAGCTTGCGAGCCTCATCAGCAAAAACGTTTATAAACTCAGCGCCGATTATTTTTCTCTTTCTTTCGGGGTCGCTTACGCCAGCAAGCAGGTCAAGAAAACGATCGGTAGCGTCAACGTATATAAGGTTAGCATCAAGTTCTTTGCCGAACATTTCGATAACTGCTTCACTTTCACCTTTACGCATAAGCCCGTGGTTAACGTGAACGCAAATAAGTTGCTTGCCGATAGCCTTAATAAGAAGCGCGGCAACAACGGAAGAATCAACACCGCCGGAAAGGGCAAGAAGAACCTTTTTATCGCCAACCTGTGCGCGTACTGCGGCAATCTGTTCCTCGATAAAAGCATCAGCCAAAGCTTTGGTAGTAATGCGTTCCATATTGTCGGGACGAACATTGCATTCCATAATAAAACAAACCCCCAAACTATCATTTTTCATTATGCAAGAATTATAATACAAACCCGCCCACTTGTCAAGAAGTGGGCGGGAAAATGTGTTGAAAAATCTTCTTTAGACGATTATATATTTGTTGTAGTTGAGCTAATCATAATATGACTTCGGCTTTTACTACAACAGTACCCAAATTCCACATACCGCCATCAGTATCATATCTAAATAAGATACTGCCATCATTGCGCAAAGCATCAATGCTAATCGTGTAAGTGATATTCTTCCTTTGTTCCCAACCATAAGGGAACGGATCCCAATAATCTGACATTAATTTGTTACCAGAACGATTATATATTTCAATAAACGGTTTATCGTCGGAAAACAATGATTGTGAATAGCCATTAACTTCCACTATCGTAACTTTTATATTTGTGTAACCGTGTTCTTTAAGCGCTGAGTAATTTAAGCCTAAATATATTGATTCTTCATATCCGTCTTTTGTTATTTGAATGTTACGAGAGCCTGAACTCCACTCTGACGCTGTCTTAAGCCAAACAGCATAAAGTGTAACACTACCGCTGCTTGCAAGGTTTTTAACAGACTGACCATCGGTATAAGTAGGCGATGTTGCTGCGGGATCAGTACTCCAACCTAAGAAAGTATAGTTGTCTCGCGTAAAACTGTTTTTGGTTAACAGCCTACTGCTATCGTAGTTGTAAGTGCAGGTTTCCATTGTGCCGGCCCCCCCGTTTGCATCATAGATTACCGTGTACTTATTTGCCGTCCAATTAGCATATAGAGTATGATTGAAATAGATATCTACAATAGTGTCTGAAGTAACGATATCCAAAAAATACTTCCAAGTATCGAATGTGTACCCTTTTTTAGTGGGCGTCGGAAGAGTACCATATTTGTTGCCATATATTACTGTGATGGGCGAATGTGTGCTACCACCGTTGCTATCAAAACTAACGGTAATGGTATTGGCAGTCCACTGGGCGATGAGCGTGTGGTTTTCGGTTGTAGAAACCTTAGACTCTGCTGTAATGATTTGTCCGTTGAGTGTCCAGCCGCTAAAGGTGTATCCCAATCTGGTAATAGTGGGAAGTGTACCGTATGTACTATCAAACGTCACGATCATATCTGAGCAAGAACCCATACCGCCATTTACATTGAATGATACGGTGTATGTCAAAGGCGTCCATTCTGCACAAAGTGTAATAAGCTCGCCTTTCGCCGCAAGATCTTTTATCATTTGTCCCTGAGTATAAAATGCAAAGCCCTCTGAGGTGGTGCGTTTCCACCCTGCAAACACGCATCCTGTTTTTGTGAAGTTGCAGTTTGCAACAGCTTTTTCTACACCGCACTCGTAAAGATAGATGTATTTGTCGGTTTTATCGCCGTTATCGTTATATACGCCACCATTGCCGTCGTACTTGATAAAGTAAGAGTTTGCAATAATGTTTTTTATATTGGTCTTGCTCTCTTCGTTCAGGTCAAAGGCAAGGCTGTTGGGAGACGCGTTGTTATAATCGTCGACAGTTGGATAATACAGCAGGGTGTTGTGCATATTGTCAAGAACGCTGTAGGTGTCTATGCCGTAATCGCCCGTAACGGCGTTATAGCTTACTACGGCAAAAACTCGTACGTTACAAGCGTAAACGTAGCTGTAATAGCCGTTAGGCATGTCGCCGCTTACGGAGCGGGTTACCTCAGAGGAGGTGGTCATGCTACTGGTATAGGATACGGTGGAGGTAAGCTGCTCCGTTTTTACTCCGCCTATCTCGTAACCGCCGCCGGTGCCGTGGGTTTTGGACCATTCGCTTGCCTCGCTGATAGACATACCGAAGTTTACCTGCAAAGAGGCCTTGAATAAGTCTTTAATACCGCCCTCTAAGCCGACGGCAATATCAAGATGTTCGGATGCGGATAGGCTTTCTGCCCAGGTCGTAACGTCCGACCAGTCTTGAGTTTGAGTTACCGAGTTGGCAATAGTTGTGCCAAGCTCCTTCGCAACGCCCTCTTGTATCTCCTGACTCTTGGTGATGGTAAGGGTTATTCCTTCATTTCCGGTTTTTTGCTCGCTGTCTCCGTTAAGAGCCAAAACAACGTTTTCTATGGTTCCAAGCTCGTAAAGGAAATAGTATTTGCCGGTCAGCTCGTCGTAAACGGGTGCTATCAACTTGTTGTCAGACGGGATAACTCTATTTCTGTACGTTTCCCATTTCGCTGTAAGCTCGATATTGCCTGTGGTACCTTTAGGGATCTTGGCACAGTTTTCTTCAGCGGAATTTGTATAAAACTCTACCTTTCCGGAATGGTCTGTCCATTCGACGAATGCCAAGCCGCTCCAGGTGGGATCTTCGAGAACTATCTCATCTTCTATGGTATAGGTCTTAGGATTGCTGTGAACGGCAGATTTGTTATAGGTTATGGTGTACTCTGTTGCTTCCCAATGTGCGTAAAGGTTGTAAAACTTTGTGCTGCCAACGCTTATATCATCGATTCGGTCGCCGCCTTCCGCAAGGGTATACCAACCTTTAAAGGCATAGCCTTCAACACCGGATAATGTTGGCAGATGCAAGCCCTTGTGTTCAGTGTAAGAGGTGTATTCTTCGGAAATTACTACACCTTTGGTGTTGTAGTAATTGATTGCGTAAGTTTTTTCGCTGTATTGAGCGGTTACTGTCAGGTCGGAGAGAACGTTTGTAAAAGCTGTATCCCAACCTGTAAAAGTATAATACGGTCTGGTTGGTATGGAGGGAGCAGTTGCGCTCTTGCCGCTATCAACAGTTTCGTACTTGAGAACGGTGCCGTTATAGTCAACGAAGGTAACAGTAAACTGTGCTGTATACTGAGCCTTTATGGTCATATCTGAGATAACGTTTACTGCGGTGCCGTCCCAGCCGATAAATCGGCAGCCCTCTCTTACGGGGTCTGCAGGTGCAGAAACAGAAGCACCCTTGTCTACGGTCTCGGATTTAAGCACGGTGCCGTCATAGTCAACGAAAGTAACGGTAAACTGCTGTACGTATTGTGCAGTAATAGTCATATCGCCGGTAACGTTTTCAGCCTTGCCGTCCCAGCCGATGAAGCGGTAACCGCTTCTGGAGGGAGCGTTGGGAGCTTCAACGGATTCGCCTATGTCAACGGTTTCAGTTTTGAGAACGGTACCGTCAAAGTCCTTGAAGGTAACCGTATACATAGCAACACGTACGTAACCTGCATTGATTTTAGTTCCGTCGGTTAAAGTCAGCCAATAGTAATAGTCATTATCTACGTGGCTATCCTTTACAGAGGCTACAGGGATTTTTGTAGCAACGAGCTCGTTGGTAGGAAGCGCAGCGTCGTATTTCAAAATCAAAGCCGCGTCCAATGAATCAACGTATCCGTCGGTGTTAACGTCGCCGATAAGTATTTCGGTGTTGTTTTTGCTAAGGTCTATGGGAGGAATTTCTGCGGAAAGGGAAGATATGCCAACGTAACCTGTATCAACCTTTGTTCCGTCAAAAAGTTCGATCCAAAGATGCAAATCCTCATCAACGTATGCGTTGATTACACCGATAAATGATTCAACCTTGCCTACGCGATCGTTACAAGGGAGATCCGCATCGTATTTTAGTATCAATGCGGCATCCAGAGAATCCACATATCCGTCAAAATTTACATCACCTATGATGTAAGAATTCGTATCAGCGGCAGATGAGAGGGTATTTAATTGCTCGTCATTAGCTATGCCGGAAATGTGAAGAGTTAAAGCTGACAGCAACACCGTTGATAGAATCAGCGCTACTATCAGTCTTGTTGTTTTCTTCATAACAAAACCTCCAATTAACATTTTTAAACGACATATTGCTGAAATATCGACTATAAAACGATAATAACATATATAATATGTTGTGTCAATAGTACAAACATATTAAAAATGCGTAATGCTGCAAGTTTATGGGGTATTCTGTACACATAGGAGATGATAAGATGTATACGGAATTTACAAGGGAACGCATTACGAGGCTTAGAATGAAGAAAGGTGTTTCGGAGTATAAAATGAGCTATGATTTAGGTCATAGCAGGGGATATGTGAATAATATCTCTTCCGGAAAGGCTTTGCCTTCGATGCAGGAATTTTTTGCAATATGTGATTATTTTGATCTGACCCCAGCGGAGTTTTTTAATACAGATGTTGCTGATCCATTGGTTTTTTCTGAAATTAACGAGTTGTTGAGAAAACTTAGCGAAAAAGATATGAAGTTGGTATTGGACCTTATACAAAGGCTTGCCGGTGAAAAATAAAAATAACCCGACCGAAATCATAAATCGGTCGGGTTTATATTTTTATATCGTTTTAGTCGGTAAAGTTATCAAAGTAGCCCTGAACGAGAACAACGGGTGTGCCCTTGTCACCGCTGCCACTGGTAAGGTCGCAGAGAGAACCGATGAGGTCGGTAAGTTGTCTGGGGGTAGTGCCCTGAGAAGCCATGTTACCAACAAGATTATCGTTCTTTGCCTTTATACTTGCGGAGATAGCGTTCTTAAGAGCCTCACCG
>JAFQKR010000055.1 GCA_017396825.1 Clostridia bacterium
GGGTTTACGGTGGAAAGAGCAGAGGAGTGCTTCAGGCCCATTCGATTTTACGACGTGGGCGCCCTTACGTGGTTTGCACGCATTATAGAGTGGGAGTTTAAGGGTTTTTCCGTGGAAGCACACGGGGAAAACCTACTTAAAACCCACAAAATCATAGAGGAAAAGGGCTTTGTCGAAGGACAGACCCATAGGTTTTTTATGGTTTGCAGAAAATAAATACGGCCTTATAAAACAAAACGGGCAGAGAACCATCGCATTCTCTGCCCGTTTTTTATATGGACTATCTTTAAAATCGGCTTAGATCCTAATCAGCAAGCCCTGCCCGCCATAGAGAAAGCTCCACGTCCTTGCCCAGCGCCAAAAGCCAGCCCTCAACGGCAGGCGCAAGGTTGTCCTCGTAATCGATAAGCCCGTGGCAAAAATCTCTTAGGCTCTCGTAGGAACGGTCAAGAAGGGTCTTCATATAAGCGGTAAGCTCCGTTGGCTCATTAAAGTTCTTGCCATCGGCGGTAAAACGGGGCTTGCCCGTAAGCAAGTGGGAAAGCAAGTACGCCTTTACCTCCCTCTCCCTCTCGTCCTCTGCCTTCTTTTCAAGATACGGGTGTCCGGGAAGCGTGCCGTCGTTTTCCAAAAGCGCCGCCGTTGCCTCTGCCGCCTCACGGCCGTTCTCCGTCAAGGCGGTGTAGATCGCCTCGCCCAACTCCTTGGGGTCGCCGTATTCCTTTCCCATAAAAATGCGTTTCGACTCCTTGCGATAAGGCGCGATAAAGGCAAGGAGCTCGTCGGTCATGGTTTTTTCGTTTATTTGACTGCTCATACCGTACCTCCCGTAAGCTGTACCTTACCGTCTATTATCTTTATTCTGCCCTTTGACTCAAGGTATTTAAGGGCATCGTCGGTCTTTGCCTTTATTCTGGGGCCCTTGCGCTCGTAACCGAAGACACGGGCGCATTCCGTTGCCAGATCCTCCTCGGTTATGCCAAAGGAGTAGCCTGCGATAGCAAGAACTGCCATAGCAAACTCCTCGGTGTGTATATACTCCATGGGACGGGGAGCCTCTCCTTCAGCCGGCACCCTTGCCTTAACAGGGGTAAGAGGAAGCAGTCTTAAAAAGTCCTCGCTATCCACAAAAACCTTTCCCTCAAGCCTGCCCTTTATTGCGGCATCAACCGCTTCCTTTACCTTTTCGGTAACCTTGCCTCCGGGCAAGCAGGCGGCGATACGCTTACACACCGACTCGGTATGCACGGGCTGTTCCGCCTTTACTATGGAAAGCACGGTGTTTGCCAAGGCGGCAGGCGCCTTAAGGCTGACCGAGGACACGGAAACCTCTCTGTACCTTTCAAAGCCGTAAGGGTCGCTCTCCTCTTTCTTGGCCTTTAACTTGGTTTCGGTGGCTATATCTGAAAGCTTTGTTTCCTCGGTGCTTTTTGCTTCGGGGTCTGTACCGCCCTTTTCCGCCTTCTTAAGGAAGGCAAGCAGTGCCTCTCCCTCATAGGCGGGGTTGCGGTACCACTCTGTGGACCACACCCTGTAAAGGCTCCACCCCATACCCGTAAGCACGCTCTTTCTCGTGTGGTCGCGGTCACGGGCGGTCTTTGCCTGAGCGTAGGAGAAGCCGTCGCATTCTACGCCCGCAATGTAGGTTCCGTCGCCGGAGGGGCTTTCTACCGCCATGTCAATTTTGTACTTGGAGCAGCCAAGAGAGCGCTGAACGCGGTAGCCGTGGCTCTCGATAAAGTCTGCAACTGCGCCGCAAAAATCATCCACCGTGTCAAAGTCTTCCCCTGCCTTCTTAGCGGAAAGGGCAGACACGCCGCCGATAGCGAACTCGATATAGGCTCGAAGCATACGCACCCCCTCGGAAGAGGTACGGCTAAGGTCGATATCCGAGGGCTGAATGGAGCCCACCAGCTTTACGTTTCGCTTTGCGCGGGTTACGGCAACGTTAAGACGCCGTTCTCCCCCCTCGTGGCCGAGAGGACCGAAGCGCATATACATCTTTCCGTTTTTGTCCTTGGCGTAGCAAATACTGAAAATTATGGTGTCACGCTCGTCACCCTGAACGTTTTCAAGATTTTTAACGAAGAAGGGCTCCTCGCCGGAGTCTGTGAAAAACCATTCGTAGCGTGGGTTTTGCCTGCGGAAATCCGTTATGGCGTCCTCTATCACCCTCTGCTGCTTTTCGCTGAAGGCAATAATGCCAAGGGAGCGCTTGGGATGGCGGAGGATGTGCTCCTCCACAAGGCTTACGCAACGCCTTGCCTCCTCCACGTTGCGGTTCTTGCCGCCTCCCTCGTAGCAGCCGTTGTCCACGTAAACGTACTCAACACCCATGTCCTCGGCGCTTTTGTAGTTGTTGGGGAAGGTAATAAGGCTGTTTCCGTATATCTCTCGGTTGGAAAAGGCGATAAGCTCCTCGTTTTTACTGCGGTAATGCCAAAGAAGCGTTCTTACGGGCAGTGCTGCCGCCGTTTCCTCCAAAATAGAGTCGGCAACCACGTAATCGGCGTCCTCCTCTTCCCTATCAAAATCCTCCTCTCCGGATACGGAAGCGGTGGAGAAGAAGTTGGTAGGAGGAAGCTGCTTGCTGTCGCCCACAATAATTACCTGCTTGCCGCGGTAAATGGCACCGATAGCATCCTCGGGGAATATCTGAGACGCCTCGTCGAATATAACCATGTCAAAGCTATACGCCTCTGTTTCAAGGAAATAGGAAACGGAAAGAGGCGACATCATAAGACAAGGCTTTAGCCTTAAAATAAGGTTAGGTATCAACTTAAACAGTTTTCTAAGGGGCATAATGCCGCGTTTTTTGCTAAGTTCCTTGTTAAGTATGGCAACCTCGTCCGTAGCCTTAAGCAAGCGGTGGTCACGGGGGATGCTTGATATAAGCTTTTCTCGGATACGCATCTGGGCTATAAGAAGCTGCTTGTCGTCCAAGGAAACAAAGTTTTCTATTCGCTTTTCTTGAGCGTTACGGCGGAAACGGCGCACCTCACCAAGAGAACCGAGGGCGCTGTCAAGCCACATACGGTAAAAGCCCTTGAGGAAGGAGTCCTCTATCCTCTCCCACCCCTCGCCGCCCTCTACCGCGTTAACAAAGGGCAAAAGCCCTAAGGCGGCAAGACGTTCCTTGGTCTCCTCGTAATCTATCCACGCCTCCATATCCTCCATGGACTCTATGCAAGCGTCTATTCTGTCTCTAAGAGCCTTAACGCTCATATCCTCAAGCCCCGCGCCGAAGGCAAACAAGGACTTGACGGGGTCGAAAAATCCGGGCAGGCGGTGACAGGTGGCCTTCATGGAACGAGAAATATCCTCAAGAGTCTCCTTTTCCTCGCCCTCTGCCTTCATGGCAGGTGCAAGGCTTGGATAATATGGGGATTTTTTGATATCGTTAAGGTTACCAAGTAGGGCGTATACGTAGTCCCAGTTGGTGTTATCGCCCATATAAAGCACACCGAACAGACCCGTATACTCCTGTTCCTTTGCCTTTATATCCTCTGCCGCGCGTATATACGCAGAAGCGCTGTCGGCGGCGGAGAACACTTCGTCGATAGGCGTAGGCACAGTTACAAGGCAGGGTGCTATATACCCTGCTGTCTCGGCAATGGTGCCGAGAAGCCTTATGCCGTCCTCTGCGGCTTTTATCGCCAAGGCGGGGTCAAACGCCCCATCATCGGGGTTTATATTAAAGCCGCTTGCTCTGATATCCTCAAGGGCGCCCTCTGCCTCGGTAATAAGTGCGGCAAGCCTTGCCGCCTCATCGGTACCGTCGGTGTCAAGGATAGCGATAAGAGCAAGAGGTATCTGCCCATCAAGCAGGGCAAAGACTCTGTCGGCTACGTCTACCGCAAGAAAAGCCTTATCCCACTGGGTCCATATCCCCCTATACACAGAGCCGAACGCCGCCATAAACTCATCACAACGGGCGTTAAGCCACGACTCCTTGCCGTGGTAGGCGTTAAGCAATATCAAAAGGGATCTTGCCGTGTCGTCGGGCACCTTTTTGCAGGGAGGATTGTGTAGAGCGCAAAGGGTTGCGCTGTCGGTCTTGTAATCGGACTTAAAGCCCTTGAACAAGCCCGTGTACTCCCTTTGATAACGGTCAAGCATAGCGGCGCTGTCCAAGGAGAAAACGCCCTCCTGCCAAGCGGCAAGTATACTTGACCTAAGACTGAGCATCTCTGTTGACAAGGTCCTTGCTTGGGTAAGCTTAGCGCGGATATCACTGCGGTTACCGTTCAAAAGCGGCGCCTTTACGCTTACGCCTCTTTCCATAAGCGTCTTCAATTCGTTGGCAACGTTACGGCCGTGCAGAGTAGGCGCAAGCCTTGTACCAAGGAGAGCGTTTATAGCATCAAAGGCTGAAGAAAGCCTTGTAAGGTTAGTTCTGAGGGCGCCCAGCCTGCTTGCGTAATGGGCAGGTGAGTCCACCGCATGGGAGGGAGTCACGTCCTTAAGCAAAGGGTTTTCCCCAAGGGCACCCATGGCGCTTTTTATATCCTTTTGCCAAGCGGCAAGGTTAAAGCTGTAAATACGCTCACCGAATATCTTATCTGCCGCAGCCTTGTATTCGTCTCTCCTCGTCCGAAGCAGTCTTGCCGTTCCCGCCTCTCTTATAAAGGGCGTAAGGTCGTCGGCGTTCCTTATATCCTCAGGCAGTATACCAAGGCAGAGCACGCCCTGCAGGGTATCGGAGAAAAGGGCCGCGTCCTTATAGGAGACCCTGTCATTGGCGTTTTCCCATATAAAGAGCCTTGCCATGTCGTCCGAAAGGAAATGCAATGCCTTTGCAAGAGATGATAGGCTGTTTTTTACGTTTTCTTTAAACTCAAAGCCCGTGCTTCTGGCAATAAGCCCCTGCCACGGGTTATCCTTTATTCTGCCGCCAAGCCTGCTTATCGCAAGGGCATAGCTTTTAACTCCCCCCGTATAAGCAGTAAGACGGGCGTGATCGATGGCAAGGGGGTCGTCCAGCGAAAAGACTATGGTGGGAGAATCTGCAAGCTCCTCCAGCTTTCCGTACACCTCATAGCAGCTAAGCCCCAAGGGACCCATAGGGGTATGAAGCTCCTTGGCATAGCCGTTAAGCTCGCCGCGTATCAGCATAAGCTCTTCAAGGTCGGTTATAGCAGAGTCCTTAACACGGGTGGGGTTAAGGTTAAGGTTTGCCCCTATCTGCTCAAGTATCTCCTTTTTGTTTGCCTTATAGCTGTGGAGAGGCAGGCAAAAATCACCAAGATGTGCGTCCTGCAAACGGCGGTAAACCACCTGCAATGCCGCCATCTTCTCCGAAACGAAAAGCACCTTTTTGCCATCTGCAAGGGCCTCGGCGATGATGTTGGTAATGGTTTGGCTCTTACCCGTGCCGGGAGGGCCTTGCATCACAAAGCTTACTCCGTGCTTGGAGTAAAGGATAGCGTCCTGCTGGCTGGAGTCGGCGCTCATTACCTGATAGCAGTCGCGTGGGCTTACAGAATCCCCCGTGATGCGCTCAAGCGCCTCGGGAACAGCGTTTGCATCCTCCGCGTCGCCGCACATGGCGCGCAGAACCGGATGGGCCTTTATACGCTCCTCGTTGCGTATAAGGTCGTTATACATGGTTATTTTAAGGAATGACAAAAGCCCAAGGCTTGCCTCCTTTATTATCTTAAAGCCGTGGTCGGCGGCAATCTCACCAAGACGGGTGAAAAAGTCCTCCGGCGTGTCCTTATCCGAATCAAAGGCGGGAAGCTCTATACCGTATTCGGTTTTAAACAGATAGTCCAAGGTGGGGTTTACAACTATATCGTCCTCATGCTTGGAAAGAGTAAAGGGTGCGTTTATCGACTTTACCGTAAGGGATACGGGCACAAGTATAAGGGGTGATTTTACCACCCTTGCCGAGGCGCCCTTACCGTCCTTCCACTGAAGAAAGCCAAAGGAAAGATACAGTATGTTGGTGCCCTGCTCCTCCAGAGCAAGGCGCGCCTTTGCACGCATATTTTTAAGGGTAAGCTGTGTTTCAAGCACGCTTCCCTCGGTCTTTATATCGCCCACGGTAACAGGCAATGGCGCCGACATATTCTCCATAAGAGACAGCACCGCAAAAACCCTTCCGTCAGTGTCCCTATCTACCGCCCGCTGAAAGGTAAGGGTCTCCTCATTTACGGCTACCCTTGTGTAAAGGTCGTTAAAGGAAGGCTGCGTCAGCTTAAGGGTGGTCCTTTTGGTTTCGCGGTAGTTTATCATCTTGTTCCGCATACCAAGGTCAAGAAGCTGATGCTCCCAATATTCTATTTTTTTGTCTACGGTTTTAACAGCCACGTCCAACACCGCCTTTTTATTTATGTATCAACAGTATATCACTGCAAAAGCCCGTTTTTACTCAAATAGTGTCGCACTTTCCTCAAGCAATGCCCTTATTGGCAGCTTTTGGGGACAAACCTCCTCGCAAGCACCGCAGCCGATGCAGGAGGATGCGGCGGCGGCACCGCCTACCGCTTCGTTATAGCGCGCCTTTGCCACGTCTATGTTCTCGTAGGATTTATAGTGGTTGTAGGCACCGCGAAGTATAGAGGGTATTTTTATGCCCATAGGGCAATTTTCGGTGCAGTATTTGCAAGCGGTACAGGGCACGGTGGGGGCGTTTTTAAGTATCTCTGCCACCGCGGAAACTGCGTCTGCCTCCTTCTCGCTAAGGGGCGCAAAATCAGACATGGTTGCAATATTGTCTGCCGCCTGAGCCACGTTGGACATACCGCTAAGCACCGTGATTATGCCATCAAGGGAGGCAACAAAACGAAGCGCAAAGGAGGCAGGTGTACGGTTTTCGTCTGCCGCCTTAAGTATTTCTCTTGCCTTTTCGGGAAGCACTGCCAAGGCGCCGCCCTTAACGGGCTCCATAACAAGCACGCCCTTGCCGTGCTTCCTTGCGGTCTCGTAGCAAAGCCTGCTTTGAACGCCGTCGTCCTCCCAATCGATATAGTTAAGCTGAAGCTGAACAAAATCCACCTCAGGATGTTCGGTAAGCAGTTTATCAAGAAGATCTGCCTTGCCGTGGAAGGAAAAGCCGAAGTTCCTTACAAGTCCTTCCTTCTTTTTTGCCGCACCGAAGGCCCATGCGCCGAGAGCGTCATATTTTTCGTAGTTGCTTTCGTCTACGGCGTGAAGCAAGTAAAAGTCAAAGTACCCTGCGCCGGTGCGCTCCAGTTGGCTTTGGAAAAAGCTCTCGCTGTCCCCGTCCTTTATGCACCACCAAGAGTATTTATCCGCCAGGATAAAGCTTTCTCTGGGATAGCGGTCGGAAAGAATAGGCTTTACAGCCCTTTCGGAAAGCCCGTTTATATAGCCTCTTGCGGTATCGAAGTAGTTAAAGCCTGCGGCAATAAAATCATCCGCCATTTTTTTGCTTTGCTCTATATCAACCTCGTCACCTATCATGGGGAGCCTCATAAGCCCAAAGCCCAGTTTTGGAATGCTTGTGTAATCCATAATTCTTCTCCTTTTATCGCAAAAAGGGCGATAAACGCCCTTTTTGTCAGATTATTCGTTAACCACCGGGGGAATCCCCTGATTACTGTTTATAAAGTGCCTTAAGCACAGGCTCAAAGTTTGCCCTCTCTGCCTGAAGGTTGCTGTAAAATGCGCCGGAGTAGGGGTTGTAGAAGTTCTTAAGGCTGAACAGCATTACGCCGCCAAAGTTCTTGCAGGTTGCGGAAAGTTCTATCTGACGCTTGATAACGTCCTTGTTGTTTGTCCACTCGGTGCCGTCGTTGGAGTCGGTTGTGCCGTAAGCCTTTGCCATGGTGATAGCGGGGCAAAGCTTAACGGAATCGCTCTTAATTATAGCCTCCCACTCAGCGAGAATGTCGTCGAAGGGGCTGATCTTATGCTCAAAGCCCCAGTAGATCTGAGGAGCGATATAATCAACGTAATCCGTGCCGGAGCACCAGCTCTTAACGTCGGCATAGAGATAGTTCATGTTGTTGCTGATGTTGCCTGCAGGAGAGATACCGAAGAGGATCTCGCTGTCTATCTCCTTAATAGCGGAGTAGGTACCGCCTACAAAGGCGCTTACGCAAAGTCTGCGCCATGCCGCGCGGCTTGCCTGACCGCTGGCGGCAAATGCGTCTGCGTCAAAGCTGTTTGTAACTCCTTCGGGGTAGAAGTAGTCGTCAAAGTGGATACCGTCCACGTCGTAGTTAAGGCATATTTCCTTAACGCCGTTGATGATAAGTTCACGGGTCTCTGCGTAACCGGGGTTAAGGTAGTAGTTACCGTCAACGTCAACTATGTACTTGCCTCTCTTGCCGGTATCGTTGTACCACTGACGGAGAACGTAATTGTTGCTTATAGCGGTTATCTCGGAGGTGGACATAAGACGCATGGGGTTAACCCAAGCGTGTACGGAAAGAGCAAGGTTGTGTGCTTCTCTTTCTATAATAGCAAAGGGATCGTAGTTTGCTACTCTGCCGTAACTGCCCACAACGTACTTGGACCAAGGATAGTAGCTGGACTGATAGAAGGCGTCACCATTGGGGCGAACCTGAACAAGAACGGTGTTGTAGCCGCAGTTCTTGATTGCCGCAAGGGTGTTCTTTATCTTGGTGGTAAAGGTGCTTTCGTTTGCCTGAGATGCGCCGGAAACGTATACCTGTGCAAGGTCAAACTGAGACATCCACACTGCTTTCATGGTGGTGTAGTTAAGCTTGCCGGTGGTGTTTTCGGTGGGGTTTATCCAGAAGCCTGCGGTACTGCCCGTGGGGTCGGTGGAAACGTTGTATACGCCGTTAAGACCGTTGGGATAATTCTTGTAGATATAGTAAGTACCTGCTGCTGCGGTGCCCGTTACGTTGGTCTGTCTGCCTGCGTCGGTAGAGGAGGAGTACTTGTTAACGGGACGAACAAGGGTGATAGTGCCATCGGGATCGGGAGTGTCGGTAATATCCTTGGGGTTTATCCAGAAGCCCGGAGTATTACCCGTAGAGTCGGTAGTAAGGTTGTAAACGCCGTTGTAACCGTTGGGATAGTTGTTGTAAATATAATAGGTGCCTGCGGTAACGGTGCCCGTAGCGTTGATACGGTTTACAGCGTCAGAAGAACTGGAGTACTTGGGAATATCCTTGGATACAACGTAGGTAGCCGCGGTAATACTCGTGTAGTTGGGGTTTATCCAATAGCCAACGGACTCACCCGTGGGATCGGTAGTGATGTTAAGCATACCGTTGTAGCCATCGGGATACTTGTTGTAGATATAGTAGGTGCCTGCGGCAAGCATACCGGTGGAGTTGGTGCCTGCGGCAGCATCGGCAGAGGTGGAGTATTTGGGTGTGTCCTTTTCAAGAATGTAAACCACGCCGGTCTTAACAACGTTCTCTGCAGGGTTTATCCAGAAGCCCGCCGTCATACCCGTGCTGTCGTTGGTAAGGTTATACATACCGTTGTAGCCGTTGGGGTAGTTTCTGTAAATGTAATAAGTACCAACGGAAACAGTGTCCGTTGCGTTGGT
Source organism: Clostridia bacterium (assembly GCA_017396825.1). Lineage (GTDB taxonomy): Bacteria > Bacillota > Clostridia > Oscillospirales > CAG-382 > SIG636. The sequence goes on from JAFQKR010000055.1 coordinate 9,497, forward strand.
CTGGTTCATAGCGTCAACTGCGGAGGAATACTTGTTTATGGTAACAACAACCTCGTAGGTGGCAGCAGTAACAGTGCTGCTGTCCTCGCTGCTGTCGTCCTCACTGCTGTCATTTCCGCCAACCTCGTTGTGAAGGGGATTTATCCAAAAGCCCGTACCCGTAGCGGCAGAGGAGGTAGTAAGATAGTACATACCGTTAAGACCTGCGGGATAGCTTTTATGTATGTAATAGGTGCCTGCTGCGGCAGTGCCCGTGGAGGACACGCCGTTCTGAGCATCGGTAACGGACGCATACTTGGAAACAGCGGTAACAAGAACGTACTCCTTACCCTTGAGAGAGGAAAAAATATCCGCGCCCGCAAGGTATTTTTTAGAGGAAATATTATCAGAAGCGGTGTTTGCGCCGTCAAAGTTAACGTCTGCGGCGTAAACGGAAGCGCCCTTCAAGGGAGAAGTGCCCTTTATGGAGGCGGAAATGCTGAGAAGGTCGGCGGTGCTTATAGCGCCGTCACCGTTAACGTCACCGTGAACTACGATGGTGAGAGAATCCTTCAGAGAGGTACCGGAATAAAGACGGAGGGTATAGCCCGTGCCGACTACAGCACTGTCGGAAACCTTGGTACCCAAAAGATCGTAAACGGAAACATCGCCCTTAAAGTTGCCTGCAACGGTGGCGGCGGTAGTCCCCGCAAGGATGCCTGCAACAGTGCCCTTGGCGCTGTCAACGGAAAGGGTGCTGCCCGGAACCGTGGTAAGGGTATCTGCAGCGTAAACCTGCTTGCTTGCGGCATTGTTAAAGGCAACGGTGCCCATAACTGTCACAAGGGCGAGCAGTAAACACAAAAACTTTCTTAAACGTATCATGGCCTTGTTTTTCTCCCCATATAAAAAAATAGTGTCATAGTTACAATCATTATAACTTACTTTTACCCTTTAAGTCAAGACATTTATCAACATTTTGACACCGTATAATTTATAAACACCCGCATTTTGCCGAAAAAGCCCACTATGTTGGGGTCGTCTTTCCCTGCGTTGGTTTATTTAACAATTAAGCCACTAAATGTTTACCGTTTGTTATTAATTGTATGGTACGATATCCGTTGATTTTAGGCATTTATTTATTACGGAGGACTAATATGTTTAAAAAGATTTCTGTTATAGCTTTGCTCCTTTCCCTTGTGCTTTCTCTTGCAGGCTGTATGGGCGGCGGAGGCGCCACTCTTGACGAGGTTTCCAAGGAAAGCGTTGTTCGTATAGAAGATTTTCTCGGTGAAGCAAGCTCCTATTACCAGCTTGCTGACTCCTCCTTGGTTATTTCCGAAACAACCGACAAGGCAAAGGTTCTTGACGCTTATATAAACGCGGCAACAGAGCTTAAGGCTGTTCCCGATGAGCTTGTAAACAGCTACGTTGAAAGCTTTAAGGCAGCAGTTGACGCAAGTGCTGACGAGGAAGAGCTTAAGACCACCGCAAAGTCCCTTATTAAGGAAGAATTGGTTATACACCTTGCATATTCCGCGCTCAAGTGCGCTGCTATCACCGATGAGATGCGTACCGATATGGCAAAGAAGATAGCCGCCGAGCTTAACTGTGATACTGCCGCTATCTTCACCCCCGGTAACAGCACCTACACCGTTGATACCGCTATCAAGGAAGACCTTGTAAAGGAAAAGCTTGAATCTGCTTGGGATAAGGCAAACGGCACTACCGAGGAAAGCGCTGAATAAAAAATACGATAATGAAAAACGGAACCGTGGCGGTTCCGTTCAGACCGCTGACAAAGGCACAGAACACGAAAAAAGAAAATATAGTTA
>JAFQKR010000056.1 GCA_017396825.1 Clostridia bacterium
ATAATGGAGATATTCAACTAAAAGAATTTAAGTTCAGTAACATCTTCAATAAAATAGTACAAGGAAGAAGATTAAAAAAGGATGATCAACTACCAGGCAAAATACCTTTTGTTATGTCAGGTGTAACAAATAATGGAGTGGTTGGTTATATTTCAAATCCTGTTGCATCTTTCCGAAAGAACGCAATTACCGTAGATATTTTTGGTAATAGTTTTTACAGGGATTATGATTTTGGCGCAGGCGATGATACAGGAGTTTATTGGAGTGATAAAGTTGAATATTCAAAATTGACTATGTTGTATTTTACCGCAGCAATTCAAAGAGCTCTTTTGGGAAGGTTTTCTTATGGTAAAAAATTAAGAAGCTCACAGAGTTATAATTTTGTGATGAAGCTTCCTTATAAAAATAACGAACCGGATTTTGACACAATGAATATTTTAATTTCAGCGATTCAAAAAATGGTTATCAAAGACGTTGTTAAGTACAGCGACGATAAAATCAATGCAACAAAAATGTAGTACAGAGTCACTAAAGCAAAATACCCCCGATATTGCTTGTCCCAAATGGGAATTTAGCAGTATCGGGGGTGTTTTCTTTCCTTCGGAAACAGCTTGTCCTATCGTGAATTTTGTAAAAATTAGTGTAAATTGGGGTCAAGTTGTTCTTATGTGATTGCAGGTATGCCATTTTTGTGAAAAGGTTCAAAGTGCCGAAAAGTCAGTAATATCAAGGGTTTTCAGCCCCTCAAATATGTAGGTTGTTCTTTGGCGGTCGTGGCATCTGCTGCAAGGTCCTCGGTGATATCGGCTATGGCATCGCCGGTGGACTGGAAGGTGTTTGCGTTCCACGGCACACCGCTTGCCGCAACGGGGTACAAGCCTGTGGTATGGTCCACAAAGTATGCATCAAAACCGCTTTCCTTTATCTCCTCCATAGAGAGGTTCTTGGTAAGCTGATACACTATGGCGCAGACCATTTCCATATGAGCAAGCTCCTCGGTACCAACGTCGGTCAGTATACCGATAACCTCCTTATAGGGCATGGTATAGCGCTGGGAGAGGTAGCGCATGGAGGCGCCAAGCTCACCGTCGGGCCCGCCAAACTGGCTTATTATCAGTTTTGCAAGGGCGGGGTTGGGGTTTTTGATGTTAACGGGGTATTGCAGTTTTTTATCGTATATCCACATATCGGCTACCTCCCATCAGTTCTGCCAAGGCCACGGGGTATCTATCCAGTTCCAATCGGTGCTTTTAACCTCGTAGTAGGTCAGCGGGCCAAAGTCGCGGCGGTACTCGGCGGCAAGCTCCTCGCGCTTGGCCTGCATTTTTCTGTAAAAGTTCATTGCCGCCTTGTTCTTGGGGTGAGAGTCAAGGAACAGCGCCGCCTCGTGCATGGAAAAGTCCGCCTGCATTATTCTTTTAAGAAGAGCGTTTCTTTTATCCATTTTTAACCTGCTTTCTGCCTAAAAAGGGCTTGTCAAGGTCGGGGAAGAGGGTGCCGCGGCACAGCGCCTTCTCCTCATCGTAAAGCTCGCCCCATTCCTGCCACGGCACGTAAGCCATCGCAAGTACCCAGCCGTCGTTTTTACCGCAAAACAGCCCTGCGGCGCATTCCGTATCAAAGCGTTCGTCCTTATCGGTCATAGACAAAATCCTCCTTTTTTCGTCGTACGCTACATTCTATGCGGTGTCAACGGCCCTTGACAGCATAAAAAATGCCAAAACCTATTGTAAAGAGAGGCAAAATATATTATAATCCTAAAGGATATAACTAAAATGGGAGTAGTAGGTGGCCTTTTATGAACGTTAACGGCTTTGATAATGAAAACACAAGGTATCTTTACAGCGCCCTTGCGGCGATAAAGACCCCCGAGGAGGCTGCGGCATTTTTGCAGGATATCTGCACCATTGCGGAGCTTACCGAGATGGCAAACCGCATAAGCGTTGCTAAGATGCTGTCCGACGGTCTTACCTACCAACAGATATGTGAGGCTACGGGTATCTCCACAGCCACCGTTACAAGGGTAAACCGTTGTCTTCGTTATGGCAGCGGCGGTTACAAAACTATTCTTGACAGATTGGAGAAGGACGGAGAATGAACACGGGCTTTGGGCTTATTGCATCTTGTTATGACCGTTTTAACTCCGCCGGATACAACGAGTATCTGGCGTTTTTTGAGCAAGTAATTGAAAGGTTTTCCGATATAAAGGTTAAAGAAGTCCTTGACCTTGGCTGCGGTACCGGCGCCCTTACCCGCCTTTTGGCAGAGAAGGGCTATGACGTGTCTGCCCTTGACGGCTCTGAGGAGATGCTTGGTGAGGCATCTGCCGCCTGCGAGGGACTGGGAGTAATGTTTTCCTGTCAGGATATGAGGGACTTTGAGCTTTACGGCACTGTTCAGGCAACGGTTTGCACCTACGACTGCATAAACTACCTGCTGTCTGAGAGAGACGTGGAGGATTGCTTTTCCTTGGTGAACAACTACACGGAAAAGGGCGGCATCTTCCTTTTTGATATAAACACCCCGTACAGGTACGAAAACGTTTTTGGCGAGCGCGCCTACGTTTACGAGGACAAGGGGAATATGCTTGTGTGGCAGAACAGCTACAACAAGAAAAGCGGGTACTGCGATTTTTACCTCAGTTATTTTGAGCGTGAACGGGGCGGCGTATATACACGCGGCGACGACGTTCAAAGACAGCGCCGTTACCTGATACCGAGGATAAAGGCAGCCCTTAAAAGGCAGGGCTTTGAGGTATGCGCCATCTACGGCGACACCGCCTTCGGTGAGTTTACCGACACAAGCGAAAAAGCATATATCGTCGCCAAAAGCATCGGCGGCAGAGCACAGGGGTAGAGAAAGGTTTTTTGATTATGGATAATCTGATTAGAGGCATCACCAAGGACGGCAGTGCCAGAATAATAGTACTAAACAGCACTAACATAGTAAACAGAGCCGTGGAGATACACACCACCGCCCCCACCGCAACCGCGGCACTGGGCAGGGTGCTTACGGCGGCTTCCATGATGGGCAGTCTTTTGGGCGAAAAGGACGACCTGCTTACTCTTCGTTTCAAGGGTGACGGTGAGGCAGGCACCGTAGTTGCTACCTCCGATTATATGGGCAACGTAAGGGGCTTTGTGCAGAACCCTGCGGCGGACCCGCCCAAGCATCCAAACGGTAAACTTAACGTGGCGGCGGCCATCGGCAAGGGCACCATGTACGTGCTTCGTGATGCGGCAGGCCTCCCTGAGCCCTACGTTGGCGCACTCAACATCGAAAGCGGCGAGATAGCGGAGGATATCGCCTCCTACTACGCTCAAAGCGAGCAGACCCCCACGGTTTGTGCCCTTGGTGTACGTGTGGGCAAGGATTACAAATGCGTTTCCGCAGGGGGCGTACTGCTTCAGCTTTTGCCCTTTGCAGATGATGAGATAATAGACAAGCTGGAGGAAAACCTTAAGACGATTCCCCCTATCAGCAACCTTGTGGCTGATTACGGTTTGGAGGAGATAGCGGCGATGTACCTTAAGGGCATCGAATTTGAACTGTTTGACGGCATGCGCGCCGATTACCGCTGCGCCTGCAGCCGTAAGAAGACCGACGGCGCCTTGGTTTCTTTGGGTAAAAAGGAGCTGGAGGACATGATAGCCGAGGGCAGTGCGGAGCTTAGATGTCAGTTTTGCGACGTGGTTTATAATTATACCGCCGAGGAGCTGAAGGAACTGCTGGAAAAGGCGAAGTGAGGAGAGGACTTATGGCAAACTGTGCTTACAAAAGGGCGGCAGAGCTTGGTGCAGACGGTGCCTTGTTTACCGACGGCATAAACCGCATGTATCTTACGGGCTTTCCCTCTACCGAGGGGGCGGTGCTGTGCACCGAGGACGAAACCGCCTTGCTTTTGGATATGCGTTATGCGCTTTCTGCCGAAAGCAGAGGTCTTACGGGCGTTAAGGTGGTAAGAAGCGAAAGCAGCCTTACGGCGGATACCCTTTCCTATGCAAGGGCAAAGGGTGTAAAGCGCCTTATAATAGAAAGCACCGCCGTTACCGTTTACGAGCTTGAACGGCTGGGGGCGGCCTTTGAGGGTATAGAGCTTATTCCGGTTGCAGGCATCTGCGGCGAGGCAAGGCAGATAAAAACAGCCGCCGAGGTGGCTTGCATAAAAAAGGCGCAGTCCATAACCGACGCCTGCTTTACCCATATTTTGGGCTTTATCAAGGGCGGCATGACCGAGCGTGAGGTTGCCGCCGAGATGGAATATTTTATGAAAAAGAACGGCGCTGACGGGCTTGCCTTTGATACCATTGCCGTAAGCGGCGTTAAAAGCGCATTGCCCCACGGCGTGCTCGGTGACGACGTTCTTACGGAAAACGCCTTTTTTACCATGGACTTTGGCGCAAGATACGGCGGATACTGCTCCGATATGACTCGCACCGTGGTTCTTGGCAAGGCAAGCGACAAAATGAAGGACGTTTACAACACCGTGCTTGAAGCCCAAAGGCTTGGCGTATTGGCGGTGGGTGACGGCGTACCCTGCAAGGCGGTTGACGCTGCCGCAAGGGACTATATAAGATCCAAGGGCTATGGGGGGTATTTCACCCATTCAACGGGCCATTCCTTGGGGCTTGAGATACACGAAAGCCCTGCCTGTTCCCCTAAAAGCGAGGGGGTTTTGAAAGCAGGCATGCTTATGACTGTGGAGCCCGGTATATACATCGAAGGCTTCGGTGGGGTGCGTATAGAGGACACCGTGCTGGTAACGGAGGACGGTTGTGAAGTTCTTGCCGCCTCCACAAAGGAATTGATAGAGCTTTAAACATTTTTGCAAGCGTTGTAACGAAATTTGTTTTTAACTATCTTATATACGAAGCTAAAAATACGCTTTGGAAAGGATGGAAACAAATGAAAAAAATAAAGGAAGCAAATAACCATTAACCAACAAAAAGCTTGCGGCAGAACGCCGCAAGCTCAGACCGCTGACAAAGGCACAGAACACGAAAAAAG
>JAFQKR010000057.1 GCA_017396825.1 Clostridia bacterium
AGTCATCATTCATGTGCATCAATGTTGCCGACGCGGTAAACAACGGTACGGAGACTGTATACTTCGTACTGCCGGAAGTCCCGGAACAGCTCAAAGGATATGTACCTTAACTACATAAGGACCCACGCAATTAAAAAATGAGAAAGGTGAAGGGCAACTGCCTGTAAGACGTTATGAAGCTTCCTGTAAACATAAAGAAAAAACAATCCTCTATGCCTATTTATTCTGCGGTTAGCCTTGTAATGCTCTGTATTGCGCTGTTTTGCCTATTTTCGCCTTTTATTCCACCCTTTTCCACAGGACTTAGCAAAAGCATGCAAACAGGATACATGATCCTCGGCGGTATCGGAACAATGTTTTTTGCTTTTGTTACCTCTTATACCGTTTTTAATATCGTTTCCCCGCCTATCGGTATAACAGTCAGCGAAGAAGGTATTTACGAATACACCGTTGCCGGTTGCGGCGCAGGATTTATCCCTAAAGAAGCTATCGTTTCCCTTAAAGCCTTTGGAAAGGACAAAAGACAATATTTGGGAATAAACGTTGACTCCGCTCACATTGGCAATTTGGGCGAGGGGCTTGCTGCAAAACGCGAGATAACCAACAACATGGAGGCCGGTATACCAGCAGTTATTATCAGACAAAAGGATATATATATAACAGTTAACAAGCTGCTTAAAATAATAATGGAGGCGTATTCAAACGTTGAGCCCTCGGTAAAGGCTCCGTTAAAGCCCATAGAAAATCAAGTTGAATCTGAAAAAATAGATGTCGTAAACCTCCACACCTTTGATATACCCAAGGTTCACGACGTTATCGATGATGACACGATCAAAACAGCAATAACAAAAGAAAAAAGACAAATTAATAAAACCGAAGCTAAGTTTGATGTGATTAACAAGCCTTATTCTGCCCCCAACGAAAACGTTATAAAAACGGTCGATGAGCTTTTAGAAAAACTCAATATTTCAACAAAGTCCAAAAGCAAATGTGAAACCGAGGATACAGAATAAAAGAATATGAAAAAGATTTTGTTTAGCATAGCGGCGGTAACACTGTTAACCGCCGCTTTTCTTTTAGCCTTTTGGGCGCTTAACAAACCAAACATCAACGATATTCCAAGTTCAAAAGAACAGTCGATGTCAGATGATAGTTTAGTCAAAATCCCCTCTGAAGATAAAACCTCAAGCGAAAGCACATCAACCGAAGACGGACGCGCCTTGGGGCCTTTATTTTCTCCCATAAAAGACCTCATAGACGGAGGCGTATACAAACTGGAAACAGTGAGGCAAAAACGTTTTGGCGGCAATTCTGTACCCGTGAAGACCACAACCTACTACGGCGATGGGTTTATAAACATTATCGAAGAGGAGGGCCACGGAATTTCGACCGAGACTTTTATAGACGATAGCGGTGTATACTGCTTTGATGCCACCTCAAGCAACGTATATTTTATGACTTCCCCATCGGTTGATACCGATACCATTGCTACAGAAGGCCTTATATATATTGAAACAGGTAGCGCCACGGTGGGTACCGCTGAGATGACCTACGAAAGATACAAAACCGAAGACGGCGAAATTATCGACTATTTATTTGCGGGAAATGATATTAAAAAAATGAAGATATACAGCAACGAAGACTACGAGCTTATAAGCGTTGAAATCAGCCCAGACATTTCCATGGCAAGAACCTCCATTCCAAGTGACGCAGTTATCATAAAAAATAGTTAAAAACGGAGATCACAATGAAAACACTCCTTGAAGAAGTTGTTCTTAGCAACGGCATCCCTAAAGACTGTATTTGCGTAAGCAGAGAATTTGTAAGACACCCGCAAGGATTTGCCGTCGGCGCTTTGGTTATGAACGTTCACACGAAAAAGTATTTTATTTATACGGGCAGGCGTCTTGCTACGGTTCCTCAAGACTACGCAAGAGATTTGGCTGAAATAAAGTTTTAAAGGCCGCAAAAGCGGCCTTTTTTCTATATAACAAAAACCGCAGGCTAATTGCCTTCGGTCAGCTTGATGACAAACCTTGTCATCAAGCTGGCAGAGTGCTGAGAAAGAGTGCAGACAAGACGAACCGAGGCGAAAACTGTACTAAGTACTGTGAGCCGAGGTTCGTTTTGAACGAAAAAATAGAAAAAATCAAAGAGAA
>JAFQKR010000058.1 GCA_017396825.1 Clostridia bacterium
CTGCCGCCGTCGTAGTAAGCGGTGGTGCCGCTGATATTGGTTACGTTTACTATGGAACCGCTGGAGGTACGATAGGTACCGAGACGGTAGGTGTTACCAACGTAGGTGAGGCCGGAAAGCTTAACCCAGCCGGAGGTGCCGTTAGCGAGGGTGATCTTACCCCAGTCAAAACCAACAACCTGAACGTCCATTACGTTATTAGCAGCAACGGTGCCAACTGCGCCGGTAGAGGTGTTACCTGCACGGTATACGGTTACTGCAGAAGAGGACTTATAAAGACCCTTCTTATAAGAAACGGTGTTGGGGTTGTAGTAGGTATTCTTAAGAGTATCGGTGGAAACGTAGGAACCGCCGTATGCCTTGTAGTAGTCATACATTCTGTCAAGCATTACCTTAAAGTATGTGCCGTAGAAGGTAAAGGTCTTACCGCCGGAGCCAAATACGTAACGCATCTGGATAGGGCAGTTCTTTGCTGCTGCAGAATAGTGCTGTGCTACCTGAGTGTAGGGGTTGAAGTTCATGCCTACGCAAAGCCATGCAACAAGCTGTGCAAGATAAGTTGCGGTGCTGTCAAAGGTATTTGCATACCAATCGTACATTTCATCGCTATCCCACTTTTCGCCGCTGAACGTATCGGTTGCGGGGAAGCCGGGGGTTGCGGTTTCTATACCTACTGCGGTGGAGTTGGAGCAGTCGGAGATCCAACCCTTGCTGGTCTTAACAGCAGTGTCGGTGGTGCCCCAGTAGTTACCGCCTGCGTGCCAGCCCTTTTCGTTAACGGGTATCATCTGATAAATACCGTCGTTACCGCAGGTGTAGTGCCAGGAAACGTCAACGTCGGTAGTTTTACCGTAGTTGTGGTTTGCAAGAGAAGTAGAGGTGGAAGGATAAGCGCCGGTGTTATGAACAACTATGTACTTCTGATAGTTGTAAGTACCACGGCCCTTTTTACCTGCCGCAAGGAAGTCAGCCTTTACAAACTGCTCCCATCTGGTGCCTTCGCCCAGATAATAAGTAACGTTATTAGTCATAAGGTTATTATCGGGGGTGGGCATGCTGTTGGGGATAGTTATAACGGGTGCCACAAAGTCAGCATCCGTTATTACGCCGCTTGCATCAAGAGCAGTAAAGCTGAATACGCTGACTGCCATGATAAGAGCAAGCAACAGGGACGTAAATCTCTTAGAAATGCTCATAATATACCTCCATTGAATATCTTTCTGAGTTTAATTTAACATACTTTTTTTACCTTTTCAATACCTAATTTGGAATTTTTATATATTTTTTACAATGTTTTTATACTCTTTTGTTAAAATTGCATAAACCGGTTAATCTTTCGTGAGCAAAATGCCCAAAAGACTTATTCCTCTTCACCGTCGTCATCAAAGTAATATACGCCTGCGGTGTTTTTCTTTTCAAAGTGGGTGTTTACGTAACCGCGTACTGCCGAAAACTCCTTAATGTACTGCACACGGAAATTAGTGCTTGCTACACTTAAGGTGCCTATGTCCCTTTCCTTATCCTTTACGGTTTGGGTGAGCGTAAAGTAGCTGCGGTCAACGTCCTTAATGTTGTACCTTCTGCCGTCGGAATAGATTACGTCAAGGCTGTCACCTTTAAAGTTTAGAGTAACGTCACCGTTTTTCACCGAACGGTAGTAGGTCCAGCCAAGGGCTATGGCAAGAAGAGTTTCGGTTATGATGAGGCTTTTAAGGTTTTCATACATCAGAAATACTGCCGCCGCAGAAAGTACAAGAAAAATGCAACTTAAGGTTATAAGGTCGTTTTTACGGCGAAGGGCTACATCCGTTTTTGCCGTTAGTTTGTCCATGAAGATACTCCTTGTTCGTTTACTTTGCAGATTATAACGGGAGGCAGGATAGGCTTTTCCTCCGATATCTTGGTTCCTTCCGCTATATAGGCCTCTGCCCGAGAAAGCAGGTCAGCGTCAGACGTGTGCAGTTGGGCGATAACATCCCCTTTTTCTACCCATTCTCCAAGCTTTTTGTTTATATACACACCGGCACTATGGTCAACGCCGTCCTCCTTGCGTTTTCTGCCTGCGCCCAGCTCGCAAGCCGCTTTGCCGTAGGAAAGCGCCCTTTGCTCTGTTATATAGCCGCTTTTTTCGGCAACAAAGGGGTGCACTATGCACGCCTTAGGCAAAAGAGACGTGTCATCAACTTGACATGGGTCGCCGCCTTGGGCTATCACCATAACACGGAAGGCCGTAAGCGCCCTGCCGCTTTCTACCGCATCCCTTGCCATGGAAAGGCATTCCTCGGTGCTTCCTTTTTTTGCGGCGCAAAGCATTTCCGCCGCAAGGCTTAGACAAAGGGTAAGAAAACGCTCCTCTCCCCTGCCCTTAAGAGTCTCTATTGCCTCTGCCACCTCCAAGGAGTTGCCCACGGCGCGCCCGAGAGGGCTTTCCATGTCTGTTATCAGCGCAACGGTAGGCTTGCCTGCGGCTTTTCCTATATTCACCATTGCTTCTGCAAGTGCCGATGCATCGGAAAGGTTGCTCATAAAAGCACCGTTGCCCGTTTTTACGTCAAGCACTATTCGGTCTGCCCCCGAGGCAAGCTTTTTACCCATTATACTGGAGGCTATAAGCGGAATACTGTTTATCGTTCCCGTAACATCACGCAAGGCGTACAGCTTTTTATCCGCAGGGGCAAGGTTTCCGCTTTGACCTATAACGGAAAGGCCCGTTGTGTTTACGGTTTTTACAAAACGCTCTCTTTCCATTACGGTAGAAAAGCCCTTTATAGACTCAAGCTTGTCAAGGGTACCACCCGTGTGTCCAAGCCCTCTGCCACTCATCTTTGCCACTCTTACGCCACAGGCCGCCACTATGGGTGCCACAACCAGGGTGGTTTTGTCCCCAACACCGCCGGTGGAGTGCTTATCCACCTTTATCCCCTCTATGCCGCTAAGGTCAACGGTATCACCGCTGTCCCTTATACAAAGGGTAAGGGACGAGGTCTCCTCCTCGGTCATGCCATTAATACATACGGCCATCAGCAATGCCGATGCCTGATAATCGGCAATGGTGCCGTCGGTATAGCCCTTAACGAAAAAGTCTATCTCCTCGGCGGAAAGAACTCCGCCATCACGTTTTTTGCTTATTATATCAACTACGTTCATGGTTTTCTCCTTTCGTGCCGAGGGCTTCCGCACCAAAGCCAAGGGGCAAAAGCTCACCCAGTGTGGTCTTGAAATAGGTACCCTCTCCGTCCTTCGCCATAAGCACCGCCATGGACGGATCACAATGCTCCGAAAGGACCTGACGGCATATACCACAGGGAGGAGTAAGAGCCACTTCCCCTTTGCCCCCTGCCACGGCTATTGCCTTAAAACCACGCTTGCCATCGCTTACTGCTTTGAAAAGGGCACATCTTTCAGCACAGACGGTACCTCCAAAGGAGGCGTTTTCTATATTACAGCCCGTGTAAACGCTGCCGTCCTCGGCAAGAAGTGCCGCCCCTACGTAAAAGCCCGAATAGGGCGCGTAGGCGTTTCCCCTAGCCTCTATCGCCATCTTTACAAGTTTAGTATCCATTAGAATCCTCGCTTTTCTTAAGCGCCTTTACTATACGGCTGGTGCCAAGTCGATCTGCCCCTGCCGACAGAAAAGCAAAGCCGTCCTCTATAGAGGATATACCTCCGGCCGCCTTTACCTTAAGACCATTAGGCGCGTTTTCCGAGAGAAGTCTTACGTCGTGAAGGGTTGCGCCCCCCGATGAAAAGCCCGTGGAGGTCTTAATATAATCGGCACCTGCAGAATGAACCACACCGCACATAAGCACCTTTTCCTCATCGGTAAGGAGACAGGTCTCTACTATTACCTTAAGTAGCTTTCCGCCGCAGGCGTTTTTGACAAGACGTATTTCCTCCTCAAGCTCCGCTACGTTGCCCGATTTCAGAAGCCCTACGTTTATGACCATGTCTATCTCGTCGGCTCCGTTTGACACCGCCTCTGCCGCCTCTGCCGCTTTTACGGCGGCAGTATTGTATCCGTTGGGAAAGCCTATGACTGTGCATATCTTAACCCTGCCGGCGGCATATTCTGCCGCTTTTTTTACAAAGCAAGGGGGGATGCACACAGATGCAACTTGATACCTTATTCCGTCATCGCATATCGTCTTTATTTCCTCCCAAGTACACCCCACCGTAAGAAGCGTGTGGTCTACCTTGGAAAGCAACGTTTTTATATCCATAAGCCATCTCTCCTTATTACCTATATCTTCCATTACTATTATATCACATATCCCCGCTTTGCTCAACAAAAAAAGCGGCGAAACGCCGCTTTTTTTATAAAGTTTTATGCTTATGCAGCAGCTATAGCAAGTTTGATAGCAATATAGTCTGCACTGGAGATCTCGCCGGAAGCATCGTAGTCGCCCGCTTCCTTGAAGGCACCCGTAAGATTTACGGTGTTATTGAGAGCGCCCTTAATGGTGATGTAGTCGGTAGCGGAAACAGCGCCGTCGCTGGTTACGTCGCCAAGAACAACTATTGCGTAGCTATCGATAACAGCGCCGTCTACAACAAGGTTTACGGTGAAGCCGGTACCTGCTATGCCATCGGTAACTGCGTTGCCGCTTGCATCCTTAACGGTTATATAAGTAGCTTCTTCGTTAAACATCGCCTTTATGCTTGCAACGCTAACGTTAACCTTTACGCCGGTAAGCATATCGTTCTTAAACTGAACGCTGTTGTCCTTAAGGGTAAGTTCTGTAGGATGAAGCGCCTTGCCGCCGTTGAACTTAACGTACGCCTTGGGGCTTATGGTATTGCTTGCGGAAAGGTAGAGGCCGCAGAACTCGATAGTGTCGCCCACCTTAGCAGCGGCTGCGTAGCTATGGTTTGCATAGCCGCTGTGTACTGCGTAAAGCAGGTCGTTGCCGCTTACGGTAACAGATTTGCTTGCGCCGTTTTCGTACTTTTGGCTAACTGCATAGGTACCGTCCTTATTGGGGGTACATACAAGAACAGTCCAGTATACGGAGGAGAAGGTAGAACCCTTGGAGCCTGTCCATACCATGGATGTGCTGTTAAGAACGCTGCCGTTAATTTCAGCAAGGGCAACGTACTCGATATCAGAGGGATATGCGGCAGGATAGCCAATCATGATCGTTTTGGTTGCACTGCCTTCGCCTGCGGAGGTTACTGCGGTAACCTTAACGTCCAAATACTTACCTGCAGTCTGAGCAGGAATCATAACGGAGGTAGAGGTGGTAGTGCCGCTGTAAACAACGGAGGTATCAGTTATACCCTTTTCGCCCATGTGGCGGGTAACCTCGTACTTATAGGAGGTTGCGCCGTCTACTGCGCCCCAGGTTACGCTTATGGCAGAGCCGTAATCAGCGGAAGTAGGAGCGGTGATAGCAGGAGCGGAGGGACCCGTGCTGCCGGCTATGGCAGTCATATTGTTGCGGAGGTAAGGAAGGATAACGCTGAGGTCCATATCATAGCCTGCATCGTTAGGATGCACGGTATCCATGAGGTAGCTGGTGGTAGAGGAGGAAACCTTCTGCCATGCAGAGTCGACGTCGATACAGAAGCCGCTGGTTTCAGCAGCAACGTCTCTTATGCCCTGCTGGAAGGTCTTAAGGTATGCATCAAGACCGCCGAAGTTGGTGTAACGGGAGGAGTCAAGAGAGTTGTTACAGTCATTGGTGGTCATGAATATTACAGTTGCACCGAGAGCCTTACACTTATCGTAAAGGGTCTTGAGGTTTGCCTTAAAGTTAGGCAAGGTATTGGAGGTAACGGTGTACTGGATACAGTCGTTAAGAGCGTACTTAATAAGTACTATGTCGGGGTTGTGAGGAGCAACGAGGGAGTCAAAGCGCTTGATGCCTTCGTCGGTACGGTCACCGGGAGTTGCAACGTTGATAACGTTACAGTTAAACTCGGTGGAGATAGCCTCGGTCCAACCGCCGCCTGCGGTAACGCTGTCACCAAGAGCAACTATAGTCTTGTTGGAATAAGCGGTGTTCTTGGAGGTGTCACGGTAAGTGGTGAGGCTTGCATAAGAGTTGGAGGTGAAATCGCTGCCCCAAGTACCGCTGGTGCTTATGGTCTTGTTGGTAAGGTCAACGTTGTGAAGCTTAATAACGTCGCCTACCTGTGCCTGTTGGAATACAAGGTAGTTCTTACGGCAGAAGTCTGCGCCAAGATTAGAGTCGGCAGGCTGGTTGCTTATAGCAATACCTATTTCGTTAGCGCCTATAGCCTGAGAGTAGCTACGGTGGGTAGCAACCTTCTTCTTAACTACGTAGCCGCCTTTAGAGCTGTCATATACAGCATAAAGCTTGTCATAGTAAAGACCGTTGAGGGTGTTACCGGGAGTAACTATAAAGCACTGGTTATTTGCGGGAGTGGTGTTCCAAAGATTGTTTATCTGGGAGAAGTAAATATTACCTGCTTCTTTTGTAACTATGCCGCCGGTCTGAGTGTTGCCGCCGGAAACGTCGCAGATGTCGTTCATATTGGTAGTAAGATAGTTTGTAAGAAGTTCAACGTTTGCATCGTAGCCAACGCCGTTGGGGTGGGTGGTATCGATGAGGTTGGTAGGAGCAAGGCCCTTATCCTTCCACATCTGATAAACGTTGATAAAGTGGCTGCCGGTTTCAGCGGCTACGTCTGCCATGCCCTGAAGGAAGGCATCTATGTAATTCTGGAGACTGCCGTAGGAACTGGAGGTATGGATTGCTTTTTCAAGAGAAGCAACCTTTATATTGTTGGGAGTTACGAATATGGTCTTTGCGCCGATATTCTTGTTTGCGTTATAAATGTTTCTGAGAGTGTTTTTATAGGTGGTTATTGCGCCGGGCATAGCTGCTGTGGTGGAAACACTAAGCAGGTCGTTTATACCGAACTCAACAAAAACGATGTCGGGGTTATGAGATGCAACGTAGGTCTGATAGCGATAGTTATAATAGTTAGTGGAGGTATCGCCGCCGAAGCCTGCGTTAATAAAGTTTGCGTTAAAGGTATCGCTGAGGTCCTCGGTCCAACCGCCGCCAGCAGTAACACTGTCGCCCATACAAACGATGGTCTTGTCGGAGTAAGCAGTCTTAGGCTTAGAGTTATCACGAACGGTGGTAACGCTTACCTTTGCGTTGGAAACAAAGTCACTGCTTGCCCAGGTACCGCTGGTGGATACGGTCTTGTTTGCAACGTCGATGCCGCTGAGCTTAAGCTTATCGCCTACGCGGATCTTCTGCCATACAGGCCAGTTATCCTTAGCGAAGGTATTGGAATAGCTGTTGCCGGAGATAGGCGCGTAGTTGAACGCAAGACCTATACCGTTTTCAGGAACCTTAGAGGTGCTGGAACGGTGAGTAGCAACCTTTTCCGTTACGATGTAACTGCCGGAGGCACTGTCGTAAACAGCAATAAGTCTGGTGTAGTACAAAGCGTTGATGCTCTGACCGGGGGTAAGAAGGATCATCACGTTGGTGGTGGGGTCTACCCAAAGGTCGTTAACTTTGCTCACCTTAAGGTCGCCTATATAGGTTTCAACGGTAGCCGCAGAAGCCTTGGTGGTAGGCTTGAAATACAAAGGGGTAAACACCATTGTCAACGCGAGAAGTATTGCTAAAAATCTTTTCATGCCAATGTCCCTTTCGTGTTTATTTTTATTTTAAGGCCTTTAGCCTATAAGTCCTGCGTCGTACTTAAGAATAAGAGTTGCGTCAAGGTTGTCAATGTAGCCGTCGCCGTTAGCGTCTGCTATATCGGAGATATCGTTTATAAGGCCTGCATCATACTTGAGGATCATAACTGCATCGAGGTTGTCGATAACGCCGTCGTTATTAACGTCGCCCTTGCCTTCTACGATACCGATATCGGGAGTAGAACTGCCGGTGTCATCGGGAGCCGAGGTAGCGTCCCAATCGAATTCGCCTTCGTAGTCGCAAAGAAGGTTTACGTTGTCCTTAAACGCGGGTATGATGAGTTCAAGGTTTGCATCGTAACCAACCTCGGTAGGATGGGTGGAGTCAACAAGGTTTGTGGGAGCAAGGCCCTTTTCCTTCCACATGGAGTAAAGGTCGATAAAGAGACAGTCGTACTCTTCTGCAACCTTCTTCATGGTGCCGATAACGGTGTCTATCCAGCCCTGAAGACCGCCGTATGCATCGTATGCGGGGCCATCGAAGGTAGCAATCTTAATATTGTTTGCAGACTGGAATACAGTCTTTGCACCGATAGCGGTGTTTCTTGCATAGATATCACGGAGAGCCTTCTCGTACTGAGCAAGGCCTGCGGGAAGGTCGTTCTTTATAAGAGAGGATACTGCATCGTTTATACCAAAGGAAACGATAACGATATCGGGGTTGTATGCAGCAACGTGAGTATCGTAACGAGCCGCGAGAGAAGCGTGAGCAGTGTCGCCGCCGAAGCCGCTGTTGATAACATCGGTACGGAGAGCGTCGCTGAGATCGTAGGTCCAGCCGCCGCCTACGGTGATGCTGTCACCCATAGCAACGATGGTCTTGTCGGTATAAGGAGAGGTAAGAGCGTTCTTGTCGCGTCTTGCGGTAACCTTTACCTTTGCGTTGGAAACAAAGTCTGCCTGAGTCCAAGTGCCGGTAGTGTCGATGGTCTTCTTAAGGAAGTTAACGCCGCTTATCTTAAGCACGTCACCAACCTTAATACGGTCCCAAACCTTCCAGTTTTCAATAGCGAACTTATTGGTTACGCTGTTAGCGGAAAGAGGAGCGTACATGATCATAAGAGCAATACAGCCGTTTTCAACGGTCTTGTTATACGCGCGGTGGCAGCCAATCTTTTCTTCTACAACAAAATTGCCTGCTCCGTCGCTTCTTGCATAGATCTTGGTCCAATATCTGCCGTTAAGAGAGTTGCCGGGGCCGAAAACAGCAAGCATATTGCTAGAGTCTGTGGGGAAAAGACCGGGGTTGATATGAGAGAGGGTCATTTCGCCGATTTCGTAGGTTTCGTAATCTGCGGAGGCGTTAGTAGAAGAAAAGGCTACTACACCGCAAAGAAGCATTGCCAGGGTAAGAATAAGCGACAGTGTCTTTTTCATAATAAACTCCTTTATTTGTTATTTGTAAGTTTCTTAAATTAAAGTTCCCAACTGTTAAGGTACTTTTCCTGCTCGGGAGTGAGTGTGTCTATTTCCACGCCCCACGCCGCAAGCTTCATGCCGGCTACCCTCTTGTCGATGTCCTCGGGAACGTCAACGGTGCCCGCCTTTAGTTTTTGTGAATTTTCTGCTATGTAACGGGCGCTGAGGGCCTGAATAGCAAAACTCATATCCATTATTTCAGCAGGGTGTCCGTCGCCTGCAGCAAGATTTACCAGTCTGCCTTCTGCAATAACGTTAAGAGTGTTGCCGTTTTCAAGCGTGTAGCCGTTTATATTGTTTCTGCGGTCCTTAACGGATACTGCCATCTCTTCAAGGCACGCCATATCCACCTCTACGTTAAAGTGGCCTGCGTTACAAAGAATAGCGCCGTCCTTCATATTAAGGAAGTCTTCCTTGCTTATTACGCCGCTGCAGCCCGTTACGGTAACAAAAAAGTCACCTATCTTTGCCGCGTCGCGCATTTTCATAACCTTAAAGCCGTCCATAACAGCTTCAATAGCCTTTATGGGGTCTATCTCCGTAACGATAACGGATGCTCCAAGACCTGCGGCACGCTTTGCAACGCCCTTACCGCACCAGCCGTAGCCTGCAACAACCACGTTCTTGCCTGCCACGATAAGGTTGGTGGTACGGTTTATGCCGTCCCAAACAGACTGACCGGTACCGTAGCGGTTATCGAACAGATACTTGCAGTTTGCGTTGTTTACAAGCACCATGGGGAATTTCAAGGAGCCGTCCCTTGCCATAGATTTAAGCCTGATAATACCCGTGGTGGTCTCCTCACAGCCGCCCATAACGCCCTCAAGAAGATGAGGATACTCGCTGTGGATAAGGCTAACCAGGTCGCCGCCGTCATCAATTATTATGTTGGGTCCAACCTCAACCACACGGCTTATGTGACGCTTATACTCATCCTCTGTTGCGCCGTGCCATGCGTAAACGTTAAGACCGCCGTGTACGAGAGCCGCCGCCACATCGTCCTGAGTGGAAAGGGGGTTACTGCCCGTGATATACATTTCCGCACCACCTGCCGCAAGCACACGGCAAAGATAAGCGGTTTTTGCTTCCAAATGGATAGAGAGAGCAACCTTCAGCCCCTTAAAGGGCTTGTCTGCCGCAAACTCCTCCTCTATGGAGCGAAGGAGGGGCATATTGCTTTTTACCCAATTTATCTTTTTATCTCCGCTTTCGTGGAGGGAGATATCCCTGATCTCACTCATCGTCCTTAGTTCCTTCCGCATCCTTTTTAGCAAACCAATCAGCAAACTGAGGCAGATACTTGCGGTGAGCCATAAGAAGCTCCTCAAGCACCGGCACGCCGTACTTCTGGCTGGAAACCAAGGGGTTGATCATCATAGCAAGAAGAGTCTTGTCATAGTCGCCGCTTACAGCCGCTTCTACGGAAGCAACCTCAAAGGACTTGATCTGCTGGATAAGGCCGTTGGTAGCCTTGGGAAGAGAGCCAATCTTTATAGGTACAGGGCCATCCTTGGTGATACGGCAGCTTACCTCTACAACCTCGTCCTCGTCAAAGTTTTCTACTGCCTTGCCGGTGTTAAGGGTGTTAACAACCTGAATATCGCCTCTGTCAGAGTAAATGGAGCAGATAAGATTACAGGCCGCATCACTGTAATAAGCGCCGCCTCTCTTGGAAAGAAGCTCGGGCTTTTCTGCAAGGTCGGGGTTTTTGTAAATCTCAAAGAGGTCGGTCTCAACCTGCTTTACGGTCTCTGCACGGGTGCCGTTATGCTCAAATTTTTCGATAGCCTCCTCAAGGTATTCCTTTGCCATGTAGAAATATCTGTGATAAGGACAGGGGATTACACCGAGAGCGTCAACAAAACCCTTGTGCCAACTGATGCCCTTGATGTTGTTCATGCTCATGGTGCCCCATTTATCAAGAACCTCTGCCGTCTTGTCCTCACCGTCAACGAGAACCTTGGTAGCATATACCATGTGGTTAAGTCCGCCGAAGTGAACCTCTACCTCATCGGTAGGTCTGCCAACTATCTCCGCGATGCTCATGTGCATATTTATCGGAACGTTACAAAGACCTATAGCCTTCTTGTGTGCGCCGTAACGGTAAACAGCCTCGGTAACCATGCCTGCGGGATTGGTAAAGTTTATAAGCCATGCGTTGGGACAAAGCTCGTGAATGTCCTTGCATATATCAAGTATAACAGGAATGGTGCGAAGCCCCTTGAAAAGACCGCCTGCGCCGTTGGTCTCCTGACCGAGGATGCCATGGCTTAAGGGGATACGCTCGTCCTTGATTCTAGCATCAAGAAGACCTACTCTCATCTGGGTGGTAACGAAGTCTGCACCGGGAAGAGCTTCTCTTCTGTCAAGAGTGGTGTAAAGCTTTATGGGAAGGCCTGCCTTCTCTATCTGTCTGCGAGCGAGGGCGGAAACTATATCAAGCTTCTCCTTACCTTCCTCTATATCAACAAGCCAAAGCTCGTCAACGGGTAGACGGTCATAACGCTTAATAAAGCCCTCTACAAGCTCGGGGGTATAGGAGGAGCCACCGCCGATAGTTACAATCTTAACGCCCATAATATAAATTCCTTTCTTATATATGAAAATTTTTAATTACTTACCGTAGTTTTCAAAGAACATAAGAAGTGCGCCAACCTTGCCTGCGTTGTTGCCCATGGAGCAGGCCTCTATCTTAGTGTACTCCTCAAGTTTTTCAAAGCCGCCGTATACCATTTCTCTAAGGTCGTCCATAAAGCGCTTTTGGGTGCTTACAGCGCCGCCAACCAAGAACTTTTCCGGATCAAGGGCAACACAAACGTTGCCTATACAAACAGCGATATCCGCAAGCCATGCGGTGTATATCTCTTTTATTACGGGATCCTTATCAAGATTTTCAAAGACGTAGATGCCGTCAACGGTCTTGCCGAGAGCATCAGAGCAACGCTTAACCAACTGACTGGTTGCCTTTGCATAATGAGGTACTATCTTGCCCTCCTCTACGGTGTAACTCGTAAGCGCAAAGCCGTATTCGCCCGCCTTAAAGCTTTTACCGCGGAAAAGCTTGCCGTCTACTATAACGGCGCCGCCGATACCGGTACCAACGGTCATTGCCGCAACAGTGGTACAGCCCTTACCGGAGCCGAAGGCCATCTCCGCCAAAGCGGCACAGTTGCTGTCGTTTTCTATGGAGATACGGTAGCCGGTAAGCTCTGCCAGCTTTTCACGCAGGTTGTACTTGGTAAAGCGCTCACTGCAGCCGTAGTCGGTGTTTTCACCCGTTACGGGGTTAATAAAGCCTGCCATGGAAATAGCAACGCCGCCAAAGCCCTCACCGTGACCCTTTATAACCTCAACAAGCTGCGCCAAAAACTTCTCCGGGTCATATTCGGTAGGCACCTTATCTGCCGCTTCCTCTACAAAATTGTCATCCATAACCGCGTGCTTTATAAAAGTACCGCCGATGTCCATTACAATATACTTCATAGTTATATACCTCTTAATTAATTCTATACAATATTGAAATATCAGTGCCGTGGGGCACCATGGAGAGAGTTGCCGCCTCACCGTCTACGGAAACCTTCAAAATCTCTCCCTTTATAGCAAAGACCGCTTCCATCTCCGATGGCTTGGTTACGTTAAGGGTAATAAAGCCATCCTCGTCCGTCCAGTCCACGTCTATTCTGCCGTTTTCGCTGTCATAACTGCCTGCGGCGTAGTGTACCCTGTGCATCGGGTCGGTAACCGGTGCTATACGCACCCTTTTGAACCCTGCCTCAAGAGGCGTGATGCCCAGCATATACGCATACATCCACTCCACGCAGGAGCCGAGGGAATAGTGGTTAAAGGAGTTCATACCCACGTCCCCAAAGCCATTTTCGGGAGTGTAACTGTTCCAACGCTCCCAAATAGTAGTAGCGCCGTTTTCTATGGAAAAGCCCCAGGAGGGGTATCTCGTTTCGGTAATAAGGCTGTAAGCCATATCTGCTCTGCCATACCTGCAAAGCATGGGAAGCAGTTCTCTTACCCCAACAAAGCCCGTGGTAAGCTTGCCATCTTGCCTTTCAAGGGTGCGAACCAAATGCTCCGCACACAGGTACTCGTCCTCACAAAGGCCAAAGGCAAGAGCAAGGAGATAGCAGGTCTGGGTGTCGCTTTTTATAACCCCGTTCTCATCCGTAAACTCACGTATAAACGCTGTTCTTATATCCTCGTAAAGCCTTTCGTACTCACTGCCGTCCTCTCCCAAGGCCTCAAGGCACTTGGCAGTAAGACGGGCGCTGTGAGCAAAGTAGGCGGTGGCAAGAACCCCTTTATCCGTTTCCTCTCCTACCGACAGCCAGTCGCCGTAACCCTCGGCAGGCCTTATAAGCCCATTGCTGTGGGTTTTTAGGTATCCCACCCACCTTTTCATCGCCTCTATGTTGTCTTCAAGTATGGAGATATCTCCGTACATCATGTAATGGTTGTAGGGTATAACGCACACCGCGTCACCCCATGCGGCAGTGCCTGCCCCCGTCAACCCCTTAAGGTCGGGAACTATATCGGTAACTGCCCCGTCTTCCCTTTGGTCAAGGCGAAGGTCACGCATGTAACGGGCGAAAAACGCCTTACAATCTGCGTTATACATTGCAGTTGCGGAGAATATCTGCGCGTCACCCGTCCAGCCCAATCGCTCGTCTCTCTGCGGGCAATCCGTGGGGACGGATATAAAATTACTGCGCTGACCCCAAAGGGTGTTGGTGTATATTTTATTGATAAGCTCGTGAGAGCAATCAAAGGTGCCCGTTCTTGCCAGATCGTTATGACACACGTTCATAAACACATCCATAACGTCGGCTTCCCCGTCCTCAACTATAACCTCTGCATAGCGGAAGCCGTGGAAGGTAAAGGTAGGCGTAAGTATCTGCCTGCCTCCGCGGCAATAGAAAATGTCCTCACATTTTGCGGAGCGGAGATTTGCCGTATACAGCTTACCGCCGTCCATCATCTCGCCGTGACGAAGGGTTATCTTTGTATCCTCGTCTGCCTTTACGTTTAAAAACAGAACACCCGCGGCGTTTTGACCGAAATCGTATATGTCGCCTTTATCGCGACCGATAAAAGTACCCTTAAGCCTATGACGGAACCTTACGGGCTCTGCCGTGTCGGGTACAAGAAGGGAAAAATCCGCACCCTCCTCGGTGGCATTCTCCCACCCGTCTGTATCAAGCCTGCGGGAAAACATCTCAAAACTCTCGGGCAGGCGGTTATCAACCACCTCGCCGTCAAGAAGACTGCTTGCAAGTATTCTGCCGGTAGAAGTGATAAAGCTACTGTCGGTGACTATCTCCTCAACGTTACCGTTTTTATATTCAAGAACCAACTTCATAAGCAGGCAGATGGGCCATCCGCCGAAATACTGTTCCTTTTTAAAGGCAAGCTGACCTGCGTACCATCCCTCGGCAACCACCGCGCCGAGAATATTTCTGCCCTTGCTTACAAGGTCGGTAACATCGTAGGTCTGATACTGTATTACCTTGCCGTAATTGGTAAAGCCGGGGGTAAACAAATGGTCTGCAACGTAGCTATCGTTAATATAAGCCTCGTAAACGCCCTTTGCCGTAGCGTAAAGGGTTGCCTTTACAAGCCCTCTGCCCACCTTAAACTCCTTACGGAAATAGGGGGCCGGGTTAGCGTAAACACCTTCCACGGTGCCAACGTATTCTCTAACGCCGTTGCTTATCCATTTTGCGCCGTCAAATATCATAAAACCACCCATTATTTGTCTCTAAACGTGTTTATTTCTTCCTCTAGCTCCTTGACCCTATCCTCCAGCGATCTTATCATCTGGCTTACGGGGTCCGGGATATGTATCTGGTCCATGTTGCCTGAGCTGTCCTTAGACTTGTTAACAGGCTTTGCGGGGATGCCCACAGCCGTGGTATCCGAGGGCACCTTACAAAGCACCACCGCGCCTGCGGCAATCTTTGCGCCGTCACCCACAGTAAAGGGGCCAAGGACCTTTGCGCCTGCACCTACCATAACGTTGTTGCCCAAGGTGGGGTGTCGCTTACCCGTGTCCTTACCGGTACCGCCAAGGGTAACGCCCTGATAAATGGTGCAGTAATCGCCAATCTCTGTCGTTTCGCCTATAACCACGCCCATGCCGTGGTCGATAAAAAGACACTTGCCTATTTTTGCGGCAGGGTGTATCTCGATCCCCGTAAAGAACCGGGATATCTGAGAGACCGCCCTTGCGGCAAAAACGTAGCCCTTTTTATAAAGCGCATGAGCTATTCTGTGAGCCGCTATGGCATGGACACCTGAATACAAAAGCATTATCTGAGCATTGCTTACTGCCGCAGGGTCACGCCTTTTAACGCTGTCCATATATGTATTGTAATCCGCATACAAACGCTTTACGGTATCCTTGTACCGGCTTACAACGTTTGCGCCGTTTCCTATTTTAAAGGTTACTATCATTAGGCTATACCTGCCTTTTCCGCCGCCGCAAGAAGCGCCTTGGAAAGCTGGTCGGCACAAGAGGTGGGACGAAAGCCGCAGGTGTTCCCCCGGGTACGCTCAACTATGTCGGTATACCTCCAGCCGTCAACCAGACGGGCAATGGCTTTAAGATTGCCGTTACAGCCACCCGTGAACTTTATCCCCTTTACGGTGCCGTCCTCTTCCATATCAAAAGAGATCTCGGAAGAGCAAACTCCCTTGGTTTTATATGTATATCTCATAGATGCTTTTCTCCGTATAAAAAATTCCGTATACATTATAGCACCTTAAAAGTAAAATTACAATAGAAAGTTAAAAACAAAAGGCATAATTTTAACACAGAGCAACCTTTTACGGGCAGAGTGGCTGAAAAAAAGAAAAAACCGCACTCTTGCGGTTTTTTCATCTTTATAAACAAAATTCAATTATTCTTGCGCTTTGCGCCCTTTTTGCACTCTTTAAGCAAGTCCGGCATCGATCTTGAGGATGATGGTAGCATCCAGATTATCCAACGCACCGTCCCCATTCATGTCGCCCTGCGCTACCTTCTCGGCAGAAAGGTTTGTAATGCCTGCGTCGTACTTCAAAATGTTCGCCGCATCCAAATTATCAACGTAGCCATCGTCGTTGATATCACCGAGAAGCACGTCAAAGGCGGTAACCTTTACGGTAAGAGGATCGCCCTTTCCGCCAACCTCGGTACAAACGCCGTCAGAAGCAGTGCCGGATATAACCTCAAACACACCGTCACCGTTAACCGAAACGGTGGTATCACCCAGAACTGCGTTTTTCTTTGCCTTAAGAGTTACCCTAAAGCCTATGGCGCCGTCCCTATCACAGCCGTTGTCGGTAAAATTGCCGCTTTGATCAAGAGAACGAAGCCAAAGAAGCCCGTTTTTGGGAGAAGCGTAGCTGAAATCGGCAGGCTCTGCCCACTCGTTGGGAAAAATAGCCGCCTTGCCCACAAAATCAAACACACCGGTGTCAAACCTGAAGGGCACGTCAACAGAAAGAAGACCTCCCTCTGCCTTTATATCCTTTACTATAACGGTAAAGGTAACGGTGTTTTCACAGCTTACGGTATCCTTATTTGCAGTAACCACCACTGTAAAAGAGTCCCCTTCTGCACCTACACCCACAAAAGGCAAGGCAAGACCTAAGGTAAGAAGTGCCAAAACTACTGCAATTATTCTCTTTATATTCATGCTACACGCACCTTTCCTTGTTTTTTCGACAATATTATTGTAACAGATACCGAAGGGACTGTCAACGAAAATTTTTTAAAAAAGCTATTGACAAATCGTACTACACGTTGTAGAATATATCTGTACTACAAATGTAGAATGGAGGATTCGCTATGAGTGAACGTCAGCTTGGTGCCGCAGAGGCTAAATTTGCGGATATTATATGGGAAAAACAGCCTGTTCCGTCGGGCGTTTTGGCAAAAGAGGCGGAAAAGGAGTTTGGTTGGAAAAAGACTACTGCGTATACGGTGCTTAAAAGGCTGTCCGACAAGGGCTTGTTTATAAACGATGGCGGCACCGTAAAGGCGCTTATATCAAGGGATGAGTTTTATTCCGGGCAAAGCAAGCGCTTTGTAGAGGAAAGCTTTGGTGGGTCTCTGCCTGCCTTCCTTGCCGCGTTTTCCGCCGGCAAAGGGCTTACCGCCGAGGAGGTTGCTTCTCTGCGTCGGTTCGTTGACGAATACGAGGAGGGATTGTAATGGAAAGCTTTGTTAAAAATATACTTGACGTAAGTATCACCGCAAGTTATCTGGCGGCGGCAGTGATGGTTTTAAGGTTACTGCTTAAAAAAGCGCCAAGGTTTTGGACGGTACTTTTGTGGGGCTTGGTGGCACTTAGGCTGATAATACCCTCTCTGCCCGAAAGCAACCTTAGCCTTATTCCCGACACCGCACCGATAACGGGCTCCTTTACGGAGCAGGAAAACACCTACGTGCCTCCCACGGTGCCTACTCCGCCTGCGGAGGGTACAGTTGAAAACGAAACGGTGCCTACTCCGCCCGTTTCCACACCCGACAAGCCTATACAAACGGAAAAGGCGCAAAGC
>JAFQKR010000059.1 GCA_017396825.1 Clostridia bacterium
CGTAGTTTATAAAAAAGGCGATGTAAACGCAGACGACTGCGTGGATAACCTTGACGCGGCTATGATACTCAAATACGATGCAGGTATTATTGAGCTGACAACAGATCAGTCGGTGGTAGCCGACGTAAACGGTGACGGTTATGTAGATAACCTTGATGCGGCAAAGATACTTAAGTACGACGCAGGCATTATAGACAGTCTGTAAAATGTTATAGGAGTGTAATTATGAAAAAACTTACATCATTATTACTTTTACTTTCAATGCTTTTGCATCTTTGCATAACAAGTGTATATGCAACAGACGGTATATCGGATACTTCAGGGATTATCGAGGTTCACAGTTGGGAGGATTTTACGTAGGCGTTTGATAAATGGCCGCGTTATTCCAATCAGAGCTTTCATGTAAAGCTAATGGCAGATCTGCATTTTGACGCAAGGGATACCACCAGAGACCAAACGTCTATGGTGGAGGTACACGTTCAGGGAAGCCACTATACCTTTGATTTCAACGGTCATACTCTGTCAGCAACCGACACTGTGTCGGACACTGATCTTGACTCTAAGCTTTCTGATTTTATTACTGTTCATATGCACGCCTTTCGAACTGATAAGGGCAGTACGCTACGTCTTATAGACAGCGTTGGCGGCGGTGGTATAAGGATGTATTCTCACCGTGCCTACGACAACCAGCTTGCCGCCTTGCGTGTAGCAGGCAGTACCGATTACTATGATTGCGGCGTGTATCAGTACACAGGTCAAAAGTGCTCTACTTTAATTATTGAGGGCGGTAATTATTCCCTCGCCGCCAAGACGGAAAAATTCGGCAGCGGTACCCGCAACAGAGAAAACTACTACCGCGGCTGTGTTATTGCCGATTACGTAAATGCAGAAATATACGACGGCACCTTTACCGCCAAAAGCGAAGGCGTAGTTACCCAGTACGATATGTGTGCAAGAGAACTTTCCGCCTTTGCAACCTGCTGCTCCAGCACCCTTAATCCTGCCAGAGTAAGCCGCAACAATCCCACGATATACGGTGGCAAGTTTGTTTCCGACGGCTATTCTTTGCACCACTTCGACACCTCGTCCACTCCCGACGAAACAAGGTATATGGAAACACCAATGATACTCGGCGGTGCGTTTTTTGGTCCCATAAGCTATATAGGCGAAACCTTTACCTATAACAGCGAAGGCAACGACCAATTTGAGGATATTAGCGCCGGTGAGATTTTTTCCGGCGCAACCTATGCCTACTATTTTGACGGCAGCAAGGCGAAGGATGCAAAGGAGCTTACTCTTAAGCAGTTACACAAGTGCAAAACTGTGTACGCAGTAAGTAGCCAAACCTTCAAGCTGGAGGTTACCCCCTCCTACTATTACGATTATACGGTAGTGGCTCCCAACCAGTCAGACACCTTCCGTGTAAAGTACACCGTGCCTGAAAGCATGAAGGGCGTTCTCACAGTCAAGCCTTTTGTAAGCCATTGCCAGGTGAACAAGGAGACCCAGGAAATAGGCGAAGTAACTAAGGTATACAGCACTCATCACACCGTAAACTATGCAGATTACGGGGGCTGTGTAAGGATACAGGCGGGTATAGAGGTTATATTTGATGATGTAACCTTAGTTTTTAAATATTCGAACCGTGTGGAGATAAGCAACGACCGCAACCACGCAGAGATAGTGACGCAGCCTGCAAATTGCACGGTTGCTCCCGGAGAAACGGCGGCTACTACCGTTATTGCAAACCATGCGCTGTCCTATCAATGGCAGGTGCAGGTAAACGGCGGCTGGGTAAACCTCAACGACTCTTTGGTGGCAAGTCTTGCAGAGGCCGGTACGATAATTGAGGGCTATCAGGACCGCATACTTGCCATTACCACCGAAGGCGACGAGGTTAGTAGCATCAAGGCACGTTGTGTTATAACAAGCACCGCCTACTCTACTGTTACAAGCGACGTTGCCACTATAACCTTTGGCGACAGACCCATTGTTGACCGCTACTACGGCGGTAGTTTTAAAGAGGGAGAGGATGCTGTTTTCTACCTTTGGGGCTATTATTTTGAAAACATTACCTGGACTGTAAGCAGCCGTTTGGGCGTTTTTAAACCCTATACGCTGGACGAGTTTGCCACAAAAGAAGGCATAACCTACGAATTATCCTTCCAAAAGTTTAGCAATGATATTTACAGGGCAACCGTTACCTTTAAAAACGTGCCGGCAAGCATAGCTAATACCTACAAATTGGGCTATTCCGTTAAAAACGCCCTTGGGACCATAGCTTACAGTGAGGACAACGCTCTGCCCTTCACCCTTGAGGTTGTAAAACCCACCATAACTTCATTTGTTAAAAGCGTGGGGTGTTACGAAGGCGACACTGTAAGTTTCAGTTTTGGCGCGGATAATATGACAGAAGCGGACTGGATGTTTGAAACAACCGTTGACGAGGATTATGCTCAGGTATTTACTCTTGAACAGATGCAAAAAGCATTCCCCGAAAGCACTTTCAGTGTAGAGACCAAGAACGGTACGTCCACTCTTACCATCACCAACGTAAGCGAAGAACTTAACAACTATTCACTTTATGCCAAAGCC
The DNA here is from genome assembly GCA_017396825.1 of Clostridia bacterium. GTDB lineage: Bacteria > Bacillota > Clostridia > Oscillospirales > CAG-382 > SIG636. The sequence goes on from JAFQKR010000059.1 coordinate 2,596, forward strand.
GTGGGCGATAACGCTGTTACCAACGCAGGCAGTGCGGGCTTCAGAATAAAAGCAAAGGATGATATTGTTACCATAGGCGACGTTAATAACGATGGCTACATAGATAACCTTGATGCGGCGGCAATACTTAAGTACGACGCAGGTATCACCGACCTCAGTGATAAACAAAAGCAAGCCGCTGACGTAAACGGCGACGGCTATGTAGATAACCTTGATGCGGCAAAGATACTTAAGTACGACGCAGGTATCATCGACAAGCTTTAAGATTTCAAGGAAAAAGAAAACCCATCCGATATCTCATCGGATGGGTTCAGACCGCTGACAAAGGCACAGAACACGAAAAAGACATAAAATTTGCTCTCATAAAGAAGAGAATCCGAGAAGTTAATCCTCGGATTCTCTTTGATTTTTTCTATTTTTTCGTTCAAAACGAACCTCGGCTCACAGTAC
>JAFQKR010000060.1 GCA_017396825.1 Clostridia bacterium
CCAAGGCGGAGATCATCGAAATTCCCGAAGAAGAGGTTATTGCGGCGGGACTTATCAAAAAAATGCTTGTTATTAACCAAGACTTTCCGCAGACCATTGAAACGGAAGATCAAACGGCTTTTCTACTTGAAAGGGCACTCCAAAAGCAAAGGGAACTCCGTGCAGCATTTTTACAGCGAAATACGGATATAAACCCCTTGATTGTAATTCAGATCCCGAACAAGTCAGAAACCTTGCAGGATGGAGTGGAACGCTACCTTGAAACGCAGGGGTTGACCTATGAGAACGGACAACTTGCGGTATGGCTCTCCGATCAGCACGAAAACTTAGAAGGCATAGACGAGCCTAACGCTGCCACCTCTGCGGTCATTATAAAACAAGCAGTTGCTACGGGTTGGGATTGTCCGAGAGCACATATCCTTGTGAAACTTCGTGATAATATGGACGAAACCTTTGAGATACAAACGATAGGTCGTATTCGCCGTATGCCCGAAGCAAAGCACTATGGAAGTGACCTGCTTGACAGTTGCTATCTTTACACCCTCGATGAAAAATTCACCGCAGGCGTAAAAATGGCTCTCGACAAAGGTGCATTAAACGCTTGTACTCTTTTCCTTAAAAATGAATATAAAGACATAACGCTCACAAGCGAACAGCGAACAATGGTAACAAGTACCCGTAATCCACAAAAGGCATTACAAGCCATTGTTGCCTACGCTCAGAAGGAACTTGGCATTGGTACGGACAAAATGGAAAATCGGACACGTTTGCAGACTGCAGGCTATGAGTTGAGCGAAAATATCGTAAAGCATACCCTTTCGGGTGAAACTGCTACCCTTGATTTTGCGGCGGCAGATATGAACGCTATTGCTGTTACTGAAAAACTGAATACCCATACACACGGACGAGATTACCATCAAAAAGTTGGTAGGATCGGCTTGGAAGTCGGTATGGAATATTCGTATATGAACACCATTATTCGCAAACTGTTTGATAAAAACTTTAAGTACAGCCGTAAAATCCTTGCTTTAGAGCCGAGAGAGGTTTACGCCTTCGTAATAAACAACGCTGACAGACTTCGCCATTTAGTGCGTGAAGCTATGGCTTATGAATTGGCTCAAATGCAGTTTGAAATTCAGCAAAAATCTTATTACGAGTTCCGCATTCCGCAGTCTTGTTTATTCACCTACAACGGCGAAGCGAAAACGCAGCTCGTAATGAAAAAGAACGTATATCAGAATTATCTCTCCTCTGCCGCACCACGCTCTATGCCGGAGGTTAAATTTGAAAAATTCTGCGAGCGTTCCGACAGCGTGGAATGGTGGTATAAAAACGGGGACAAGGGCAACGAGTATTTTTCTATCGTCTATACGGATAATTCCAATAGGCAAAAACTGTTCTATCCCGACTATATTATTTCCGTTAACGGCGAGTTATGGATCATCGAAACAAAGGGCGGCTTTGACCGTAGCGGCAATAGCCAAGATATAGACCTTTATACACCGAAGAAATTTGGTGTGTTAAAAGCCTATCTTGACGAACACGGATTAAAAGGCGGTATCGTCCGCAACGATGCAACAACCGATGAACTGTGTATCTGTATGGATCACTATTCCGATGACATCGGTAGTGATGATTGGCAAGTGCTTGAAAGCGTATTGCCTTAAATAGACGAAAACGGCAGGTGTCTATACTGCACCTGCCGTTACTACTCTATTTCTTGGTCGAGGTTATCGAACTCTGCTGAGTCGAAAAAGTCTTTAAGGGACATATTAACCCCGTCACAAATGATTTTTATGGTTGCGATTTTAGGATTTTTGCTTTTGCCGTAAAGGATATTCTTTATCGAGGACGGCGGCAAGCCTGCGGCGGTTGCCAACGCATTTATGGTTAAATCCTTTTCATCGCATATCTGCAATATTCTATTTTTAACCGCTTTGCATAGCGGTGAGCGTTGATCGGTCATACTGACTACCCCTATATACACATTTTGCTATATATAGTGTAGTCAATTTTTTTGACGATTATAGGCTACGCATACTACTTTTAGGCTATACATAGCCTATTGGAGATGAACACAATGGAGAAAACAGCGACTTTTATCGGACACGGCGAGTGTTGGGGTGTGGATAAAGAGAAAGTCCGTGCCGCCGCCGAAGAATTGATACAAAAAGGTGTCGAAACCTTCCTTTCGGGCGGTATGGGCGGCTTTGATTGGCTCGGTGCAAGGGTTGTATATGAGTTAAAGGAAAAGTACCCTCATATCAAAAATATCCTTGTAATTCCGTACCTTACCTTTAACGTGCGGAACAAAGACCTCTTTGACGAAATACTCTACCCCGATGGCTTTGAGAAATATCATTTTAAGGCGGCGATCCCGAAGCGTAACCGCTTTCTCGTAGATAACTCAAAATATGCAATCTGCTATGTTACACACGGCTGGGGCGGAGCTGCACAAACCTATGAATACGCAAAAAAGCACGGCTTGAACATTGTGGATATACGATGTTGAAAACAAGG
>JAFQKR010000061.1 GCA_017396825.1 Clostridia bacterium
AATCATCTCCCTTTCAAAAGTTTATATAAGTCCTGCGTCGTATTTGAGTATCAAGGTTGCATCGAGGTTGTCAACAACCCCGTCGCCGTTATAATCTGCGGTGGCTTCATCTATAAGGTCTTTTATGCCTGCATCATATTTAAGAACTACAGCCACATCAAGATTATCTGCCACAAGGTCACCGTTTGCGTCACCCCTGGGCATTACGAAATTAAAGGTAACAGAACAGTCTTTTAGTGATGAATTGCCATATTCAGCCGTTTTAACACCGTTCCACTTTTCCTCGGAGCCCGTGTAGTATACGTTTATATTTTCACACTCAAAAAATGCATGGTCGCCAATTACTTCAACGCTGTCGGGAATAACTACTTGTTCAAGTTTTCTGCATTTGAAGAACATACCAGCGTTAATGCTTTTTAAGGCAGACTGTATAACTACTTGTTTTAGGTTGTAGCATCCGTCAAACACCCAGGCACCAAGGTTGGTCACAGAAGAAGGTATAACTACTTTTTTAAGGCTGTAGCAGTTGGAGAACGCCCTATCGCCGATGGTGGTTACGGTAGAGGGTATAATTGCTTTAGTAAAACCAAATAAATTGCTGAAGGCATATTCAGAAATAACTTCTACTCCCTCGGGAATAACGCTTTTTCTGCATCCCGCAATTACTGTTTTGCTTGCTGTTTCTATAAGACAGTTGCCCTCGCTACGGTAAACAGGGTTATCCTTATCAACGGTTATTTCCCCAATACTTGTTCCCGAAAATGCTTTGGAAGCAATAGATTTAACGTTTTTAGGTATGGTTAATCTAAGCAAGCTGCACCCCCAAAAAGCCGCTTCGCCTATGGTTTCTACACTTTCGGGAATGTTTATAGGTCCTAAACGCTCGCAATTGCAAAAAGCAGATCCTTCTATAACCGTCAATGCATCGGGTAAAACAATCTCTTTTAACGAAACACAAGCATAAAACGCCATTTTGCCAATGCGTGTAACAGAATCAGGAAGTATTACTTTTGTTAAAACATTATGGGCGCTGAAAACACCAATCCCAACAGAAGTAACGCCTTCTTTAATTATTACCGTTTTTACTTTTGTGTGATCCCACTTAGGATCCCTGTCAGGGTCGGGATAATCAGGATCGGGTGCCATCTCGCCCTCGCCGCTTATGGTAAGAGTGCCTTCCGCGTCAAGTACCCACGTAAGCTGTCCCCAGGTGCCGCTGGTTGCTTCTTCTGCGGATACGTGAACAATGCCGAAATTCGCCGCAAGCACAAAGCACAATAATAAAGCTATTATTCTTTTCATAAAACTCTCCTTTACTGATGGTGTTTAAGGGTTTTTAAAAAATGGAGGAGGTAAGTGAGGATATGGTTAAGTTTTAGGTTTTAAAGAGATGAAAAAATGGGCGGAAAAGGGATTTGAAATTTACGTATCAGCCTTCCGGCGGTGTATAAAACTAATCCTTAGGGCAGCAGTTAATGTATGTAGAAGCAATCATCTCCCTTTCAAAAGTTTATATAAGTCCTGCGTCGTATTTGAGTATCAA
>JAFQKR010000062.1 GCA_017396825.1 Clostridia bacterium
AGGCTTAAAAGAGCAGGTTTTACTGGGTGTTACAGGTAGTGGTAAGACCTTTACTATGGCTAACATCATAGCCAATATAAACAGACCCTCTTTGGTGCTTGCTCACAACAAGACCCTTGCCGCACAGCTTTGCTCGGAGTTTCGTGAGATGTTCCCTAACAATGCAGTAGAATACTTTGTATCCTACTACGACTATTATCAGCCTGAGGCATACGTGCCCGGCAAGGACGTTTATATAGAAAAGGACGCCTCTATCAACGACGAGATAGACAAGCTTCGTCACAGCGCCACCAGCGCATTGTTTGAAAGGCGTGACGTTATCATAGTTTCCAGCGTTTCCTGCATCTACTCTCTCGGTGACCCTGAGGAGTACCGTAAGCAGGTGATCTCCCTTCGCGCAGGGCTTCAAATGACAAGAGAAGACCTTATAAAGCGCCTTGTGGCGGTTCAGTATACCAGAAGCGATATCGGCTTTGAGCGTAACAATTTCCGCGTAAGGGGCGACGTGGTGGAGATATTCCCCTCCAACAGCGGAGCAAACGCTATAAGGGTGGAGTTTTTCGGTGACGAGATAGACCGCGTTTCCTTGGTGGATACGGTAACGGGTGAGGTAAACGCCCGCCTTAACCATGCGGCAGTGTACCCGTCGTCTCATTACGTTACCGACGAGGACCTTCGCAAGGAGGCGCTTAAGGAGATATATGACGAGATGCTGGAGAGGGTGGAGTTCTTTGAGGCACAAGGGAAGTTTATCGAAGCCCAGCGTATCAAGGAGCGCACCACGTTCGACATGGAGCAGATAAGGGAGATAGGATATTGCAGCGGCGTTGAAAACTACTCCCGCGTGCTTTCCGGCAGAGCCCCGGGCAGTGTCCCCTATACCTTGCTTGACTATTTTCCCGAGGACTTTTTGCTTATAATAGACGAAAGCCACGTTACCGTGCCTCAGGTAAGGGGCATGAGCGGCGGCGACAGCGCGAGGAAGAAGAACCTTATCGACTATGGGTTCCGTCTTCCCTCCGCCTATGACAACAGACCTCTCCGCTTTGAGGAGTTTCTTGAAAAGAAAGGCGCCACCATATACGTCAGCGCAACTCCTGCCGAGTTTGAAAAGGAAAGGGCGGAGAACACGGCGGAACAGATAATAAGACCCACGGGGCTTCTTGACCCCTTGGTGGAGGTGCGCCCGGTTGCAGGGCAGATAGACGACCTCCTTGGGGAGATACGAAACTGCATAAAGCAAAACGAAAGGGTGCTTGTAACCACCCTTACAAAAAAGATGGCAGAGGACTTGTCGGAGTATTTTTTGCAAAACGGCATAAAGACAAAATACCTCCATTACGATATAGAAACAATAGAGCGAATAGAGCTGCTTCGTCAGCTTCGCGCAGGGGAATACGATGTACTTGTGGGTATAAACCTCCTTCGCGAGGGGCTTGACCTGCCGGAGGTTGCCCTGATAGGCATACTTGATGCGGATAAGGAAGGCTTTTTGCGTAGTGAAATGAGCCTTATACAGACCATAGGCAGGGCGGCGCGTAATGCAAACGGCAGAGTAATAATGTATGCCGACAAAATAACGGGCTCAATGCGCCGTGCTATGGATGAAACAAGTCGCCGCCGTAAAAAGCAGGACGAGTACAACAAGGCACACGGCATAACCCCAACAACAATAATCAAGGAGATAAGAGCGCCTATCGAGATAACGGTAAAGGGCTCCTCTCCCGACGGAAAGCTGAACAAGGCAGAGAAGAAGCAGCTTATAGAAAAACTGCAAAAGCAGATGAAGCAGGCGGCAAAGGAGCTGGATTTCGAAACAGCCGCCGCGCTGCGTGACAAGATAAGGTCGCTTATGGCTTAAAGGAGCAAACACGATGAACAAAAAACTTACGGTAAGAGGCGCAAGGGTAAACAACCTTAAGGATATAAGCCTTTCCATACCAAGGGACAAGCTTGTAGTGTTTACGGGGCTTTCGGGCTCGGGTAAATCCTCCCTTGCCTTTGACACCATATACGCTGAGGGGCACCGCCGCTTTGTGGAGTCTTTGTCCTCCTATGCCCGTATGTTTTTGGGTCAGCTGGATAAGCCCGATGTGGACGGCATAGACGGTCTTTCTCCCGCCATATCCATTGACCAGAAGACCACCTCCAAAAACCCTCGCTCCACTGTGGGTACGGTTACGGAGATATACGACTATATACGTCTGCTTTACGCCCGCGTGGGCGTGCCTCATTGTCCTGTTTGCGGAGAGGTCATAGCCCAACAGACGGTGGATGAGATAGTTGACAGCATAGAGGCTCTCCCCGAGGGGACGAGGTTTTTAGTGCTTGCTCCCGTGGTAAGGGGCAAAAAGGGTCAGCACGACAAGGTGCTGGACTCTGCGGCGAAAAGCGGCTTTGTAAGGGCGCGTATAGACGGCATTATGTACGAGATCGGGGAAAGACCCGAGCTTGACAAGAATAAAAAGCACGATGTAGACATAGTGGTAGACCGTCTTATAATGCGCGGAGATATCCGCACCCGTCTTACCGACAGCGTTGAGACCGCCGCAAAACTGGGCGAGGGGCTTATGGCGGTGCTTACTCTTAAGGAGGACGGCAGTGACGGGGAGGAGCTTTCCTTCTCTCAAAACTACGCCTGCAAGACCCACGGAATAAGCCTTGGGGAGCTTACGCCACGTATGTTTTCTTTTAACAACCCCTACGGTGCTTGTGAGAAATGCGGTGGGCTGGGAGAAAGCTTTGTTTTGTCCCCCGATAAGCTTATCCCCGATAAAACCCGTTCTCTTTATACGGGTGCCATAGTGTGCAACGGCTTTAAATCTATTACCGCAGGGAGTTACAGCGGTGATATATACAACCGTCTTGGTAAGTTCCACGGCTTCGATATCCACACACCCATCGACGAATACAGCCCCGAGGCCCTTGACGTGCTTCTGTATGGCAACATGGGTGCAGTAAAGGCACGCAGGCGCGACGTTTACGAGCCGAAGTTTGAAGGCATTATAAATATGATAGACCGCCGTTACAACCAAAGCGGCAACGACTTTGCCACCAGAGAGTACTACGAGGAGTTTATGGAGAACATTCCATGCTCCGACTGTGGCGGCAAGCGTCTTAAGGCAGAGGCGTTGGCGGTTACCGTCGGCGGCCTTAATATAGCAGAACTTTGCGACCTTTCGGTGGGCAAGTGTAAAAGGTTTTTCGAAGACCTTACCCTCTCTGAAAAGGATGCCTCTATCGCCAAGGAGATACTGAAGGAGATAAAGGCAAGACTAAGTTTTCTTACCAGCGTGGGGCTTGATTACCTTACCCTCTCCCGTAAATCCGGCGGACTGTCCGGCGGCGAGGCTCAGCGTATACGCCTTGCTACTCAGATAGGCTCTTCCCTTATGGGCGTGCTTTATATACTGGACGAGCCCAGCATAGGGCTTCACCAACGGGACAATCGCAAGCTGATAGAAACCCTTAAGCATTTAAGAGATATAGGAAACACCGTTATAGTGGTAGAGCACGACGAGGAGACGATGCTTTCCGCTGACTACGTGGTGGATATAGGCCCGGGCGCAGGCATCCACGGCGGAGAGGTGGTGTTTACGGGCACACCTGAGGAGCTTTTGAAGGACGAGCATTCTCTCACGGGGCTTTATCTTTCGGGTAAGCTTAAGGTGGATATCCCGAAGGAGCGCAGAAAGGGCAACGGCAGCTTTATCACCGTAAGAGGCGCCACGGAAAACAATCTTAAGGATATAGACGTAAGCTTTCCCTTGGGATGCCTTGTATGCGTTACGGGGGTCAGCGGCAGCGGCAAATCCAGCCTTGTAAACTCAGTGCTTTACAACAGTGTGGCAAAGTCGTTGGGCAGATACACCCTTACACCGGGCAAGCACAGATGCATTGAGGGGCTGGAGAACATCGACAAGATAATTGCCATAGACCAAAGCCCCATAGGACGCACTCCCCGTTCCAACCCTGCTACCTACACGGGCATCTTCTCGGAGATACGCTCCATTTTCGCCTCCACTCCCGATGCAAAGGCGAGGGGCTATACCGACGGCAGATTTTCCTTCAATGTTAAGGGCGGCAGATGTGAGGCGTGTCAGGGCGACGGCACCCTTAAAATAGAGATGCACTTCCTGCCCGACGTGTACGTTAACTGCGACGTGTGCAAGGGGAAAAGATATAACAGAGAGACCCTTGAGATAAAGTATAAGGGTAAGACCATAAGCGATATACTGGATATGACCGTAGACGAGGGCGCGGAGTTCTTCGAGGCGTATCCCTCCTTAAAGCGCAAGCTGACCGTCATGCGGGACGTGGGCCTTGGCTACGTAAAGATAGGCCAAAGCAGCACCACTCTTTCGGGCGGTGAGGCTCAGAGGGTAAAGCTGTCCTCAGAGCTGGCAAGGCGCAACACGGGCAAGACCCTTTATATCCTTGACGAGCCCACCACGGGGCTTCATACCGACGACGTAAACAAGCTTAAGGAGGTGCTCCAGCGCCTCGTTTCGGCAGGTAACACCGTGGTGGTGATAGAGCATAACCTTGACCTTATAAAGACAGCGGACTATATTATAGACATGGGACCCGAGGGAGGCGACGGCGGCGGTACCGTTGTGGTATGCGGCACTCCCGAGGAGGTAGCGGAATGCAAGGACTCCTACACGGGTCAGTATCTTAAAGCCTATCTGAATGGAGAAAGAACATGAACACGGAAAGAATTAAGCATCTTCTTGCCAAAGTAGAAAAGCCCGGCAGATATACGGGCGGTGAATACGGCGAGCTTATAAAGGACAAAAACACGGTAGACGTAAGAATGGCATTTTGCTTCCCCGATACCTATGAGATAGGCATGTCAAACCTTGGGGTAAAGATACTTCGCCACTGCCTTAACAGCCTTCCCTACGTGTGGTGCGAGCGCGCTTATGCTCCTTGGGACGATATGGAGAGGGAAATGAGGAAGGAGGGCGTGCCTCTTTACGCACTTGAAAGCGGGGACGATCTTAAGGATATGGATATCCTCGCCTTTACCCTTCAATACGAGCTTGCATACACCAACATGGTCAACATGCTTGACCTTTCGGGTATACCTATGCTTGCCGCAGACCGCGGTGAGGAGTATCCCTTGGTTATAGCGGGCGGTCCCTGCGCCTACAATCCGGAGCCCGTGGCTGATTTTGTTGACGTTTTCTCCATAGGCGAGGGTGAGTTTGCTTTGTGTGAGCTTGTTGCCCTTTACCGCGAGTGCAAGCAGCTTGGCAAGACTAAGGAACAGTTCCTTAGAGAGGCGGCAAAGCTAAAGGGCATGTACGTGCCCTCTCTCTACACCGTTTCTTATAAGGAGGACGGTACCATAGCCGCCTTCACTCCTAAATACGAGGACGTTCCCGCGGTTATAGAAAAGACCTTCCTTACGGATATGGACTCTGCTCCCTTCCCTACGGAGCACGAGCTTTCCTTTATAGAGGCGGTTCACGACCGCATGGTTCTTGAGGTGTTCCGCGGCTGTATACGCGGCTGTCGTTTCTGTCAGGCGGGCATGGTATACCGCCCCGTAAGAGAAAAAAGCCCTGACACCCTTAACGCTCAGGCAAAGGCGCTTTACAAAAGCACCGGCTACAACGAGATATCCATGTGCTCACTCAGCATAAGCGATTACAGCGGTCTGGGCGAGGCTCTTGAAAAGCTTCTCGGCTGGACAGAGAAGGAGAGGGTAAATCTTTCGCTTCCCTCCATGCGCATAGACAGCTTTTACGCAGAACTTATGGAAAAGGCGATGAACGTGCGCCAAAGCGGCCTTACCTTCGCTCCCGAGGCGGGCACTCAGCGCCTGCGTGACGTTATAAACAAGAATATAAGCGAGGACGAGATAATGGCAGGCTGCGCCGCCGCCTTTGACGGTGGCAGAAGCTCTCTTAAGCTTTATTTTATGAACGGACTGCCAACCGAAACCAACGACGACATAAGAGGTATAGCAGGGCTTGCCCAACGTATAGTTGACCTTTACTACTCAAAAAAGAGAAGCAAGGGCAAGGGCGGCGTTAGCGTTACCATAAGCGTTTCCTGCTTTGTGCCAAAGCCCTTCACACCCTTCCAGTGGATGCCTCAGGACAGGATAGATGAGCTTAAGCGCAAGCAACTTTTACTTAAAGAATGTATTACAACCCGTAAGATAAGCTATAATTATCACGACAGCGAGGTAAGCTTCCTTGAGGCGGTATTTGCCCGCGGAGACCGCCGTCTGTCTGCGGCGATTGCCGAGGCGGTGCGCCGCGGTCAGCGCTTTGACAGCTGGGACGAGTTTTTTGATTACGGTAAATGGATGCAGATATTCGAGGACACGGGCATTGACCCGGAGTTCTATGCCAACCGCACCATGGGCTTTGATGAAATATTGCCTTGGGACCACATCGACTGCGGCGTTACCAAGGAGTTCCTTATAAGAGAGGCAAAAGCAGCGATAGCGGAAAGAACCACCCCTGACTGCCGTACCCGCTGCAGTGCCTGCGGTATGCAGGACAAGGGCTGTACCGTATGCAAAAAAGGAGGTAAGGAATAATGCAACCCCCTGTAAAATACACACTCCGCATTTTTTGGCAAAAAAAGGGCAACAGTAAGTACGTTTCTCACCTTGACACCCAAAGGGCGGTAGTGCGCGCCCTTATAAGAAGCGGCCTGCCCCTTTACTACTCTCAGGGCTTCAACCCTCATCCCAAGTTAGTCTTTGCACTTCCCGTTTCTATATTTCAAGAAGCACTTTACGACGTTTTCGATATAGACATAACCGAAAGGATATCCCCCAAAAGGGCGGCAGAGATGCTTGGTGCGGTGATGCCGGGAGACACTCCCGTTATAGGTGCGGCGTATCCCGTTAAAAAGTTTAAGGAGCTTTACGCGGCGTCCTACCTTATAAGCCTTGATACCGACCTAAAGGCGGCAGAGGTTGAGAAAGCGCTTAGGGGAGAAGTAGTTGTTGAAAAGAAAAGCAAAAAGAAGTGCGAGATGACCGATATATCACCCATGATATACGGCGTTTCTGCGGTGGATACCGATAGAGGCGTTATACTTAAGGCAACCCTTTCTGCCGCCCCCGACGCTTACCTTAACCCCAAATATCTGGTGGACTTTTTAGGAGATAAGGTGCGCTTTTCCGAAACGGTAAGAGAAATGCTTTTTGATAAAGAAATGCAGCCTCTTAAGTAGAAAAATTTGTAATAACTATTGTATAAAGAATAAAAATAGTGTATTATAAAAATTAATAGGCGATATTTTTGCTTTTGTTTGTTTAAGAGGTAATGATATGTTAAAAATAAAATCTGTTTGGGGCGGCGTATGGGGAAAGGTCCTTGCGGCGCTGATCGTGCTTTCCGTAGTTTGCGGCGTTCTTGCCTTGACCTTAAACTGGGCAGTAAGGGGCGACGTGCTTCTTACCAAGGACGATATAACGGTAAGCAATTCCGTGGATAACGGAGACGATACCGTTACTGTTAAGCTGCGTGTGGAAAAGGCAGGCTTTTACCTTTCCGACGTTAAAACCGAAAAATCGGGTGATAAGCTGATGGTAAACTTTTACGCTACCGTTGAAAAGAGTGATACATATAAAATGGATAACGTAGGCTATTACAGCGTTGTTTTTCCCTTTGATAAGGACACCAAAACTATAGTGCAGGAGGGTGAGGATGGAAATGAATACACGCTTGTTACGCTTAACCACAAGAACTAAGCGTATTTTCGCTTTGCTCCTTGCTTTGGCTCTCTGTCTGCCCTTTGCCGCCTGTAATGAGGAAATAGAGCTTGTAGAGGGCAAGAATCCTGAGGGCGGTTACAGTTTTTCTTATCCCGAAACGTGGAGGATCCTTAACAACGGCGCCACCACTCAGCTTACCGTGGCAGAGGCGGGTGGCGCGCTGCCCTACGCTATGGTGCGCTTTACCGTGTTTGAAAATGCAGACGGCATCTCCGCTACCGACTATTTTAACAGCGGTGTGGGCGGCTTTTCCCTCATTTATGACAAGTACAAGGTTTTGGAAAATAAAAGAGGCCCCTTTGAAAAGGAAGGGATAAACAGCGGGTACAGCGCAGTTATAGAGGTAAGCCTTAAGGGTGAGACGAAACTGGACGGTCAGCCCGATGGCGCAGGCAAGTCTGCGGATTACGTTATCCATCAGACGGTTTTTGAGGGGGATGGAAGAATTTGCGTTGCAACCTTTATGTCCTCCGCTTTTAACTACGACAGTCATTCCTCCGTTATGGAGGATATAAAAGAAAGCTTTGCCTTTACCGCCGCTGAGGAGATATCTGCGGTAGAGGATAAGGGCGTTGCCGAGTTCAGTGTTCCTACCCCCGCGGGCTGGACCATGGAAAGGGCAGAGGCTTATTACCGTTTCAGCCTCGGCAAGGCAACGGTTATCGCTTCTGTTTTCGCTATGAGCGATAACTATTCCGCAAAGGAATACTGGGAAAACAGCTATAAGGCCTCTGTAAGCGGAACCCTTGTTAACTTTAAAGAGGGCGAGATAAAAGATGCAGAACTTGGCGGGGTCAAGGCCATCGACGTAACCTATACGGGTTCGTCCGTTTCGGGCAAGGCGTACAATTTCCGTCAGGTGATATGCGTTTACTACGGTCAGCTGTTTATGGTTACCCTTACCGCTGACGATGCCGACTATGAGGAGGCAGTGAAGGGCTTTAACGCTATCGTTAAGGGGTTTAAGTTTAAATGATAAAGCTTTTAGCTCTTACCGGGCCTACTGCAACGGGTAAAACCGCCTTGTCGGTAAGGCTGGCAAAGGCTTTGAACGGCGAGATCATATCGGGTGACTCTACTCAGGTATACCGCGGTATGGATATAGGCACCGCAAAGGTGACCGAGGAGGAGATGGAGGGAGTCCCTCATCACCTTATAGACGTGTTGGATATCAAGGATCCTTTTTCGGCAGGGGCCTTTGCAGAGACGGCAGGGGAGATAGCCGAGGGCATCCATGCAAGAGGCAGGGTGCCCATAATTGCAGGAGGCACGGGGCTGTATATAGACGCCCTTACGGGTGGAAGGATGCTTTCCGAAACGGCAGACAGCAACGCCTCTGTAAGAGAGTCTCTTATGGCAAAGGCGGAAAGAGAGGGTGCTGAGGCGCTTCACTCATACCTTGAGACCATAGACCCCACCTCTGCGGCAGAGATACACCCAAACAACGTTAAGCGGGTTGCAAGGGCGATAGAGATATACCTTGTAACGGGCAAGACCAAGACAGAGCTTAACAGTGAGAAAAGGGAGCAGACCCGCTTTAAAAGACTGCTTTTTGTTCTTTCCTCTCCGGATAGAGATTATCTGTATCGGCGCATCAATCAAAGGGTTGACCTTATGATGGAGGCGGGGCTTTTAAATGAGGCCGAGGAGCTTTATAAAATGGGTATAGGCGACACGCCCACGGCGGGTCAGGCGATAGGTTATAAGGAGTTTTTCCCTTACTTCGAGGGAAGATGCACCCTTGAAGACTCGGTGGAAAAGGTAAAGCAGGCCACCCGCAACTACGCAAAAAGGCAGATAACCTACTTCAAGCGTATGGAGGACGCGGTGTTCCTTGATTGTACCGAGCCGAAGGACGTTCTTTTTGAAAGAGCTCTTTCCATGGCAAAGGAATTTTTAAACGATTAGAGTAAGGAGGACGCAACATGAAACGTATACTTAGGCAAACGGTTACGATAATATGCTCCGTTTTTGCGATAGTGTATACGGTGATGCAGCTTTCTCTCAGCGCTTCCACCGATATAAGCACCGAGCACGCTTTTTATTCGGTGGTAAACGATACCATAAATGTAAACGCTTATGTTTTTCGTGATGAAACCGTGGTTATGCAAAGTGGCGGCGGTACAAGAAGCTACTCCGTGGCTAACGGAGAAAAGGTCAAGATAAGCACTGAACTTTGCGTTACCTATCAGGATAGTGATGAGGCGGTGATCCAAGAAAGTATAAACCAGCTTGACCGTAAGATAGAGTTGCTTAATAAAAGCAACATCGAAACAAGCAGCTACTCTACCGACCTTGCAAAGGTAAACGGCACTATCGGCGAATATATGCTTTCAATGCAGAAAAGCGTGGCAAACGGTGACCTTGCAGCAGCAGAGCGTATGAAGGACGACCTGCTTTTGCAAATGAACCGCCGACTTGCCATCGTTTCCGACGATAAGGACTATTTCGGCAGCCGCATTTCTGCCCTAAAAAGGCAAAAGGCAGAGCTTCAAAGCCAACTTGACGGCGTTAAGGTGACCACAACCTCCCCTGCGGCGGGCTATTTCTACACGGGGGCAGACGGATACGAAAATCTATTCTCCGAAAAAGCCCTTGAAACCTTGGACGTGGCAGGCTTTAAAAAGCTTGTTAAGCAAAAACCGTCGGAAAGCATCCTTTCCGGTGCAGTGGGGAAGATATCCCGCAGTTCAAAATGGTACATAGCCTTTATCGGTGCACGTAGGGATTCGGTGTTTTTTGAGGAGGGCGAATAGGAAAAGGTAGTCTTCACTCACAACGATAACCGACAGATAGATATGGTTTTTGAAAGGGCAGTAGGGGATACCAAAAGCGAGGAAGTAGTGCTTATTTTCAGCACAAACACACTGCCGACCAACTTCAACTTTACACGTATGCAAGAGGTTCAGGTGATAAAAAACACCGTGCAGGGCCTCAAAATCCGTACTACCGCACTTCGCGATGAAGACGGCACTGACGGTGTTTACGTCCTTTCCTCCGGCAGAGTTATCTTTAAAACTGTCAACGTGCTTTGTGAATCCGGCGGATTTTACGTGGTGGAGCTTCCCAATCCCAAGAATAAATCCGAGCGTTCCTCAACTAAGCTATCCTTGCACGACACCGTTATTATCGGCGGCAAAAATCTGTACGTGGGGAAGGTGCTTTAGCTAATGGACGAAAGAAAGCTTTTGATAAAAGAAAATCTTAAGAAGATAATGGCGTCACTCCCCGATGGGGTGACTCTGTTGGGTGCAAGCAAGACCGTCCCAGCAGAGTATATCAATTTTGCGGCAGACTGCGGCCTTAAGGTCATAGGGGAAAACCGTGTTAACGAGCTTCTTTCTAAATATGACGATATAGACAAGGAAAAACTGGAGATACATTTTATCGGTCAACTTCAGACCAACAAGGTAAAGTACATTATAGATAAGGTCTCCCTTATTCATTCGGTGGACAGTCTTCGTTTGGCGGAGGAGATAAGCCGCAGAGCCGTGGCAAAGGGGCTTCTTATGCCCGTTCTTGTGGAGATAAACATAGGCGGCGAGGAAAGCAAGGGCGGTATTCTGCCGGAGGAAGCCGAGGCGTTTATAAAGAAAATTTCCCTTTTGGAAGGAATTAGGGTGGAAGGTATAATGGCAATTCCTCCAAAATGCGACGAAGAACACAAAAATATTGAGATTTATCAAAAATTAAGCAAAATATTTATTGACATAAAGGCACAAAATGTGGATAATGTTAATATGAGGATATTGTCTGTCGGAATGAGCGGCGATTGGGAGACTGCTGTTGAGCATGGCTCTAATATGGTTCGTATAGGCAGCGGCATCTTCGGCAGCAGAATTTATAATTAATAAAAAAGAAAGTAATAAATATAACGGAGGATGTAATTATGGCAAGATGGAAATGGACAGATAAACTTTTGGGCAAGGAAGAAGCGTATATAGACGATGAAAACGGTGCAGAATACGGCGATGAGGAATATACCGAGGCTCCCCGTCAGGCACCCGTTGCAGAAGCTCCCCGTCAGACCGGCGTTATAACCGGCAACGGTGCAGCAGCACTTGAGATGAAGATAATCAAGCCCGAAAAGTATGAAGAATCTACCGGCATTGCTGACCACCTTCTTGAAAGACGTACCGTAGTGCTTAACCTTGAAGGCATCAGCAAGGAAGAAACCAGACGTATACTTGACTTCCTTACCGGTACTACCTATGCAATCGGCGGTCAGATCAAGCGTGCCGCTAACTTTACTTACGTAATCACTCCCAAGAACGTTGACGTAAGCGCAGAGATCGACGGCGCTTCCCGTCCTCAGAAGGAGTTCTTTTAAGGCGTAAGGTTTTCTTAAAGGAGACTTGTTTTGCTTAGAATAATGGCGTTTATCGCGCTTACAGTAAGCGCGTATGTTTCGCTGACCGGTTTTGCACTGATGGCGCGTGTGGTTATGGGTGTGTTTTCCGATGGGACAGGCGTTTTCGCCTCGTTTATATACACCGTTACTGAGCCCGTGCTTTCCCCCATAAGGCGCAAACTGGACAGTATGGAAATGTTTCAGGATATGCCTATCGATATGTCCGTGTTCGTTGCGATTATAATCGTTATGGTTTTGTCGCTTCTTTTCACCATTATCGGTTGGTAAGAAAGGGGAATATGTGCAATGTTGGCACCGCATGAACTTAAAAACAAGGCGTTTTCCAAGGCGGTAAGGGGCTACAACCCCTCCGAGGTTGACGACCACATAGAATTTTTGATAGAAAAGTATACCGAGCTTTACCGTGAAAATGCGGAGCTTAACAGAAAACTCGGTATAGTTGTTACCAAACTTGACGAGATACAGGACGAGGAGGCTTCCATAAGAAGCACTCTCGTTTCCGCTCAGAAGATGGGTGAGAAGATAATTAAGGACGCTACCGAAAAGGCAGACCTTATTACCGACTCTATCAAGGACCGTTGCGAGGCAGTTATTGCCGACTTTAAGCGCCGCATGGTTGCTGAAAAGGAGGAACTGTGGAAACTCCGTACCGGCGTTCTTGACTTTAAGCAGGAAATATTTGAACTTTACCGCAAGCACATAGAGGAACTTCAGGGCATAAGTGTAAACAGCCTTGAGGAGATAGTACTTCCCAATGAGGGTGCTATAGTTGAGAATATTCTCAGCGACGTTGCCGAGGCGGTTAAGAGCGACAGTGCTATCACCCGTGAGGAGGAGGCGCAGGCAGACCTTAACCCTGCAGAGGGCGTTGAAGATGCTAAGCCCGCGGAGGATGAGATTATCCCCGCTGCGACAGAGAGCGTAGACGACGACTTCTTTATTAAAAGCCTTGAAAAGACCAAGGCGGGCGAATAATCAAATTATTATTACATAGCCGGAAAGCAGGCGTAGCGCCTGCTTTTCGGCAGTTATAACATTATTTATCAAGAAAAGGACTTTAGGCTATGAAGGATTATAAGGACACACTTAATCTACCGGGTACACAATTCCCCATGCGCGCCAGTCTTCCGCAGAAGGAGCCCGAGATAAAAAAACGCTGGGATGATATGGGGCTTTATTTTGGCATAATGAAGAACAACGAGGGTAAAAAGCCCTTTGTTATGCACGACGGCCCTCCCTACGCTAACGGCGATATGCATATCGGCCACGCCCTTAATAAATGCCTTAAGGACTTTATCATAAAAAGCAAGAATATGTCCGGCTACAAGGCTCCCTATATTCACGGTTGGGATACCCACGGCCTTCCTATCGAAAACCAGATGATAAAGAAGCATGGCGTTAAGAGAGGCGCTATGGACGCCGTTGAATTCCGCCGCCTTTGCGAGGGCTTTGCAAGAGACAACGTTGCAAGACAAAAGGGGCAGCAGCAGCGTCTTGGCGTTATCGGTGACTGGGATAATTCCTACCTTACTCTTATCCCTCTTTTCGAGGCAGAGCAGATCCGCATCTTTGGTAAAATGCAGCAGAGAGGCTATATCTACAAGGGCCTTAAGCCCGTTTATTGGTGCCCTGCTGACGAAACCGCCCTTGCTGAAGCGGAAATCGAGTATGCGGAGGACCCCTGCGATTCCATCTACGTTAAGTTCCGTGTTACCGATGACAAGGGGCTTATCGCTCCCCACACCGGTAGTCTTGACAACGTTTATTTCGTAATTTGGACTACTACCACTTGGACTCTTCCCGGTAACGTGGCTATCTGCCTTAACGGCGAGGCCCGGTACGGTCTTTATAAATCCGGCAACGAGTACTACGTTTTAGCAGTAGAACTTGCAGAAAAGGTTGCCGAAATATGCGGTATAGAGGTGGAGCTTGTTGCTGAGTTCATGGGCAGTGACCTTGAATACGTAAGGACTGCACACCCCTTTATCGACAGAGAAAGCCTTGTTATCAACGGCGAGCACGTTACTCTTGAAAGCGGTACGGGCTGCGTTCACACTGCTCCCGGCCACGGTATGGAGGACTTTGCCGTTTGCCGTAACTACAAGGAACTTGAGGTTATCGTTCCCGTTGACTCCAGAGGTCGTCTTACCGCCCTTGCAGGCAAGTACGAGGGTCTTAAGACTGCGGATGCAAACGTTGAGATACTTAGGGATATAAAGGAAAGCGGTGCTCTTCTTGCTACCCAGCACATAATCCATACCTATCCTCACTGCTGGCGTTGTAAGAACCCCGTTATATTCCGTGCTACCGAGCAGTGGTTCTGCTCCGTTAATGATTTTAAGAAAGAAGCCCTTGAGGCTATAAAGAACGTGCGTTGGATCCCCGGCTGGGGCGAGGCACGTATTGAGAGCATGGTTGGTGACAGAGCCGACTGGTGCATCTCCCGTCAGCGTAAGTGGGGCGTTCCCATTCCCATCTTCTATTGCGAGGATTGCGGCGAGCCTATTATCGACGCTGATACCATTGAGCGCATAGCCTTGGCGTTTGAAAAGGAAGGCTCCAGCGCATGGTATTCTCATACCGCAGAGGAGCTTATAGGCGATAAGGCGGTTTGCCCTAAGTGCGGCTGTAAGAGCCTTAAGGCAGAGCAGGACATCATGGACGTGTGGTTTGACAGCGGCTCTTCCTATGCTTACGTTCTTGATCATTTCCCTGATCATTCCTTCCCCTGCGATGTATATCTTGAAGGTAACGACCAGTACAGAGGTTGGTTCCAGTCCTCCCTTCTTACTTCCGTTGCTACCCGTGGCGTAGCCCCCTATAAGACCGTTATTACTCACGGCATGGTTGTTGACGGCGAGGGCAAGAAGATGTCCAAGTCCTTGGGCAACGGCGTAGATCCCCTTCAGGTTTGCGATACCTACGGCGCAGACGTGCTTCGTCTTTGGGCTTCCTCCGTGGAATACACGGGCGAGGTTAGAATAAGCCCCGAGATACTCAAGCAGCTTTCCGAGATATACCGTAAGATAAGAAACACCCTTCGTATCCTTATGGCTAACCTTGGCACTCCCGAAACCGACTTTGACCCCATGAAGGACATGGTTGCACCCGCTGACCTTGACGATATCGACAAGTGGGCGCTTTCCCGTCTTAACGGTCTTTGCGGCAGAGTGCGTAAGGCCTTTGAGGACTACGAATTCCATACCATTTATCACGATTTGCACAATTTCTGCACCATAGATATGTCTAAGCTGTATATCGACATAACTAAGGACCGTCTGTACTGCGAAAAGAAGGATTCTCCTGTTCGCCGCGGCACCCAGACAGTTATGTATCTTGTGCTTAATTCCCTTATCCGTCTTATCGCGCCCATCCTCTCCTACACAGCAGAGGAGGCTTGGGGCTATATCTCCCACAGAGATTGCGATAATAAGGAAAGCGTTTTCTACAACGATATGCCCGAGGAAAAGGCAGAGTACTCCTTCCCCGAGGCAGAAGCTCACTTCAACGCCCTCTTCGCCGTTCGTGACGATGTTATGAAGGCGCTTGAGATAGCCCGCGCAGAAAAGCGTATAGGTAAGTCTCTTGAAGCGAGAATAACCATCTACGGCAGCGCGGATAATGCGGCTATGAAGCTTTTCCGTGACTTTGCCGACGACCTGGGGACCTTGTTCATAGTAAGCGACGTTGTTCTTTCCGAGGACAAAGCACCCGAAGGCGCCTTTGCGGACACCCAAAGCGGCATTGCCGTTGCGGTTGAGGAGGCTAGCGGCGAAAAGTGCGTTCGTTGTTGGATGTATACCGAAAGCGCTGAAAAGGACGAGGACGGCCAGCCCCTTTGCCCCAGATGTAAAAGGGTAACCGAATAATCAGATCATAGGATGTTGGGGGGTAAATAAACCGTGTTTTGCGCTATAACCGTGCTGTGCGTCGTGCTGGCAGACCAGATAAGCAAATGGCTTGTTTTGGAAAACCTTGACGAAACGGTTACCGTTATCCCCCACGTTTTAAGTTTTCATTACGCCACCAATACCGGCATGGCGTGGGGCATGCTGAAGGACCACCGTTGGGTGTTTATGACGCTTTCCGTTGTGGCTATCTTCACGTTTGCTTTTCTTTATTACAAGGTTAAAAAGCCTCATAAGCTGCTTACCTTGTCAGTGGGCTTTATTCTCGGCGGCGGTATCGGTAATATGATAGACCGTATTTTCCGCGAAGGCGGAGGGGTTATAGACTTTTTCCGTACCGATTTTATGGATTTTCCCATCTTTAACGTGGCGGATATATTTATTACCATAGGCGGATTCCTTTTGGTTATCTACGTGCTTTTTTATGACAAAAAGCAGGAGTATCCTGTGGTGTACGAAAAAAAGGTAGTTTCTGATGAGTAGGGCCTTTGATGAGGAGATAAACCTTATTGCCGATAGCGAGGACGATGGCGCAAGGCTGGATGTTTTCGTGGCAACCGAGGCGGATATAAGCCGCTCCCGTGCTCAAGGGCTTATAGATAGCGGAGCTGTTACGGTCAACGGCGTCATCGTTCCGAAACGCACCAAGCTTAAGAAGGGCGACAGTGTTACTGTCCTATTGCCGCCACCTGAGGATATAGAGGCAAAGCCTCAGGATATTCCAATTGATGTGGTTTACGAGGACGAGCATCTTCTTGTGGTGAACAAGCCCCAGGGGATGGTGGTGCATCCCGCACCGGGTAACCCCGACGGCACCCTTGTTAATGCCTTGCTTTATTATTTGCAGGGCAGGCTTTCCACGATAAACGGCGTTCTTCGCCCCGGCATAGTCCACCGTATAGACAAAGACACGGCGGGGCTTCTTATAGTGGCAAAGACCGACGCGGCACATACACATCTTGCCGCCCAGATAGCCGAGCACAGCTTCACCCGTCTTTACGAGGCAGTGGTGCGCGGCAACATAAAAGAAGAAAATGGAACGGTCAATGCGCCCATAGCCCGTCACAGAACCGACAGAAAGCGTATGGCGGTGGTGATGGGAGGCAGGGAAGCCGTTACCCATTACAGCGTGCTTGGGCGTTTTCCGGGCTATACCCACCTGCGCCTTAAACTTGAAACAGGGCGCACACACCAGATAAGGGTACATATGGCGCACATAGGGCATCCCGTTGTTGGGGATCCCGTCTACGGCGGCGGCAGCATACCGCGCCTTGTGGGGCAGTGCCTTTTTGCAAAGCATATAGGCTTTGTCCACCCCGTAAGCGGTAAGTGGCTGGAGTTTGAGGCGGATTTACCGCCGTTTTTCACCGATGTTTTGCGTTACATAGATAAATAAGCTTTTTATTTGCGGAGGAGATTTATGCAAAACCAGTATTTGCTTGCCGAAAGAGCGGCAAAAATGCGTTGTCTTATAGTTAAGGCGCTTCACGGCGCGGGCTCCGGTCACCCCGGCGGCTCTCTTTCTTGCACTGATATAGTTACTTATCTGTATTTTGATAAGATGAACGTTTCTCCCGAAACAGCAAAGAACCCCGATAGGGACAGATTCGTTATGTCCAAGGGGCATGCTGCACCTGCCCTTTATGCGGCACTTGCTATGCGCGGATTCTTCGAGGAGGAGCATCTTTGGTCACTCCGTAAGGTGGACGGTATGCTACAGGGACACCCTGACCGCCACATTAACGGCGTGGATATGTCTACGGGCTCCCTTGGTCAGGGCATCTCTGCCGCTTGCGGCATAGCCTTGGCAGGCAAGGCAGACGGTAAGGATTACCGTGTTTACACCATCCTTGGCGATGGCGAAATACAAGAGGGTCAGGTTTGGGAGGCTGCAATGTTTGCCGCTCACTATAAGCTGGACAAGCTTACCGCCTTTGTAGACTATAACGGCTTGCAGATAGACGGTGACGTTCACAAGGTTATGAACCCCTCCCCCATAGAAGATAAATTTGCCGCCTTTGGCTGGCACGTTCAGACTATCGACGGTCACAGCTTTGAGGAGATAGACAAGGCTGTTACCGCGGCAGAGGCCGTTACCGACAAGCCCTCTGTTATAGTTTGCCGTACCGTTAAGGGCAAGGGTGTTTCCTTTATGGAAAACAATGCGTCCTGGCACGGTAAGGCTCCTAATGCGGAGCAGTACGCTGTTGCCGAGGCGGAGCTTGAAGCCGCATATCAAAAAGCAAAGGAGGCACTCAAGTAATGGAAAAGATTGCTACCAGAATGGCTTACGGTCAGGCGCTCCAAGACCTGGGCGAAAAGTATGATTTTATAGTAATGGATGCCGACCTTTCCGGCTCAACACAGACGGCTATGTTCGCCAAGAAGTTCCCCGAAAGGTTCTTCAACTGTGGTATCGCAGAGCAGAACATGCTTTCCGTTGCGGCAGGTATTGCCACCACGGGCAAGCCTGTGTTTGTTTCCTCCTTCGCTATGTTCGCAGTAGGCAGAGCCTATGAGCAAATACGTAATTCCGTTTGCTACCCCCGTCTTAACGTTAAGATTTGTGCAAGCCACGCAGGTGTAACCGTTGGCGAGGACGGCGCAACCCATCAGTATTGTGAGGACTTGGGCGTGCTTCGCACTATCCCCAACCTCATGGTAATAAGCCCTGCCGATGCTGTTGAGGCATACGCTTGTATAGAGGAGGTCCTCAAGTACGATGGCCCCGTGTACGTTCGCCTTGGCAGATACGCAGTTCCCACCGTTTTCGATAAGGAAACCTATAAGTTCCAGTTTGGCAAGGCGGTGCCCATATGTGAAGGCGACGACGCCGTTGTTTTTGCAACGGGTATAATGCTTGCCGCCGCGTTGGAGGCAAAGGATATCCTTGCGGCAGAGGGCATCAACATTTCTGTAGTTAACGTTCACACCATAAAGCCTATCGATAAAGAGGTTGTTGTTAAGTACGCAACCAAGACGGGCAGAGTTGTTACCGCCGAGGAACACACCATTGTTGGCGGTCTTGGCAGTGCCGTTGCCGAGGTTCTTTCCGAAAACGCTCCTACTAAGATGAAGCGTGTAGGTATGAACGATCGCTTTGGTACCAGCGCACCTGCAGGCGTTCTCCTTGAAAAGTATAACCTTAACGCTGCCGCAATAGTTAAAGCGGTTAAGGAGTTTATGTAAAACTATGGAAAGAAAACCACTTATCGCCCTTACCCCTTCTTATTATAAGGATAGCCAAGCGCAGGCGGTGTATATGCGCTACGTGAAGGCTATTGAAAGGGCAGGAGGCGTGCCGATAGTTATTCCCATGACCTCCGACGAGGGTATTCAAAAACAGATGGCGGAGCTTTGCGACGGTGCATTGTTTACCGGCGGCGATGATATCCATCCCTCTTATTACGGTTGCTGTCTGCACGAGCATTGCGGGGAGCTTACACCCCAGCGTGACGAGTACGAATTTGTGTTTGGCAAGTTGTTCCTTGCTACGGGTAAGCCCTTCCTTGGTATCTGCCGCGGCATACAGTTTATTAACGTAGCCTACGGCGGCACCCTTTATCAAGACCTGCCGGCGGAATACAAAAGAGAGTCTGTCCACCGTCAGCCCCGTCCATATAACGTGCCTTACCACAGTGTAAGCCTTGTTAAGGGCGGTAAGATAGCAGGCATTTGCGGTATGGATACCGTTGAAGTCAACAGTATGCATCATCAAGCCGTAAAGAAGATAGGTGCAGGCTTGGTGACGGAGGGAGTTTCCCCGGACGGCGTTATAGAAGCCGTTGTGGCTACCGACCGTGATTACGGCGTGGCAGTGCAGTGGCATCCCGAGCATCTTGCAGAGGTTGGGGATAAAGCATCCTTGGCATTGTTCAGCAGTTTTGTAAACGCCGCAAAGAAACCTAATTAAAAGGAAAAAGCTGAGTTTTGTAACTCAGCTTTCTGTTTTTTATGGAAAAATTTTTACAGCTATTAAAAACTTAATCATCCTCTAACAGCTTGGAGGGAGAAATCTTTAAAACTTGTGCAATTTTAAACAAGGTTTCAAGCGATACGCCTCTAACGGTGCCCGTTCCTTCAACCTGTCCTACAAAGCTAACACTTTTTCCGATGAGCTCCGCAAAATATTCTTGCGTAAAACCCGCTTTTCTTCTGAAATATGCAATCTTCAAGCCAAGAGTTATATATTTATCAGGAAATTCAGTTTTCATTTAATTGCCCCTTTTTATTAGTAAGTATATTTTACCTAACAGAGCAACGTTTTATTATAATGTTTAATTGCAGATATATTTACTTTAAGTGAAACATTGTGTATAATAATTATATAATCATTTACTTCAAAGGGGTTTAAATATGGAGAGAAACGTCTGTTGTTTTTTCGGGCATAGAACAATAATAGAGACAGAAGAACTAAAAAGCAAGGTTTATGAAAAAATCGAAGAGTTGGTCACAAGGGAAAGGGTGGATACATTTCTGTTCGGAAGCAAAGGCCGTTTCAACGAGCTTTGTTACATAATTGTTTCTAAAATTAAAGAGAAGCATTCACACATAAAGAGAGTTTATGTGCGAGCAGAGTATCCCATTATTGATGATGATTATAAACAATATCTTTTAAAACTTTACGAAAACACATATTACCCGGATAAGATTTTGGGGGCGGGCAGGGCTGTTTATATTAAGCGCAATTTTGATATGATAGATAACAGTAGCTTCTGCGTTGTGTATTATAACGATGCACAGCCGTTATCTGACCGCAGAAGCGGAACCAAAATTGCACTTGAGTACGCCGTAAGAAAGAAAAAAGAAATATATATTTTTAAATAAAATACTTTCGTTAGCCTATTGACAAACATATTCACTCTATGTATAATAAACTATGTTGTATATGAAACAAACGAAAACACAATATATTGTGTTCGCCTTGAGGTATAGATTATGAAGATATGTGGACTGCAAAAGCTTACCCTGCTTGATTTTCCAACCAAGACCGCCTGCACGGTGTTTACCGGCGGCTGTAATCTGCGTTGCCCCTTTTGCCATAACGCCTCCCTTGTAACGGGCGTGGCGGAGGCTATTGATGCCGAGGAGTTTTTTGCATTTCTTGCAAAAAGGAAAGGTCTTCTGCAGGGCGTTTGCATAAGCGGCGGCGAGCCTCTTTTACAAAAGGATATCGTTTCTTTTATAAACCGCATAAGGGATATGGGCTACGCAGTAAAGCTGGACACCAACGGGACACTGCCTGCCAAGCTTAAGGAACTGCTGGACTCGGGGCTTATCGACTACGTGGCGATGGACCTAAAAAACGGCCCCAAGGAATACGGGGCAACCGTTGGGGTAGAGGGCTTTGACTTTGGTGTGATCGCCGAAAGCATGGAGCTGCTCAGGAAAAGCGGCATCCCTTACGAGTACCGTACTACGGTGGTAAAGCCCTTGCACACAATGGAATCTCTTAAGGAAACGGCATCACTTATTTCCGGGGGAGAGAATTGGTATTTGCAGCAATATACCGACAGCGGCGAGGTAATAGTCCCCAATGGGCTTTCCGCCTATACCGACAGCGAAATGGAACTTTTGGCTGAGGAGATGAGAAAAATAACACCTTCTGTCCGTTTGCGCGGACTTTAACCACACAATAAAATGTAGTGCGAAAACAAAAAAATCCCAATATATTGTGTTTGGCTATTGACAAACGCATATATGGTATGTTATTCTATATGAGCGGCGCCCGTGCCGTATATATGGTTTTTAAACAAATTAAGATATAAAAGAAAAGGAGAGAACGGCATGTATCAGGTACTTAAACGCAACGGCAAGGTTGTAGATTTTGAACTTAGCAAGATTACCAACGCAATTACCCTCGCATTTGACGCAAAGGGTGTTAATTATAATAGGGATACTATCGACTTTTTGGCACTTAAGGTTACCGCAGATTTTCAAAGTAAGATAAAGGATGGCACCATCGCTGTTGAGGATATTCAGGACAGCGTTGAGAGCGTGCTTGTTCAGGCAGGCTATGCTGAGGTTGCTAAGGCATACATTTTGTACCGCCGTCAGCACGAAAAGCTTCGTAATATCGACAGCACCGTTCTCGACTATAAGATGGTTGTGGACAATTACCTTAAGATAAATGACTGGCGCGTTAAGGAAAACAGCACCGTTACCTATTCTGTAGGCGGTCTTATCCTCAGCAACAGCGGCGCTATTACTGCAAACTACTGGCTTTCCGAGATATATGATGACGAAATTGCAGATGCTCACCGTAATGCGGATATCCACCTTCATGACCTTTCCATGCTTACGGGCTATTGTGCAGGCTGGTCCTTGCGTCAGCTTATTAAGGAAGGTCTCGGCGGCGTAAGAGGCAAGATAACCTCTGCCCCCGCAAGCCACCTTGCTACCCTCTGTAACCAGATGGTAAACTTCCTTGGCATAATGCAGAACGAGTGGGCAGGCGCACAGGCCTTCTCCTCCTTCGATACCTATCTTGCTCCCTTTGTTAAGGTTGATAACCTTACCTACGAGCAGACCAAAAAGTGCATCGAAAGTTTTGTTTTCGGTGTAAACACTCCCAGCCGTTGGGGTACTCAGGCACCCTTCTCCAACATCACTCTGGACTGGGTTGTTCCGGCTGACCTTAAGGACCTTCCCGCTATCGTTGGCGGCAAGGAGCTGGATTTCACCTACGGTGATTGTGAGAAGGAAATGGATATGATC
>JAFQKR010000063.1 GCA_017396825.1 Clostridia bacterium
AAAGTCAATGCTTTTGCAAAAAAATATTAAGAAAACACAAAAGCAAAAAAATATTCAAAAAAGGTGTTGACAAACTCGTTACACTTGTGGTATTATTCGGTTAGCCGAAGCTAACCGAACTGTTGGAGAGTATTATTATGAACTTGATTAACGCTGAAGAAGGAAAAGAATATACTATCCTGCGTTTGGAAACGGAGGACGAGGAGATGGATGATTTTCTGTTTTCTCTGGGCTGTTACGGTGGTGAGCCGATAACGGTCATCTCCCGTATAAAGGGCGGGCTTATAGTTTCCTTAAAGGATAGCCGTTACACCATAGACAATCAGTTGGCGGAAGCGATTTTTATCAAAGAATAAAGCAATAAGATTACTTAAGTTGTTTTTTTTGCCGCGAGGTTAGCATACGCTAACTCCTGCGGCGCTATATAAGGAGAATTGCAATGAGGATAGCCTTGGCAGGTAACCCCAACAGCGGAAAAACCACCATGTATAACGGCCTTACGGGCATGAATGAAAAGGTGGGTAACTGGGCAGGCGTTACCGTAGATAAAAAGGAGCACGCTATAAAAAAAAGCCTTTGCGGTGGCGTGGAAGGCTTAATTGCCGTTGACCTTCCGGGGGCGTATTCCATGTCCCCCTTCACCTCGGAGGAAAGCGTAACAAGCGACTATATAAATAATGCCCACCTTGATGCGATAATCAATATTGTGGATGCTACTAACCTAAGCCGCAGTCTGTTCTTCACCACTCAGCTTTTAGAGCTGGGCATACCCGTGGTGGTTGCCCTTAACAAGGCAGACGTAAACAAAAAGAAGAAGACGGTTATAGATTCCAAGGCGCTTTCGGAAAAATTGGGTTGTCCCGTGGTGGATACCGTTTCCACAAACCATGAAGGCTTGGATAAGGTGGTAGCCGCTGCCATATCCGTGATAGGCAAAGGGCAAACGGCGCCTTTCTCCCAAGCGGGAGAAGATTTGAGCGACAAAAAGCGTGTCAAGGAGTTGGACAGAAAACGCTTTGACTTTGTAAAGAAGGTCGTTTCCGCCGTTGAAACCAGAAAGGTGCGCACAAATCAAAGGAATTTTCAGGACAAAATAGATGCCGTACTTACTAACAAATGGGCAGGGATACCTATTTTTGCCGTGATAATGTTTGCCGTGTTTTGGATCTCTCAGGCAGGGCCGGGCGTGTGGATATCCGATGCCCTTGTGGGCGTGCTTGAGAAAGGACAGGGCTGGGTAGGCTCTCTGCTTACCGAGGCGGACCCACTGCTTTACGCACTGCTTGTGGACGGTATTATCGGGGGCGTAATAGCGGTTATCGGCTTTTTGCCCTTGGTAATGGTTATGTATTTCCTTATAGCCCTTCTTGAGGATTGCGGCTATATGGCAAGGGTTTCCGTAGTGCTTGACCCTATTTTCAAAAAGGTGGGGCTTTCGGGCAAGTCCGTCATCCCCTTCGTAATCGCCACCGGCTGCGCGGTGCCCGGTGTTATGGCCTGCCGCACCATCCGTAACGAGCGAGAGCGTAGGGCAACCGCTATGCTTGCACCCTTTATGCCTTGCGGAGCAAAGCTGCCCGTCATCTCTTTGTTTGCGGGGGCGTTTTTCAAAAAATCTTCTTGGGTAGGCCCTATTATGTATTTCGCGGGGATAGCCCTTATCTTCTTCGGCGCCCTTATTATAAACGGAATTACAGGTAACAGGGTAAAAAAGTCGTATTTTATAATCGAGCTTCCCGAATATAAAGCGCCCTCCTTGCGGCGTGCGTTTATGTCTATGTGCAGCCGCGGCTGGTCGTATATCGTTAAGGCGGCTACCGTTATACTTATATGCAACACCGTGGTACAGATAATGCAGACCTTTAATTGGAGCTTTTCCGTGGCAGAAACGGCAGACAGCTCAATACTTGCCTCCGTTGCGCGCCCCTTTGCGTATCTGCTTGTACCCGTTGTAGGTGTGGTATCCTGGCAGATGGCGGCGGCGGCGATAACGGGATTTATAGCCAAGGAGAACGTGGTGGGCACCTTAGCCGTTTGCTTCGTGGGACTTGATAATCTTATTGATGCCGAGGAGCTTTCTCTTATGGAGGGTGCGGGTGCTGAGGTTGCTTCCGTTTTTGCCATAACTAAGGCGGCGGCGTTGGCGTACCTTGTGTTTAATCTTTTCACGCCTCCTTGCTTTGCGGCTATCGCCGCCATGAGCGCGGAGATGAAAAGCAAAAAGTGGCTTTTCGGCGCGCTTGCCTTCCAGCTTGGCGTGGGCTTTTCCGTAAGCTTTTTGGTTTACCAGATAGGCACTATTATCACTACGGGCAGTATCGGTGCAGGCTTTATACCCGGCCTTGCGGCGATGCTTGTAATGGCGGTGATTATTGCGTATCTTTCCGTCCGTGCAACACGCAAAGTTAAGGCAGAGCAGGCGGCAAAGAAGCTTGCCGCAGCTAAATAGGAGCAAATTTATGGCAAACGTAATAATAATTGCAGTCGCAGTGTCAGTGGTAGGGCTTGCCGTGTTTTATGTTTATAGGGCAAAAAAAAGAGGGCAGAAGTGTATTGGATGTCCTTACGGTAAGCAATGTAACGGCAACTGCGGAAAACAGAAAAGCTGAAGAAAGGACAGAGAACACAAAGATTCTCTGTCCTTTAGATTTATGTGCTTTATAAGCAAATTTATTTAACTGCTATATCTTGTTTTCTTGCGCTGGTCTTGCCTTCGGGTTTAATATCGCCGGCACGCACAAGGGCGCTCTTGGTCATGGCGGGACCTACCAACTCGTATATAAGCACCGCAAAAAGGGTTATGTTTGCTACCATTTCACCCACGGTACCCAACGCGCTTGCCTTCATCGCCATGCCTAAAGCCACACCCGCC
>JAFQKR010000064.1 GCA_017396825.1 Clostridia bacterium
TAATACCCACGTTATTAAAAAGCCTTGTGCAAAAAATTGCACAAGGCTTAGACCGCTGACAAAGGCACAGAACACGAAAAAAGAAAATATAGTTACTATAAAGTGAAAAATTTCGGGGAAAATTTCCCCGAAATTTTTATATATTTTTATATTTTTTCGTTCAAAACGAACCTCGGCTCACAGTACTCAGTACAGCTTTCGCCTCGGTTCGTCTTGTCTGCACTCTTTCTCAGCAGTCTGCCAAGCTGATGACAAGGTTTGTCATCAGCTTGAGCCTTGTGCAAAAAATTGCACAAGGCTTTTAATGCTTTGTTTATAAAATTTAAAACTCTGTTTTTGCGGTCGGAATTTTTACATTCCCAACTCGGGCATAACGGTATAGTTTTTCCAAGTACCCGCCTCTTTCTTGCGGGCATAGTCACGCAAAACGTCTATCCAAATCAAAAAAGCATCCTTTGCTATATGATAATCGTTATCAGAGGAGTACTCTATTGGCATACGGCCGTAGCCGTTGGTAAGAGGCGTTGAAACGTCCACAAAATCCACGCCGTTTTGGTTACAATAATCAAGGATAAAGTTATTGAACTTGCGTATGTTCTCGTTACTGAGCCTTTTTGAATACCTTGAACCGAGTTGTTCAAAGGTACCCGTGTTGTAAGTACCCGAAAGAAGAACTATATTAACGTTGGGGTTTTTTGCTTTTATCTTATTAACACCTTCAATTACCTCTTCGGATGCACTTTGAGGGTCACTGTAAACCTTCATTTCGCTGTAACAAGTGAGACCTATATACATGGTGGTGCATCCCGTTGCGGAGGGCAGATCCTCAAAGTTATAGGCAACGCCGCGGTAACGGGGCAAGGAATTGCTTGACATAGAAGGGGATTGTTGGCTGTTAGACCAAAAGCTTATGCCAACAGCACCAACGTTGATGGAGTTACCCATTATGGTACTGTCTATCTCTGTCCTCCACTGCCCTACGTATCTGCCGAAATGCATCATAATAGAGTAGCCAAGGAAAAGAGAGTTATTGAAATGACTGTCTATGGGGTCAGCGGAAAGGGATTCGGGAATAGGGGTAAGAGGATCAGAGGGGTCCTTGGGGACGTAACTGCTTTCCTCGCTGCTTTCCTCAGAGGGGATAACGCTACCGGGAGGAGGCGCCACGCTGCTCACGGGGGGCGGAGCCACACTGCTTTCCACCGGCGGCGCACTGCTTACGGGAGGAGCAACGCTGCTGTCCTCGGAAGGCTCACTGCTCGCGGGAGGAGGGGCACTGCTGTCATCGGGGGAAATTACACTGCTGTCGTCAGGCTTTGCCATACTGCTGTCGTCAGGCTTTGCCGTACTGCTTTCGTCAGAGGTAGCCGTGCTATCCTCGTTTGAGCTATCCGCAGTATCGTTAACAGAAGTTTCCGCCTTGTCGGCACTACTTTGCTCTGCACTGCTTACGGCAGAGCTTGCTTCGCCGCTGTTAGTAAGGCCAGAGCTTTCACCGCTTGAAAGCAAAGCATCTGAGGTATCGGCAGAACTGCCGCCGTCTTCCTTTACGCCGCAAGCGGCAAAATAGAGAATGCAAATTCCAATGATCAGAAGTACTGCAACTGTTTTTTTGATAGAAATATTCATATTATTTATCCTCAGTTTATTTCAAATCCAAGTTTAGGCATAACCGAAGGGTTTTTCCACGTACCGTTTTCCTTTTTTCTTGCGTAATCCCTTAACAATTGTACCCATATCATATACGGGTCTTCCTTTATGTGATAGGAGCCGTCGGATGACCACTCCTTTATAAACACGCCGTAGCCGTTGGTAAGCGGTGTAGAAACATCAATGAAGTCTATTCCCGCTTCGTTACAATACTCAAGCACATAATTGTTGAAGGTGCGGATGTTTTTGTTATTGACACGGTCAAGCTTTATGGCGCCGCCGGGCGACTCGCCCGTATTATAAGTACCCGAGAGGACAATTATATGAAGGTCGGGGTTCTTTTCCCTTATCAGCTTAAGACCTTCTATCTCTAAATCAGCGCCCATTCTTGTACAGTTTGCGGCGCTTCCGATCCCCATATCGCTATAAGGCATAAGCCCAATTACCATAGTCTTTACGCCCATGGCAGAAGGCAAGTCCTCAAAATGATATGCCACGTTATTGTGCTTGGGAAGACTAGTGTCAGGTGAGGATGGATCTTGGTTTTTATTAGACCTGAAGTTCATACCAACGCCCGCTCTGAACTCTGCCGTGCCCATTATAGAGTTACCGTATAAATAACGGAAATGCTCGGTATATCTGCCGAAATGCATCATTATAGAGTAGCCTATAAAAACGGAGTCGTCAAAATAGGCGTCTATGGGATCACAGTCCAAATATTCGGGGATTTTCATAATAGGCTCCTTTGGATCTTTTGATACAAACTCCTCTTCACTGCTATCCTCACTGCTGCTTTCTTCGGCACTGTTTTCCGCTTCACTTGAAAGCACGCTTTCCTCCACAGAGCTATCTGCAGAAAGCGTCTCGCGCGAGGAAGGCTCGCTTCCTTCCGTTCCGCAGGATACAAGGCACAAAGTAAGGCTTGACAGCACCAGCAATAAAGCTATCGTGCTCTTTATCATATTCTTACCTCATCAGTCTATATCGAAATTCATATCGCCCAAAGGAAGCTTTGTTACACGGGGCTTATACTTAAGCAGGTCAAAGGAAAACCTGCGACAAATGCTGTCACCGTGTACTATCCCTTTAAGCTCACATATACAATCGCCGCTGTCACCGATAACCTCCGCCTTCTCACAATAAGCGCAGGCTCTGTTTTCCTCGGGATACTTATTCTTGTTGAACATAATGCGCCTCCCTAAGCCTTAAATTCGTAAAGATAGCCGAGCACACGGGCGGAAAAGCCGTCAATATCCGCTGTGCCGCAAAGATAAACGCGGCTGTTTTTGTGGTCGTCGGCATAATAAAAGCCGTTGGTTTCAAAAAGAGACAAATCCTTAAGCATAACGCCGTATTTATCCGCCTTTTCCGGAAGCTCAATGCCAAGGGCAGATATCTCACAAAGGGCGCCCTTGCCTGAAAGATAAAGATATGCGTCCTCATCAAGAAGCAGTATTTTACCGCCTGACGCCAATGCATCCACCTTAGCCTTCTCCTCGTCGCCGAAAATATGCTGACCCTCTTTGTATTTAAGCTGAAGAGTCTCATACCTGAGGAGAGGTACGGTCATAGTTTCCTTCTGTTTGGATATATAGTACAGGCTTGCTTCCATATCCGTTACGCAATTTTCGTACAAATCACGGTCACCTATCATAACCATATTTATATCCTCACGGACAAGCCCCTCTATATCATAACTTAAAAGGTCAATAAACAGCTTTACGTTGTTTTTGTAAAGCGCGGTGGAGTTGCCGTAATCAATACCGCCCTCACGGTTGCCCCTGAGACAAACAACCGTATCTCTTGGCATATCGTTAAAGCCCTCTACCTCTGCAAGGTCAAGATATTTTAGTTCTATACCGTAATCGTTAAGGGCGTTTTCGGGCTTCTCACCCATTACGTCCTTTAAAGGAGCGAGGATATTATATTTCATAAGCCAATCAAAGTTGGTTTTGTCAACAAAATAAAGGGTGTGCTCACCTGCCACAACCTCAGTTTGCAAACGGTCCTTGGTGGTCTTATCATTCTCCCCCATAAAAACAAGGGAAAGGGTTTTTCTGCCGTCACCCGTTACGTCCTCGTAATAGGAAGCTATAAAGTCCTCTACCTCCTTGCGGTTGGTGTTGCCAAGGTCGTAATCTGCCACGTAAAGTATGCTTATATCCGGCTTTTCGTTTTTGGCACACTGAACCACCGAAACGCCCAGCACCAAAAGCACCAGAGCGCCTACCAATATATGCCATTTATGATAATACCAAAGGTTGGAAAACCATCCCAAAACGCTTTGTTTTTCTTTCTTTTCCATATTACGTTATGCCTCCGCAATTTGTCGTTTTATATATTATACCACACGGATACGCCTTTTAGCAAGGCTTTTACGAGGTATGCCTCTTGAAATTATGCATTTAATATGATATACTTACTTCGATAGGAGGTGTTTGACGTGCGTATGCAGGAATCAGGAGAGATGTATCTGGAAACAATTTACGTGCTTACCAGACAAAAGACCAAGGTTCGCGCCATCGACATCGGAGAACACATGGGGTATTCAAAGCCCAGCGTAAGCCGAGCGATGGGGATACTTAAAAGCGGCGGCTTTATTTCCGTTGGTGACGACGGCTTTATATCTCTCACAGAGAAAGGTCTTGCCCTTGCGGAAAAGATGTACGAAAAGCACACCATGCTTACCGATTTTTTGGTTAGTATCGGCGTAGATAAGGAAACCGCTTCTGTTGATGCCTGCAAGATAGAACACCATATCAGCGAGGCTTCCTTCGAAGCCATAAAAAAACACATGGAAAACAAATAAAATGCTTGGTTGCGAAAAAGCAACCAAGCATTTTCATTAACTTAAAAAGCCTTCTATAATAACGCTTTCTGCCTCTTCTGCCGTAAGTCCCAGAGTCTGAAGCTTAAGAAGCTGTTCGTTGTTTATACGGCCTATCGCCGCCTCGTGAATAATAGATGCCTCAGCGCTGTTTGCCTGTATTTCGGGAATACTGCCTACAGAGGCATCGTCCATAATAATAGCGTCGCACTGAATATGAGCACTGCACGCGGTATTGCCCACCGCCTTAGGATGGAATACCTGAGAGGACTTGTCCCTTGCAACGGAACGGGAAACCACCTGCAGACTGCTATCCTTACCGTTAAGGAAAACCTCCACGTCGGACTTTGCCACCTGCTCGTCATGGGTAACAAGTCTTTCGGAAATGTTAAGACGAGAGGCTGTACCAAGATACGCAACGGTATTGCGAACGGTAGAGGTGATGCCCTCTATCTGTATGCTTTCAAGGTCAAAAACACTGCCGTCCTCCATCATTATAACGGTAGACGGATTCATAACACTGCCGCCGCTGCCCTCACCATAATGCTTTTCGGTGTACTTAACACGGCAGTTTTTACCCACCTTAAAGGTGTGAACACCGCTGTGGCTGCTACCGCAACTGCCGTTGTTGCATATACCGCAGCCTGCAATTATTTCAACATCCGCCCCGTCGCCTATTATAAAATCATTGGCAACAGTCTCATCCAGACCGCTTTCGGTAAGTATAACGGGTATATATACTTTTTCGTTTTTCGTGCCCGCTTTTATCAGTATCTCAATACCGCTTCCGTCGGGCTTGTTGATTATATCAATATTTTCGGTAACCGCCCTTGCCTCTCCCTTGCCGTTTTTGCGTACGTTAAAAGCACCCGTGGGGTTTTCGGGGAGGGAGGAAATTATATCAAGCAGGCGAAGGTCACCTGACGTAAACATCTTATCCATTTAACTACCTCTTGCATTAATTGTTCTGAGTCTTTAAACAGCCTCTACGGAAAATATCCGTCAGCTTAGGCAAAATATCCTCTTTAGGACCTATATCCGTAAGCCTACCCTCTGCCACTACCGCTATACGGTCAGCCGTTTGCATAACACGCTCCTGATGGGAGATTATCATAAGAGCGCCGCTTTTTTCTCTGCCTAAATTGCTGAAGGCGTTTACAAGCATGTTGAAGGACCAGATATCAATGCCCGCCTCCGGCTCATCGTATATGGCAACCTTAAGCTGTCTTATAAGAAGAGATGCAACCTCTATTCTTTTAAGCTCGCCGCCTGAAAGAGTAGCGTCAAGAGTGCGGTTAAGATAATCACCCGCGCAAAGTCCAACGCAAGAAAGATAACGGCAACACTCCGTATCATCTATCTCTCTGCCTGCGGCGATGGTAAGAAGACGCTTTACCGTAAGCCCCTTAAACCTTGCAGGAGCCTGGAAGGCGTACCCAATACCGATACGCGCCCTCTCCGTTATATCAAGACCCGTAACGTCGGTGCCGTCAAGAAGTATTTTACCGCTTGTTGGCTTGATTATACCCATAGCAAGACGCGCCGCGGTGCTTTTGCCGCCACCGTTGGGACCCGTTACCACAAGTATCTCTCCATCCTTAACCTCAAGGCTGAGGTCCCTTATTATAGGTGCGCCGTCATCAGGCGCATTATAGCATATATTTTCAAGCCTTAACATATAAAAGACTCTCCTTTATCTATAACTAGTAAAAACACAGAAAAAGCAACGCTTGTTTCTTATTTCTATTTGATTATAACAATTTTGGACCCTACTGTCAACAGAATTTTTAAGTATATAACTATTGACTATGAGCGAAAAAAGTAGTAAGATACATAGTTGATAAATACATTATAAGAAACGAGGTTTTACTATGAGCAGGATCTATAACTTTTCGGCAGGCCCTTCCATGCTGCCGGAGGCGGTTCTTCAAAAAGCAGCGGAGGAAATGATGGACTATAACGGCAGCGGTATGTCCGTTATGGAAATGAGCCACCGCTCACCCGTTTACGATAAAATCATTAAGGATGCAGAAGCTTCTCTCAGAAAGCTTATGAACATCCCCGACAACTACAAGGTTCTTTTTGTTCAGGGCGGCGCTACCCTTCAGTTCTCCGCAGTTCCCCTTAACCTTATGAAGACCGGCAAGGCTGACTATATAGTTAGCGGTCAGTTCTCCGGCAAGGCTGCAAAGGAAGCTGAAAGATACGGTAAGGTTAACGTTATCGCTTCCTCCAAGGACAAGAACTTCACCTACGTTCCGGTTGTTGATAAGGCAAGCTTCGATCCTGAGGCTGACTACGTTCACATCTGCTTCAACAACACCATTTACGGTACCGTTTATAACTACATTCCCGACACCGGCGACGTTCCATTGGTTGCTGACCTTTCCTCTTGCATTCTTTCCGCACCCATTGACGTTAGCAAGTTCGGCGTTATCTACGCAGGCGCTCAGAAGAACATGGCTCCCGCAGGTCTTACCGTTGTCATCATAAGAGAAGACCTTTTGGGTAATGCAAGACCTGAATGCCCCGTTTACATGGACTATAAGATTCAGGCTGATAATGAATCCATGTATAATACTCCTCCCTGCTATTCCATCTACGCCGCAGGTCTCGTTTACGAATGGCTTCTCGGTCTCGGCGGTCTTGAGGCTATGGAAAAGATGAATAAGGAAAAGGCTGCTATACTTTACGATTATCTCGACAGCTCTTCTTTGTTCAAGCCCACCGCAGAAAAGGAATTCCGTTCTCTTATGAACGTTTGCTTTGTTACCGGCAATGCCGACCTTGATAAGGAATTTTGCTCTGAGGCTGCAAAGGCAGGCTTCGTTAACCTTAAGGGCCACCGTTCCGTTGGCGGTATGCGCGCTTCTATATACAACGCTATGCCTAAGGAAGGCGTTGTTAAGCTGGTTGAATTTATGAAGGAATTTGAGAGGACACACGCATGAAGAATATAGCTTTACTTAATAAAATAGGTGCTACCGGTCTTAAAAAGTTCGATACCTCCTATAACATAGGCTGTGACGCGGCTGATGCACACGCTATCATGGTTCGTTCTGCCGCTATGCACGATATGGAATTCGGTAAAAGCCTTGTTGCCATCGCAAGAGCAGGCGCAGGCGTTAACAACATTCCGGTAGACAGATGCGCTGAAGAAGGCATCGTTGTTTTCAACACTCCCGGCGCTAACGCAAACGGCGTTAAGGAGCTTACTATGGCGGCTTTGCTTCTTGCTTCCCGTAACATTGCAGGCGGTATCTCCTGGGCTAACGGTCTTAGCGGCGAGGAAGACGTTGCAAAGGCAGTTGAAAAGGGCAAGAGCGCTTTCGTAGGTCCCGAGCTTATGGGCAAGACCCTCGGTGTTATCGGTCTCGGCGCTATCGGCGGTCTCGTTGCTAACTGCGCTAACAGTCTCGGCATGAAGGTTATCGGCTGCGACCCATTCCTTACCGTTGACAACGCTTGGCACCTTTCCCGCTCCATCATCAAGGCAAACAGCTTTGACGAAATATTCGAGAAGAGCGATTATATAACCGTTCACGTTCCTTCCACCAAGGATACCAAGGGTATGTTCAACGCACGTGCTTTCTCCATTATGAAGGACGGCGTTAGAATAGTTAACCTTTCCAGAGCAGACCTTGTTAACATTTCCGACCTTAAGGCTGCTATTGCTGACGGTAAGGTTGCATCCTACGTGACCGACTTCCCCACCAACGATACCATTAATTGCGATAAGATAGTTTGTATCCCCCACCTTGGTGCATCCACTCCCGAATCTGAGGACAACTGTGCAAGCATGGCCGCTGCAGAGCTTATTGATTTCCTTGAA
This sequence comes from Clostridia bacterium, assembly GCA_017396825.1. Taxonomy (GTDB): domain Bacteria; phylum Bacillota; class Clostridia; order Oscillospirales; family CAG-382; genus SIG636. Next base: position 8,310 of record JAFQKR010000064.1, read on the forward strand.
AACGGCAACATCAAGAACAGCGTAAACTATCCTAACATCGACCTTCCCCGTACCGCGGCTCACAGAATTCTTGTGCTCCACGATAACGCTCCCAATCTTCTTACTCAGATTTCCGGCGCTCTCAGTAACGACGGCATCAACATAGAATCCATGCTCAATCGCTCCAAGGGCTCCAACGCCTGCAGCGCGCTTGAGACTAACAACGACGTTACCGCCGATACCATTGCAGACATTACCGCTATCGACGGCGTAAGACGCGTACTCGTTTTCTAAGGCTTACATAAAGAGGTGTTTTTGGGTGAAGCTTTCAACTGAGTTTAATTACGGCAGTATTCTTTTCGGCACCGAGGCCGCTATCCGTCTTATGGCGGAGGTAGGCTTTGAAGCCTTGGACTACTCTATGTTTGACCTGAACAGAGAGGATAACCCATTAAATCACGACGGCTGGCAGGATAGAATGGCATCCTTCCGCAAAATTGCCGAGGAATGCGGTATAGGCTTTAACCAGACCCATGCCACCTTTCCTTCCTTTAAGGAGGGTGACGATGATTATAATAAAGCCAACTTTCCTCGTCTTGTCCGCGCCATAAGGGCTACAGCTGAGCTTGGCGCACCCCTTGTGGTTATGCACCCGCAACCTACGGGTGGTAACGATTTTGAAAAAAACGTTCAGTTTTTCTCTTCCCTCGCTCCCTATTGCAGAGAGTGCGGCGTTAAGATCGCTATCGAAAACCTTATAGGCACGGGCTGTTATTGCGGCAACCCCGAGGACCTTTGCGCGCTTATTGACGCTCTGGACAGCGACTGCTTTACGGGGCTTTTGGACATTGGACACGCTTCCATAAACGGCGTGGGCGCACCTGCCTTTATAAAGGCTATGGGCAGCCGCTTGTCTGCACTTCACGTTCACGACAACGACGGTGTTAAGGACTGCCATAACATGCCCTACAACCGTTCTTTGGATTGGGACGCTATCTGCGCCGCTTTGGCAGAGAACGGCTACAACGGTGATTTTACCTATGAAGCGGGCTTTTACGCACGTCAGTTTCCCAAGGAGCTTGTTCCCGACGCATACCGCATGATGGTAGCGACAGGCAAGTACCTTGTTGGTAAAATAAATGCTGCCCGTGTAACAAACGTATAAATAAGGACACGCTTCCCCGCAGAAACATCTGTGGGAAAGCGTGTTTTGCATTTTTTAAGGAGTATAATGCTATGAAAGATAATCTTTATTATCGCGCTTTGCCCTTTGAGGCCAAAGACATGAAGGGTACCTTTAAGGGGCTTAAGTTTGAAGACGGCTATATTTGCCTTGACGGCGCGGCAGAGGGTACCTTTGTCTCCGAACCTATATCCGTCCCTGCCTGTAACGTGCTTCTCGTTTCATGGAACGCTTACCGACGTGACGGCAGTGTGGAAATGTTCATCTCCTACAAAAAGAGTGACGGCAGCTTCAGCCGCTTCTTTTCCTACGGCTTTTGGGGTGAATCGCCCTCAAGCAAAAGCTGTAAGACCGATGATGGCACGATGGACGAGGACACCTTGTTTACCGTGGGCAACACCGACACTGTTATAGTTAAAGCGGTGCTTACAGCAGGTGAACTCGGAAACGGCGACCCAAGACTTTTCCGTTTTGCAGTTTGCGGCAACGGCAAGCCCGGTTTTACCGTGGAAAAATCCACACTACCCGACGAGGTTTGCCTTGACGTTAAGCCCCGTTCCCAGATGGTAATTCCAAAGATAGGCAATATTATATGCAGCCCTACCTCCACCTCCATGTGCATGGACTATAACGGCGTGGATATACCACACGATGAATTTGCGGCTATGGCTTTTGACCACGGAGATAAGGTTTACGGCAACTGGCTGTTTAATATCGCCGCCGCAGGTGAGCAGGGGCTTGTTACCCACTATGATATGTACGACGTTGGTGCGGCTATGTACTGCCTTGCAAAGGGCACTCCCCTTGTATTCTCTATAAAGTCAAAAGAGGGCGACATCACAAACGCACCTCAAGCATATCCCTCCGGTCACCTCATCTGCGTTATAGGCTATAGGACCATAGGCGGCAGACTTCACTTTATAGTAAACGACCCCGCCTCTAAAACTGTGGAAGGGGTTCGCCGCGAATACGACGCTGAGGAGCTTGCCTCCACGTGGAAACTTAATTCCGTTTACGTTATAAGAAAATAACCCAACACAAAATCAGGGAGAAGCCGTGGCTTCTCCCTCAGCTTGATGACAAGGTTTGTCATCAAGCTGGCAGAGTGCTGAGAAAGAGTGCAGACAAGACGAACCGAGGCGAAAACTGTACTAAGTACTGTGAGCCGAGGTTCGTTTTGAACGAAAAAATAGAAAAAATCAAAGAGAATCCGAGGATTAACTTCTCGGATTCTCTTCTTTATGAGAGCAAATTTTATGTCTTTTTCGTGTTCTGTGCCTTTGTCAGCGGTCTGA
>JAFQKR010000003.1 GCA_017396825.1 Clostridia bacterium
CCGAAGGTGTCCTTTAGGGATATCTCAAGGGGGCCCACGTCAGTATCTACCTCCCAAAGAGAGTAGCCAAACTGCTCCTCCAGCTTATATATCTTCTTTATCTCAGGGCAAAAATACTTGCGCTTAAGTGCCTCGTCTATTATCTCTCTGCCCTCTCCGTCAAAATCCTTAAGAGCCTTGATAATGCCGTATTCTCTGCCCTCCTCGTCCTGCACGGAGATAAACTCGTCAGGTCGGTCAAAGGGGAAAGCACGGTGAAAAAGCACCCTGCCAAGGTCCTGCCAAAGGGGCGCCTTATCCCCCTCCTCCTTGTAAAGAGAACCGTGTGCCTTGGGACCGCCCTTGCCGCCCTCCATAGGCGCAAGGTCGTCCTTGTTTACCGGAGGTATAAAGGCGTTAAGAGCCGCAAAGCCGTTTTTTGTTTTGTAAAACTTGGCATTATCGGGCGTAAAATATATTATGTCTACTAAATCGGTAAAGGTTTCCGCCATGTCTGCCTCCTATTCCACGCCTACGGTTTTAAGCGCCTCGGCCTGCATTTTGTAAAGCTTGTAGTAAACGCCCTTTGCACGGAGAAGCTCTTTTGCAGTACCGCTTTCAACGGCGGCACCCTTTTCTATAACGATAAGCCTGTCCGCCTCCCTGAGGGTGGAAAGCCTATGGGCGATGATTATGGTAGTACGCCCCTTGGTAATACCGTTAAGGGCGGCTTGTATCTGTCTTTCGGTTTGGGTATCCATTGCGGCGGTAGCCTCGTCAAGTATAAGTATGCGAGGGTTGGTAAGCAGGGCGCGGGCTATGGAAACGCGCTGCTTTTCGCCGCCGGAAAGGTCCTTGTTTCCCACGCCCACCATAGTCTGGTAGCCGTCGGGATACTTGATAATAAAGTCGTGGGCAGATGCCGCCTTAGATGCAGCGATTACCTCCTCTACGGTAGCATCGGGCTTGGCGTAACGGATGTTGTCCATTATAGTGCCGCGGAAAAGATAGGTCTCCTGAGAAACTATGGCAATATTGCCCCGGAGCGATGAGAAGGAAAGGTCCCTTATATCCACCCCGTCTATGCGGATAGCGCCCTTACTTACGTCATAAAGCCTTGTAAGCAGGTTTGCAAGAGTAGATTTGCCTGCACCCGTATGGCCTACTATACCAAGGGTTGTGCCTGCGGGTATGCTGAAGCTTACGTCCTTTATAACGTCACGCCCCTCGTCGTAAGCAAAGGTAACGTTTTCAAACTCCACGTCGCCCTTTACGTTATCAAGAACCGTTGCGCCTTCTTTTTCCTCAATTTCAGGTATAGCGTCGTTTATCTCAAACAAACGCTGAAGGGCGTTGAGGCACTCCGTCCACCAGTTTGCAACGTCTGCAAAGAAGTCGATGGGGGAATACACCATGCCAACGTAGGCGAGGAACGCCATAAGGTCGCCGTAGCTCATGCCGCGGCTTTCTATTATCGCTTTACCGCCCACCGCCCAAACGACAAAGGAGCCTGCCTGCAAAAGAAAGCCGAGGAAGGGGAAGGTTTTGCTGGCGGTAACCTGAACGGTGGTGTCTGCCTCCGCCATGTCGCCGCTTCGTTTATCAAAGCGTTTGACCTCCACGTCCTCCCTTGCGTAGGACTTAACCACACGCATGCCGTTAAGCACGTCGGAGATGAGAGAGTTCATAGAGCGCCTTTTTGCAAAGGACTTTGCATGCAATCTTTCAAAAAGCGCAAACAGTGTTCTGTATACCAAAAAGAAAACAGGCACGGTGGCAAAGGTATACAGCGTAAGGGTAACGTTGGTGAACAGCATTATTATAAGCACGCCTACCAGCTGTATCATGTTGGTAACCAAATAAGGAAAGCCGTCGCAGAAGAACCAATAGATGGTGTTTGCGTCATTATTTATCTGGGTCATAAGGCCGCCCGTTTGCCTTGAGGAGAAAAAGCCCAAGGAGAGACGGTTGATCGCCTTGTATATGGTATTCTTAAGGTCGTAGTTTACACGGGTGGAAACGCGGGCGGAGATGATGCCGTTTACTATACTTACAAGGAGCGACAAAAGGCGCACCCCAATGATAAGACCCACCACGTACCATATTCTTCCGTAGTGCTTGCCGCCCTCGGTAAGCACCTCGTTGTAAAACATTTTGGAGGATATCTGGGGCACCAAAAGCCCTATCCCCGTCATCATGGCTATGGTAAGGAAGACCATCGCCATATAGCCCTTATATCGGATAAAGAAGTAACTAAGTTTTTTAACAAGGCGTACCTTGTCTATACAACGGCTGCAAACCTTGCGCTTCTCATCGGTATAGCGTCTGCCGCATTTGGGACAGTAGGGCAGCTCCTTTACCTCTTTTTTTATCTTTTCCTCGTCCACCCTTCCGTCCTTTTTAAGACCTTGAAGAGCGTCCTTAAGAAGCCTTACGTCGTGCTTGCAAGTACCGGAGTAATTGAAAAGCCTCAAGGGCTCACCGCCCTCGGTGCAGGTAAGCTGACCGCCGGAAACCATAGCCTCCATACGAAAACGGTCAAGACTTTCCACCTTATACACGTCAAGAGAATGAGGCATAAAGGCAGTTGCGCTTTGCTTCTTAAAGCCGTGTCGGCTGCGGCTTACGGCAACGGTACCCTCTGCCACGTAAAGATGCTTTTCCGTAAGAAGCACCCAAACGTCTCTTTTCATAAGGTCCTTGCCCGTATCAGAGCACATAAGGAAGACAGCCGCGTCAAAATCCGCCGCCTTGGACTTAAAATATTCAGTTACAGAAGGCGGGGTCTTTTGCAGTTCTATCATACACATACCTCTCTAAAATATCATTATATAACAACACTTTAAAAAAATCAATAGCGATACCCCTCTTATTTCAAAAACTTACTATTGCAATGTGCAGTGTTTTGTGATAAGATAAAGTATATAATTATGCGTGGAGGATGTTAAAAATGATAAATATTGCAATACTCGGTTTTGGCGTCGTTGGCGGCGGCGTTTACGAGGTGCTTAAGAATAACGCTTACGATATTTCCAAAAAACTAGGCGGTGACGGCAGTCAGCTTGTTAAGGTGGCTCACGTTCTTGACCTTCGCAAGTTTGAGGGTCACGAGGTTGAAAGCATCGTTACCTCTGATTTTGATAAGATACTTGCTGACGACAGCGTTTCCGTTGTTGTTGAGACCATGGGCGGCGCCCATCCCGCTTTTGATTTCTCCCTCAAGGCGCTTCAAAGCGGCAAAAGCGTAGTTACCTCTAACAAGGAAGTTGTTTCCAAGTTTGGTGACGTTTTGCTTAAAGCGGCAAAGGATAACGGCGTTTGCTATCTTTACGAGGCGAGCGTTGGCGGCGGTATACCCGTTATCAATCCTCTTATAAACTGCCTTACCGCAAACAAGGTTACACGCATTGCAGGTATACTCAACGGCACCACCAACTACATTCTTACAAAAATGCTTGTAGAGGGCGCGGCTTTTGAAGACGCTCTTAAGGATGCACAGGAAAGAGGCTATGCTGAGCGTGACCCCTCTGCGGACGTTGAGGGTCTCGACGCTCTCCGTAAGATATGCATACTGGGCGGTATCGCCTTCGGTAAGCATATACCCACCGAGCAGTCTGCTCTTTGCCGCGGCATCACCCAGATAGACAAGGCTGATATCGCCGCCGCAGATAAGGCAGGCTATGCCATAAAGCTTCTTGGCGTTGCAAAGCTTTGCGGCGACAAGGCTTCTCTTATGGTTGCCCCTCACTTGGTTCAAAAGGGTCACCTTATTGCCGACACTGTTGGCGTATTCAACGCTGTTTCCGTTACCGGCAACATGGTTGACGAGCTTGTATTCTACGGCAGAGGCGCGGGCAGTCTTCCCACCGCCAGCGCAGTTGTTTCCGACGTTATTCAGGCTATCCGCTGTCCCGTGGCTGAAACGCCCAGAGAAAAGGCTGAAGAAGGCTTTACCCTTCCCCTTGACGAATGTCCCGTTAAGCTTTATCTCCGTGTTAAAGCCTTTGACGGCGCTGCTGACCTTGGTGCGGTTACCGCACTTGATGGTGGCGAAATGGCTATTATCACCGAGGAAGGCACCTACGGCGCACTCAAGGCTAAGGTTGCCGCAAGCGGTGCTGTTGTAATAGCAGAACACTTCGTCCTTTAATCCAAGGGGATGTAAAAACAGTCCCGACCTCAAAAAACAATTCCATTTCAGTAGAAAAAGGCGCCAACGCGCCTTTTTTTATTCCCCTTTTTCCTATCCACCCTCATTGCCAAGGCTCACAAAATAAAAAAATATAATTTTCTTTAAAAATTTTATAGACGTTTTCTATATTTTTGACATTTATATAATGTAGGGAAAATATAGGGAGTCGTATGTAAACGATCCTTTGGCGCATAAACAAACGTCAAACAGCCAAAATCGTAGAATTTTAGTAGGATGCGGCTTGGGTGTTAAAGTATGATGCAGGACTAATACCGTAAGTGTTATATGGACAAGCGAGGGAGTTTATTCCTTTTCGAGCTATAACGTGCAAGATAATGATAAGGAGGCATGAAAGTTTGAAACAAAATAATACGTTTTTCCTTAGAAGAAAACGACAAAAAGACCGTCTAAATGGCGGTCAAAAAAAGTAAAACTGTGTAGGATGAGTAAATGTGAGAAACATTGGTGATAAAAACACAGTAGGCAATTGGTATGGATCTGATATAACATTTTATGTGCAAAATGTTATCAGCGGTAGTATTAATGTGGATAACACATCAGGAAAAGAAGAGTATAGTTTTGCTTATGAACTTGACATTAATTGTGTTATGAAGAGTCCGGTTTACTTACCTCAAGCTATGTGCGGAATATGTATTAGGGAGGTATACGATCATTTAAACGCAGCAGGGTCAGGACATGCCATGCCAAGTGATTAATCTAAAACGGATAATCATTATACATTTTTCAAAAAGGAGAGATTAAGGTTTGAAAAAGCTATTATCAGTCATTTTCTTGTTACTAGTCGCTTGTTTCACCGTGAGCTGTGGTGTTGGTGAGGAGAATGCCATTCCATCGGAGCCTCAGCATCAATCCCAAAGCAGGGAAAGCAATGTTCTATCCGCGGAGTTAAGTGAAGAAAGCAGCTTTGTTTCAACGGAAGACACGGTAATATCTGAAACAACAAGCGAGGAAATAAGCACTGTTGACACCACACCTGACAGAGTAGTCGGCGGTTATACAATTTCTTACGAGCCCTATTATTCCTTTAGCTTTAACGACGGAATAGAGCTTGACCGTTGGTTAAGCGGATGCTCTGATTTCCATATGCTTAACGATAAACTGGAGAAGGTTAAAATCCACGAAAACAAAGTGGCTGAAGAATTAAGGCTTTTGCTTAAAGACAAGAACTTTTATTACCCTACCATTATAGGCAAAATCCAAAAAACATCACCAATAGAGGTGTGGCAAATGTATGACAACTGCGCCTACGTGCAGTACACCGTGTATGGAGAGGGAGGCGTGGAATATGATATCAGCTTTAAGTACTTTTTCGACGAGGAAAGCCTTACTTGGCTTGATGGCGGCATTGTAAACTACTATACCAAGCTCTATAACAAAACGGGCAGCATAGGGCTTTCTCAAAAATACGTGTACTGCATTTCCTCATTGCCTATATACGACCACATGAATTATCGTATGCTTGACACGGAGGTTGTTGTTGCACAGTTTGGGGAGGACGTATCGGTTTGCTTTGCGTTTAATGGAATATTGTTGAAAATAAACGGCAGCCCTTTAATCATAAAGGAGGGAAGTTACACACCCGAAAACTACGATGGTTTAGGCTTTTACGATATGACCTATGTGGAAGCGATATCATAATAACAGTGGTTTAAAACAATAGAACATGGCAAAACAGCTTGGCTGTTTGCCGAATTCTCACACTGAAGAGAAAAGCGCTTTTGTTTTTTCTGCCTAAAAATACGATGCGGATAAAAAGATGCGAAAGCCTTTTCCTGTGGCAATATCCTTATCTCATTGCCAAGGCTCACAAAATAAAAAAATATAATTTTCTTTAAAAATTTTATAGACGTTTTCTATGTTTTTGACATTTATATAATGTAGGGACAAATATAGGGAGTCGCATATAAACGATCCTTTGGCGCATAAACCAAACGTCAAACAGCCAAAATCGTAGACTTTAAGGAGAAAATTATGTTTATCAAGAAGATAAGATCGTTCTTTTTAATCTTTTTATTGTGTATTTCCAGTTTTATTGAAACTGATTATGTCGTGACTTCAAGCGCGGATAACAAAGCGGAGTGCCTATACACTGTAGCTGGAGACACATGGGCATTAAATAGCATTGAGACGTTCCTCGTCAAAACTGAAACCAACGAAGAAGCTTCAGTTTTGTATAGTTCTTTGGATAACGATCCTAGCTAAACTTTTCTTTGGAGGTAAGTATTATGCTTAAAAAAATGCTTAGCGTGGTTTTAGTTGCCTTTACGCTTTTACAAGCAAGTGTTGCTGTTATCGCTTATGATACTCCTACTAATGACTATTCTTCGGACGTAATTATTCCCTTCTTCAATGATGCTTCTGAAGGGTGGCCGACTTGGAACAAAAGGCTTAAAGAGTTTGCAACTTCTCCTTCTTCATACGACGGTGGCGTGCTTAACTATTTCGGGGTGTATATAACAGGCGCCGACAGTATAATTGACGTTATGTACGAGTTGACTTTAGCAAATCGGCAAAAGGAGTATTATTTGCCTCAGGTGGATTTTCTACGCGTTTCCATGGGGGATAAGGTTATATCCATAGATATTAATATGGAACTTGAGCCTTTACCGGCGGGAGAAAAGAAAGAGGTAAAAACAATAAATATTCCCGGTGAGCTATTGTATTATACAGTTCCCGACAGCGACACGGATAAGATATTGAAACCTCTTTCTGAAGCTGAGTGCAACGGTATTGATTTTTACGGAGTAAAACTGAAAAAGGTAACAGTTATTGCCAGAAATGAGCCTTCAACTGCGGACGAAGGCAATCCGCTTGTGCTTTATTCAATAAAGCTTAGAAAAAATTCTGACGTAACCCCTTTGATAATGCTGTTAAATAGTAACGCTATGACTGACAGCAGAAGCGAAGAATTTCATACTCTTATCGGTTATTCCGCAATGCAAAGCTGTTATTACGATAAGGAGGACACACCGCCTGAAACCACGATTAAGGAAAATGAGTTAGTTGTGGGTGTTGATACCGAAAACGAGCTTTATAACGTACTATCAGATCTAGCACGTAGTAATACAAGTAATAATACACTTTTAGGCTACGGTGTTATTTCTGCAAAAATTCTTACCGATAAACAAAGCACTGAAAGTAAAGCAGGCTACACAGTTTATCGTGTAAAATGCCGCGCAGACACAGATGTGTACGGGCTGATAAGTGCTTTGAATACACGAGACGCATTATCGGTTATTCGTGCATACGAAACAGAAGAGGTTTTGGTTGGCGATGTAAACGAAGATGGGGTTATAGACAATCTTGATGCGGCTTGGGTGTTAAAGTATGATGCAGGACTTATTGCGGATATAGACGACGGCGACTACAACTCTGATGGTGTGGTTGATAACCTTGATGCCGCATCTATACTCAAATTCGACGCAGGACTAATACAGTAAGCGTTATATGGACAAGCGAGGGAGTTCATTCCTTTGTAAGCCATAACGTGCAAGAAGAAGATAAGGAGGCGCGAAAATGAAAGAAAAACTTAAAGCGTTGTTTATTCCGCTGGCTGTGATACTCAGCACCGCTTCTTGGGGAGAGGTGGCGTACAGAAGACCTTCTGTTTTACATACCTTGGCGGCGATAACTCCCATGTTAACGATAATTGCGGCGGCGTTTGCAGTGAACTTGGCTAAAAAACTAAAGGACAAAACCGCCTTTCTTGTAAATGGCGTCGCCTTTGCCGTATCTGCGGTGGCTTTTCTTATAGGCACTCTTGCGGATATAGCCCATTTGCGCGCCGCTTTCGGATGCACCGGCTTTATTTCCGCCATCGGCTTTGTTGCCTTTGGCGTGCGGCTTTGGAAAAGCAAACGCCCCAATGGTTATAAAACCGCTTTATGCATAACGGCGGGGTTGTTGGGCGTTGTTTGTCTTGTCGTGGCTTTCTCCGCTATCCGCTTTGGAGCAAGTTACATAAACCACGGCGACCATAAAGTGTTGGCTTGGGCACTGATGGTTATAATTTCCGTGTCTTTTGTTTCGCTGGCTGCATGCTTGTTTGCGGCTGTTAAAAGGCTAAGCGCAAATAAAAAAACAAAACGGTTAGGCGTGGCTGTTGCCCTTATAATGTGTGCCGTTCTTTCCGTGTCAAGTATTGTTGCCGTTTACTACAGCCCCGAGATAAAAGCAACTTCCGTTTTCAGAGCCCAGATAGGCGCGGTCGCCCTTGGGATAAGCGGTAAAGACGCCGTGTGTATATACGAATGCGGCGGGGAAAAGGTATACCTTGCAAGACGTGAAAAGGCTATGGAGTTCAGGGATACTTTCGAAATGGAGGACACTGATTTTTACACCCGTATGGTAGACGGAGTGGCGTGTAAGATGGAAAGTAAAGGCTTTATGCACTTTTTCCGAGTGTTGTCCTTTACGCCTGTTGAATAGAAGACAAAAGCATGCCGCCCCTTTGAAAGGAGAAACAAAATGAAAAAACTAAAGTATTTGACCATTCCGGCGACGTTGATTTATAACGCGCTTATCTTGATTTTTATTTCAAAATCAAGGAGTTTTTTGCGTGTCGATTACCACAATCCAAAGGGCTTTTTTATGTCTGCCCCTGTCTATATTTTTCTTGTTATAGCGGGCGCGGTGTTGGGCGTTGCTTTGTCTGTTACAACTTTAAAAATACTTATCAGGTCTTTTGAAAAAATCAAACAAAAGCCTTTTGCTGTGGCAATATCCTTATTCGCCGTGGCAGTAGCGGTTGGCATAGGGTATCTTTCGTTCTTTTTAAACTCTTATTGGGTGTTTTTGCTTGCAACGGAACTTTTGTTTGCCGCCTTATACTGTTTGATAGGGGCGTTGTATGTGTTGTTAACTCCTTGGATCAATAGCCGAAAAACCGCAACAACCGCGTTTTTAATTTCGTTCGGCGTTCTTTTATCGATTTCTTCCATCTTCGTTTTTCTTGCGGACTTAAACCTCATTAACACACCCCAATCATCCCTAAAAGGTATCTACTCCGCAAACATTGCAATAAGTGCTTTGCTTTTTATCTTCGGTGCGGCGGCACTTGTAAGCGTTTTTGTAAAAGGTTCGCGCTTTTCTTGGGTAAGACCTGCGGCGACAGTGTTGCTTGTGGTTCTTATTTGCTTTTCCGTGATTACCGTTTTATTAACGGGGTTAACCAGCGGTACGGGGAATTTTATCAAGAACGCCGCTATTGATGTAGGCATGGTTCGTTTAGGGCTTACCGACGATGATTTTGTTTGTGCCTACGAG
>JAFQKR010000065.1 GCA_017396825.1 Clostridia bacterium
AGTTGGATGTTGCATTGCGGTTTTATGACGCAGTGCGGCGGCAAATTAAGCAAAGCAGTCTTTTGTAGGGGCGATTAATGAATCGCCCGAAAGATAAAGCGTTCAGCCGTCTTTACAGTTTAAAGATCGAACCTTACCGTCAAGTAACGGGCGATTCATGAATCGCCCCTACGGCAGAACGGATTACTCGTTTTACAGACAGATGTGTCGGCACAAACCGACGTGTAATTAGGTGCATTTTTAGCATTGCGGTTTTATGACGCAATGCGGCGGCAAATTAAGCAAAGCGGTCTTTTGTAGGGGCGATTCATGAATCGCACCTATCGTTTTACAGACAGTAACGTTGGTGCAAGCCAATGTATTATTTATAATTTGATTTTGGAGAATTGCTATGGGTATAATAGTAGGCATAGACGTAGGCGGCAGCACTACGAAAATAGCAGGCGTTAAGGATGGCGCAGTTATTTCCCCCATGATGGCAAAGGCAAGCGACCCGGTTGCCTCTCTTTACGGTGCTTTTGGTAAATTTACCAGCGAAAACGGTATAGCCCTTACGGATATAGAGCATCTTATGGTTACGGGTGTTGGCAGCGCCTTTGCAGGTGACACTATCTACGCCTTGCCCACCACCCACGTTACGGAGTTTGTGGCGATAGGCAGGGGCGGCAGCTATCTTTCGGGGCTTGACAAAGCCATTGTTGTAAGTATGGGCACGGGTACCGCGCTGGTTTACTGCGAAAACGGCAAATCTGTCCACCTGGGCGGTACGGGAGTAGGCGGCGGCACCCTTGTAGGGCTTGCAGGCAAGCTCCTTGGCACCACCAACGTGAGTGCCATCGAGGAAATGGCGGCAAAGGGTCACCGCACCGAGGTTGACCTTAGCGTTAACGACATGACGGAAAAGAACATAGGTCCCACCCTCCATGCCTCCATGACCGCCTCTAATTTCGGCAAGATAAGCGACCTTGCCAAAAAAGAGGATATCGCCGCCGGTCTTTTAAACATGATATACGAAACGGTTGGCGTAGCCGCAATCTTTGCCGCAAGGGAAAAGAACGTAAGGGACATTGTGCTTACGGGCAGACTTTCCGCCCTGGACAGCGCCTCAAGGACCTTCCGTGACCTTGGTGATACCTTTGGGGTGAACTTTGTGCTTCCCCGTGACAGCGAATATGCCACGGTTATCGGTGCGGCTCTTACCTATTTTGACAGGGGTTAACTATGGCGGCAAACTATAATAAAAAAATATTCGCCCTGCTTCTTGACAGGGCGAGAGGTGACCGCAATCTTAAGGCTTTTGCCGAGGACTGCGATATAAGTTATATTCAACTGCGTAAGCTGTCCCTTTGCGAGCAGGAAAACCCACCCGGCATGAGGCTTATCAAAAAGCTGGGCGCTCACAGCGTTAACGACGTTACCACCGAGGACTTTGCCTTTGCCGCAGGGTATTTTGCCGTTGAGGAAGGCTCTATTGAGCATAAGGTCTCCTCTCTGCCCCCAAAGCAAAGACGGTCGGCAGAGGAATACGTGGACTATCTTTTATACGTATCAGAAAAAAATAAGAAACGCAAGGGCGATAATTAGTATATCGTTATCAGGGTCTCCGTCCATAAGCAAAAGCAAGGCTATTGCTATCAGCAGGAGATCCTCTGTTTTTATTCCCGAAAACAGCTTGCCTATCCCGCGGTGAGGCTCCACCCCTCGGTGTCGCTCACCTCCGAAGGTCTCGGCGCTTTGTTCCCTTTCGCCAAAGTCTCTTTCCTCTCCGTAGGCAAATCCCTCGGGCTCTCTCATCCCTTCAAAGGAACGTGAATACACCTATCCCTACCCCCTTTATATGTTTTTGGTGTTTTTATATACGTTTGCTACCGCCACCGCCTTTGTTACGGTCTCCAGCTTTGCCTGCCTTTTGCTGCTTAAAAAGGGGCGAAGCGCCGTAAGCAAAGCAAGGGCTTTATCGGCAGGCGCCTCTGCAGGGAACACATTTGCAGGTGCCGAGGGCTCTCTTTGTGCGTAGCCTTGAGCCGGCGTTTCTCCGCCCGATGCACCCTTTACGGCGGCGGCTATTTGCGCCATAAGTTCGGGATTACTAAGTACGCTTCTAAGCTTATCGTCCATCGGCTTTACTCCTTCGTATGGCGTTATATATCTCCTCTGCCTTTTCCTTGCCCGCCTTATCTATAAGCCGTCTTGCCTCCTCGTCGCTGATTGAGCCGAGGGTGGCGCGTACACGATTAAGGTCAAGCCCCCTTGTCTTCTTAGGGTCTACCCCAAGGGCGGCGGTTATATCACCCACCAGACCCTTAAGCTGGCTGTCACTAAGGGCGGAAAGCCCCTTTATACTGTTGTCGTTCACAAGGTACAACTCCTTTACTTAAAAGTTTTGTTCCCTTATCGGGAGTATATGACGGAGGTTTTGGTTTTATGAAGCTTTGCAAGCCTTACCGCAGTCCTTTGCAGGCTGTTTTTATTATGATTTTTACCGCGGTGATGGTACTGACGACCGCATTTGTTATCCCCTATTTTCCCGATATCGCCTTGTATCTTAGGCTTTTCGGCGGCATTGCGCTGCTTACGGGGACGGTAATACTTTTCAGGTTTACCATGACAGAGTTTGTTTACGGTCTTGATGGCAACACCTTTACGGTGCGCCGTATCGTGGGGCTAAGCAACCGCACCGTGTTCACCGCAGAGCTTACGGAAAAAACGGCCCTTTACACTAAAAAGGAGTTCAAAAGGGTAAAGACCAACGGCGGAAAAAGCTACCGCCAGAATTTTACCGCCAACACCGCCTTTTTGGTTTATGATATCGGCGGCAAAAAACGACACGTTGAATTTGAACCAAACAATGAGTTTTTCTCTCTGGTAAAAAAAGAATTAGACGACAAACGCTCTAAATAGGGCGTTTTTTGTTTGAAAAGCAACGCGGGTATTAAGCACCGCGTGGCTGAATTATCACCCGACCGATGGCAGCATACCGTACTCGGCGTTCAGTTTTTCCCACGTCAGCGGTCCCACTATCCCATCGGAAGCCAGCCCATAGGCGTTTTGGAAAGCTATCACCGCTGCCTGGGTTTCCGCACCGAAGATACCGTCCCTTGCCACCCTTGGCACCGCGCTGTTGCCGCTGTTGATGGCGTTTATAAGGTCTTGAATATAATATACCGTGTCTCCCGTGGCACCTCTTCTTACGGGTGCGCCGGGATACGGACGGGGCCAACCGCTTATCTCGCCGCCATAATACTCATCGTCTGTGCCTATCTCCCCCACCTCGTTATACAGCCTCGTCACAGCGTCCCATGTTGCTTTGTCCACTACCCCCGTTTGAGGCAGGCCGAGAAGGGCTTGCAGGGTCCTCATTGCTTCTGCGGTTTCGTTATCGTATATTCCGTCAAGGTCTATTACCCTTAGCTGAGGGAACTGATTTGACCTTGCGATAGCGTTATTGTACCACTGTAATCTCAACACGTTTGGCCCGCGGTCGCCTATCCGCACCTCGTTGCCCGGATAAGCACCGCTTTGTACCTCCTCACCCTCGCTTTCCAACTCCCCAAGCCTTTTTACGGCGTTGTAGATATAAATGATGCGGTACCACGTGTCCTCGTCCACGGTGCCGTTTACCGGTAGCCCGAAAACTTGCTGAAAGCTACGCACCGACCTTGCGGTTTCTGCCCCGTAATTCCCCTCTGCTATGGTTATAAAGGGAATAGCGGGGTAATTTATCGCTATACGGTTAAGTCGGTTTTGCACCCTAAGCACGTCTTCTCCGCTGCTTCCCATAGTAAGAGGCGAGCCCGGATAGCTGTCCGGCAGTGATTTTGCAAGCTCCGCCGTTCTAAGCTCCGTGTTTTGCCCGTAATAGTACCTTATTATATCTATTGCTGTGTAGCCCATAGCCGCCAGATCCACCGTTCCCCATTGGGACAGTCCGCTGCAGGCGCTTTGTCTGCCATCACAGAATTGGGCAAAGATCGGCTCCACAAACCCCTTCCTGCCAATGTAGTAGTTAAAGTATTCGTCAACCAAGACGTCTATCGTATCAAAGACCTCTCGTTGGTGAACGTAGTACTGGTCGAAGGCGGGAGAAGCGGAAACGTCAAAATCGTAGCCTTGGGAGGGATACCACTCGGTGTATATGCGGTTCATCACCAGTGTTGCCTCAGCGTGAATGTTGGAAAGCAGCGATTCACGGGGCCACGTTGGAAAGACCTCGCTGCTGGCAACGCTTTTAATATACTCTACAAAGGGTACGGTAACGTTTACCGCATCCGATCCGGGCAGTCCCAAATGGACAGTAACCATCTCGGGCACTATAACGGGTCTCGCTGAAGAGGGCGCTCCGTTCATTGCAGGAACCGCCGCCGTTGCCGCGTCCCCGCCGTAAGGAGGCAACACCGCCCGACGGTGAGGGGGCACGTTTATACGGGTCTCCTCGGCAGACTCCGCATCGTCAACCCGTATCATGTTATAAGTCCAAAGGCTTCCTATTCCGTCAAAGATATGTATACCGTAGACCGTAACGGGTACGTAACCGCTTACGGTAACGCGGATATCGTATACCGCGTAGGGACGGGTAGGTGGGTTTGGCTGTAAGGATAACGCCCTTGGGGGCGCAGGAAGAGTGATACGAACAGTACCGTTTCTGTCTGTAGTGTATCGTTCCCCACGATTAAGCACCTCTACCGTCGCCCCGGCCAGAAGAAGCCGACCCTCCATGTGAGTAAGACGCACAGTCAGCGTACCTCGGGAAGGTAACAAAGAATTCATATACATCATTCCTTTCCCTATTAGTATATGAAAAAAGAACGGCGGTGTTAAAGAAACCCACCGCCGTCCTTGTAAAAGAGCCGCATTTATGCTTTTGCACTAAAAAGGGGGCTGTAAAAAAACAAGCTATTTTACAGCCCCTTGGGGATAGGAAAAAATGGTCGGAACAAACACAAATCCACCCGTTAGGCGTACTTGCGTACGTCGAGGGTGGATTTTGTTCGTAGCAAAATAACATTTTAAACAGAAACTCGTTTTTGAGTTTTTTACCTTGTTTAGAGCCTTTGAAGGTATCAAAAAACACTGTGTTTTGTGGATTTTTCCTCTTTTTTTCGATCCGGACTTTTTTACAGCCCCATTTTTAATAATTCAATTTAGTATCCATCCCAACTCAAGCCGCCACAGGTAAACTTAAAACATTTTTCCTTATTCCTTAACAAATCTCATGTTCATGAGGTTGAAAAATCCATCGTTGTCAATGGGCTTTATGAAACTATCCACCTTTTCTCCCAAAATTTCGCCCTCTATACCCATATCGCACCAAAACTCACCATCTCTCAGTTCCCAAGTGTTGGCCTGGTCAGCGCAAACCATTCCGTCCATTAAGTTGATAAGCCCTCCTTTAACAGCCTCATCAACCTGCTCGTCGGTAACGCCCTCGGGTAAAGGAGCAAGCATATAGACCTTGCCGTCCTCGGTTATCTTGATTTTAGAGCCGATGCACATTTTACGCTCTTTCATCTCATCTGCCACCGCCTCCTCGTCAGAGGTGTCAATATAAGGCATGTCGCTGTTCAGATATTCCTCAGCGGAAAGGTATACAAGCACGTTGTTATCGTCAAAGGTTCCTATGCTGTGAAATTTCCAATATCCTATAAAGTCCATAATATATCCTCCGTATTTATATAGTTTTACACCAATATTTTACTACTGTTTTTTTCTTTTGTCCCCACACTTTTGTGCTCTTTTGGTGTGGGTCAGAGAGAAAAGTGTGGTTTTTGTGATAATAAAAGAACGGCAGGGAACAAACACTTCCGTTCCCGTACTATCACACCTACGCAGGCGTAATCAGACGACAAAGCCCCCACCCGATGGGTGGGGGCTTTCATTGTGTTACTGTATCGTGTTACTGTGCAGCGCTGATGTTAGCAAAACGCTCGGAATAATCTCTGCTATATACATGGCTTGCGTTATCCCATGCTTCGAAGAGATTGTACTTACGGTTGCGATACAGGTTGATATTCTCAACGTCGGATTCGTTGATATCAGCAGTGCTGGAAACGTCACCTGCGAGATAGTAAACGCCCGTAAGAGGTGCTCTTCTGTTGCGATGGTTGCTGATAGCCTCAAGGTCGCTTTCGTTGATACGACCATCGCCGCTGGTATCGCCGAGAACAACTACCTGAACCTCGTCAACCACTACGCCGCCGATAAGGAGCTGAACGCGAGCGCCGGTACCAACGTTTGCAGTCTTATAAGGAGTGCCGTCTGCTTTAACAAGGCGAACCTCACAACCGATTTCTTCGGGAGTGGTGAAGTAGTTTACAAAGTACATATTTATAAACTCATCAAGAACTGCCTGAACGGAAACCTTTTCTTTAACGTTGTAAAGGAGATCCATTGTAAGGTCGTTGGTTACCCTAGAAGCGTAATTCTTGCCAAGGTTGTCCTTGGATACGCGGTTAAGAGGACTTTCCTCTTCAAGAATAAGCTTGTTGGGGATTACGAAGGCCTTAAAGCTGGTCTCGTAAACGTTGCCGTAGGTGGTATCGTTAAAGTATACCTCAAGGGTCTGCCAGCCAATGCAATCTTCATAGCTTGCTGTATCGGTGGTAGGAAGTGCGCTTACGGTGTAGAGAGACTGGTCAACGAGAAGCTCGGTGCCGTCTTCAAATACCCAGTAAAGCTCGTAGTCGGTCTTGAGGGTTTCGTTAACTACGTACCAATGCTCAGGTGCAACAAACTTGTAGGTTACGTTAACAATGCCGCTTATCCACTTAGCATAAACGGTAGCGCCTGCTGCGGTAACAACTGCGTCAGCAGCTATTGCGGTGCCTTCTGCATCTGCAGCCCAGCCTGCGAAGGTGTAACCTTCTCTGGTGGGACGGTCAGTGGTAAGTGCGGGGATGATTTCATCATTAATATATACAAGAGTTTCTGTGGTTGCGCCGTCTACTGCGTCCTCAGCGTTCTTGTCGAAGTAGAGGTAGGTCTTTACTCTCTCTGCATCGCCTTCGCTTGCTACTGC
>JAFQKR010000066.1 GCA_017396825.1 Clostridia bacterium
AAAAGCATCAGCCAAAGCTTTGGTAGTAATGCGTTCCATATTGTCGGGACGAACATTGCATTCCATAATAAAACAAACCCCCAAACTATCATTTTTCATTATGCAAGAATTATAATACAATCCCGCCCGATTGTCAACAATCGGACGGGAAAATATTGCAAAAAATTTCTTCAAATTGTATGAAAAAGTTAGTCGGTAAAGTTATCAAAGTAGCCCTGAACGAGAACAACGGGTGTGCCCTTGTCACCGCTACCACTGGTAAGGTCGCAAAGAGAACCGATGAGGTCGGTAAGTTGTCTGGGGGTAGTGCCCTGAGAAGCCATGTTACCAACAAGATTATCGTTCTTTGCCTTTATACTTGCGGAGATAGCGTTCTTAAGAGCCTCACCGGAAAGGTCTTTAAAGTCGTTGTCTGCAAGGTACTTGAGTTTAAGCTCGTTAGGAGTACCAACGAGACCGCTTGTGTAAGCAGGAGAAACAACCGGGTCAGCAAGCTCCCAGATCTTACCCTGAGGATCCTTAAAGGCGCCGTCACCGTAAACCATGACCTCAACGTGCTTACCGGTTTTTTCAAGCACCTTTGCCTGTATACCTTCAACAAGGTCAAAGCATTCCTTAGGGAAAAGCTTAATTGTGTCTTCGGTAGCCTTGTTAGAACCGAGAAGACCGTACTTTGCATTATATCCGCTGCCGTTTACGGATGCGTTAAGTATATCGTCAAGGCTGCAAACAACTTTAGCGCCGCCTTCAAGCAGTAAACGCTTTGTTCTCTTGCGGGTGTGGATATCACAGTTAATAATGTGGTCTGCATAAGGGAGTATGCTCTTTGCCTGATTGGCAAATACTATCTCAGCCTCAGCACCCGCAGAGGTGATGATATCGGTATAATATTTAACGTAGTCAACGCCGGTAAACTCGTGAACGTTGTCACCGAACAGTTCGCGGTACTTTGAGAGAGAAAGCACGTCGCTGTAAGGGTTAACGCCTGCATCGTCAAGTTGATCATAGGTAAGAAGAGCGTTACCAACCTCGTCGCTGGGGTAGCTGAGCATAAGCACAACCTTCTTAGCGCCCATAGCTATACCCTTAAGGCATATAGCAAAACGGTTACGGGAAAGGATGGGGAAAATAACGCCGACAGTGCCGCCGCCAAGCTTAGCCTTAACATCCTCGGCAATAGCGTCAACGGTTGCATAGTTGCCTTGCGCCCTTGCAACGATGGACTCTGTTATGGCAATAACATCTCTATCGCGCAACTTAAAGCCTTCATATTCAGCAGCTTCGATAACGCTGGAGGAAACAATATCAACCAAATCATCGCCTGCTCTGATGATGGGGCAACGGATATCTCTGGAACAAGTGCCAACTCTTCTTTCCATAAAAACACCTTCGTTATGTAAAATTTAACGTCAAATGGCAGTAGCACGTATCCTACCGCACTTCAACACAATTTATATTATACAATCATATTAAGACTCTTGCAAGTAAAATTTTTCAAAAATTATAATAAAATTTAGTCCATTATCGGTCTTGTTTTTGTTTTTTTTGTAGTTAATGTCCTATTCCCTTGATCAAAGATAAAAAAATATTGTAATTTTTAGTTTTATATGGTAATATTACAATAAGTATACGTTAGTGACAATGGGAGAACGAGATGATGAAAAATATATTGGTTTTATTACTTTGTGCTGCTCTTTCCGCATCCTTTTGCGCCTGCACCGAAATAGGGGTTGAGAACAGCAATGAAACTGAAAGCGCTGAACAGAGCAGCTCGGTTGTTGACAGCACCGTGTCGAGTGCAGACACCGAAACCAGCGAGGACAGCAATGAAAGCTCTAACGTTATAATCGATGATAGCAGTGCGCCGGACGTTACAATCGATAACAGCAGTACCGTTGATGTTAAATATACCACCACCGACGACTATTCTTATGCCGTTACCCTGAGTACTGAAGAACTTGATGCCATAAATGCAGGCTCCGGCAGAGAGTTTATGATATTGGTTAACAAGGAAAATAAGTTATCCGACGATTATGTACCTCAAAATCTTGTTGACGTGAGGAACACACGCAAAGACCGCGCTCCCGGTAAAATGGTAGAGACTGCCGAAATAGCTCTTTACGCTTTTCTTAAAGAAGCGGCATACTACGGATACGGTGATGTTACCGTCACCAGTGCGTACAGAAGCATTTCTTATCAACATTCGTTATTTTATAATAAGTATGTACCGCAAGAGATGGCAAAGGGATTGGATAGAGAAAGCGCGATAGCGGCAGCATCAAAATACTCTGCGTTTCCCGGTACAAGTGAGCATCATACAGGGCTTTGTGTTGATATGCACAACCTTTCGGCGGCAAGTCAAACCTTCGGCTCTACACCTGCCGCAAAATGGCTTGCGTCAAACGCGCATCGCTTTGGGTTCATCCTACGCTTTCCCCAAGGAAAGGATGATATAACCGGATATATGTGGGAGCCTTGGCATTTCCGTTTTGTTGGCGTGCATTATGCTACCGAAATATACGAAAGTGGGCTTTGTTTTGAAGAGTATTTGGCGGCTGATAACGAAGCAGAGGTGGGATGATGAGTTGGCTTGACAAGTTCACTCCCGACTGTATGGAGAAGGACATAAGTGCATACCCTCCACAGTTTTTTCTTAATAAGAGCATTGACCGCGTGGTTTTTGATTTGGATAACACCATAGCTCCTTACGACAAGGCATTGCCTGACGAAAAGGCAATAGCTTACATACGTTCACTGCAAGGAGCAGGGATAGAGGTTATGCTTGTTTCCAATAACGAAAAAGAGCGTGTTGATGTGTTCAATGAGGGCCTTGGGCTTTTTGCGGTGCATAAGGCGGGTAAACCGGGCATAAAAGGCATACAGGCTTGCCTTGAGCAATCTAAGAATAAAGGCAAGGCGGCTTTTGTTGGCGACCAGATATTTACGGATTGTCTTGCGGCACGCCGTGCAGGTCTTCCTTGTTTTTTGGTAGACCCCATACAGCCTAAGGAAAGTCTGTTTTTTAAACTGAAAAGATTGGGTGAAAAGCCCTTTGTACGGAGATATAAAAGAAAGGCGGCAAAGAATAGACAATGAAATTTACAGAGCTTACCATATACACAAACACCCTTGGCAGCGAGATAGTGGGAGGAATAATCACCGCAGCAGGCATTAGCTGTTACTCAACAGAAGACCCTGCCGATTTGCAGGCACTTCTTGACGACAGCACAGTTCCATACGACTATATAGAGGAGGGTCTTCTTGACAAGACCGACGGCGAGACTATTGTTCGCGTTTATATTTCTTGTGATGAGCAGGGGCAGGCACAGCTTTCCCGCATAAAGCAAGGCATTTCCGCCGTTGAGGGAGACTGCTACGGCAGGCTTCATATAGAAGAAAACGAGGTTGACGATGCTGATTGGGCAGACGGCTGGCGTCAGTACTTCCATCCCCTTGAGATAGGCGAAAAGTTCATAGTGAAGCCCACTTGGGAGGATTGTAAACCGGGTGGCAGAATAGTTCTTGAGATAGACCCTGCATCTTCCTTTGGCACAGGCAGACATGAGACTACGTCTCTTTGCTTGCGCGCTCTTGAAAAACTTGAGGTAAAGGATACAAGCGTCCTTGATATGGGGTGCGGAAGCGGTATATTGGCAATAGCCGCTGCCAAACTGGGCGCAAAAGACGCTATGCTTGTTGATATAGACAGCGTTGCGGCATCTATCGCTGAGGATAACCTTAAGGTCAACTCCGTTGAGGAGCGTTGTACTGTGCTTTGCGGTAACGTTCTTGACGACGAGACTTTGGCAAGCAAGGTTTTCGGTAAAGAATACGACATAATCCTTGCAAATATAGTTGCAGACATAATAAAGGGCATGGCGCCTATGTTTTACGGTTCCCTTAAAAAGGGTGGTGTCCTCGTATGCAGCGGGGTTATAGGCGGAAGAAGGGAAGAGGTGGAAAACGCTCTTAAAGAGGTTGGCTTCATCCATCTTTCTACCGATGAGGATAATGACTGGGTGGCTATCAAATGCACGAAATAGTAAAGGAAATGCGCCGTTTGGAAAAGGAACTTGAATACCATTCCAAACGCTATTACGAGGAGGATGCTCCCGAAATATCCGATAGGGAATACGATATGATGTTTGCTCGTTTGAAGGAACTGGAAGCGCAGTATCCCGACGAGGCATCTCCCACGTCTCCTACTCTCAGAGTGGGTGGCGCAGTAGCAGAGCGCTTTGAAAAGGTGCGTCACGTTGTCGCCATGGGTAGCCTTCAAGACGTTTTTTCCTTTGACGAGCTTAATGCGTTTATCCAAAAAACGGGGAACGACTTGCTGTATACCGTTGAGTGTAAAATCGACGGCCTTTCCGTTTTGCTTACCTACGAGGACGGTGTTTTTGTAAAGGGCGCTACACGTGGGGACGGTGTTTTCGGAGAGGATGTTACCGCAAATTTAAAAACAGTAAAAACCATTCCATTAAGGCTAAACACCCCCGTTAAACAGCTTGTTGTGCGTGGTGAGGTTTATATGCCTAAGTCTGTTTTTGCCGCCATAAACAAGCAAAGGGAAGAGGATGGAGAGACTCCGTTTGCCAATCCCCGTAATGCGGCGGCAGGCTCACTACGTCAGCTTGATAGCGCTTTGTGCGCTAAACGCGGGCTTGAGATTTTTGTATTCAATCTGGAAATATGCAGTGACAGTCTGCCTGACAGCCATAAGGAGAGGCTTGACTATCTGCAGAGCCTCGGCTTTGCCGTAAGCCCTTACCGTAAGCAATGCTTTGGTAGTGAAACGGTAGCGGCTGTTGAGGAGATATCTGCTCTCAGGCCTACTCTTGGCTACGACATAGATGGAGCTGTTATAAAGGTGGACAGCATAGCCGGGCGCGCAGAAATTGGTGAGCTTTCCAATTTGCCCAAATGGGCAGTGGCTTACAAGTATCCGCCGGAAATAGTTGAAAGCACCCTTACGGATATAGTAATACAAGTCGGACGTACAGGAGTACTAACTCCCAATGCTGTTCTGGAGCCGGTTCGTATAGCGGGTACCACTGTGTCAAGGGCAACGCTTCACAATATAGATTATATAAACGGTAAGGATATAAGAATAGGTGACAGAGTGCTTGTTCAAAAGGCGGGAGATATCATTCCTGAGGTTGTTCGCCCTTTAACGGAAAAGCGCAGTGAGAACAGTGTTCCTTACAAAATGCCGGATGTTTGTCCTTCTTGCGGCAGTCCCGTAAAGCGTGATGAAGGCGGGGTAGCAGTTCGTTGCACAAATACCGACTGTCCCGCGCAGCTGCACCGCACCTTGCTTTATTTTGCCCGCACTATGGAAATAGATAATCTGGGCGAAAGCGTGGTGCAGGCGCTTATTGATAACGGCTTTGTAAAAAGCGCTGCAGACCTTTACACTCTTGAGGTATCTCCTCTTGCAGAGATGGAGCGTTACGGCGAAAAAAGCGCCAAAAAGTTGGTAGAGTCTATCGAAAAATCCAAAAAGGCGCCTCTTGCAAGGCTTATAAGTGCCCTCGGTATAAGACAGGTGGGTGAAAAAGCCGCTATTGCCTTGGCAGAACGCTTCTACAGTATAGACGCTTTATCTGCCGCTACTGTTGATGAGCTTATAACGGTAAACGACATCGGTGAGATAACCGCAAAATGTATTGCCGAGTATTTTGAGGTGCCTCAAAACAAGACGCTTATAGAAAGATTCAAAGCCTTGGGACTTAATATGGAAGAGCAAGCAGAGGAAAAGGGGACAGCGCTTGCAGGCAAGACCGTGGTGGTTACGGGCACGCTTCCAACTCTTAAGCGTAACGAGGCAGAGGCTCTTATAAGAAAGCACGGCGGTAATGCCGCATCCTCTGTTTCTAAAAAAACAAGTCTCCTTCTTTGCGGTGCAGATGCAGGCAGTAAGCTTGCAAAGGCTGAAAGTCTTGGTATACCGATAATAAATGAAGAAGAATTTTTAAAGATAATAAGTGAATGAAAAAAGACGGCAGAATGCCGTCTTTTTTTGTTTAACTTATGTCGGGATTAGCCACAGCAGCAAACAATGATAATTGCGATCAAAATGATGATCCAACAGCTGTTGTTACCAAAGAACGAATCAAAGCAGCCCATCGCTAAACCTCCTTCCATGCTACATCTTATGTCCGTGGTATCCTTTGTGTTACACGGTGGAGATGGACTTGTCAAAATATACATAAGAAGTGAGTAAAAGAAAGTAAAATATTTTAAAAAAGCATATAGACAAACGGCGTTTTTTTTGGTAAAATCATCATTAAAGAAATAATTGGGGAAGTAAGGCGTTTTTATGCCGTGCTTTCCAAAACGATTTTATGAAATGAGGAGGAATTGTTCTATGCCCCTTATGCACTTTTTGAACAGCGCCAGCAGCGTAGACGTCAGCAGTGAAGCAGCTGCAAATGCAGAAGTTACTCTTACCGACGCTCTCGGTTATTCCGGTCTCGGTGTAGGTATCGTTTTCGCTGTACTCGTTGTGCTTATGGCATTCATTGCATTGATGTCCGCTTTACTTAGGGGAAGTGATAAGCCCAAGGCTGCACCCGCTCCCAAGGCTGAAAAGCCCGCTCCCGCCCCTGCTCCCGTTAGTAAGGTTGAGGAATCTGTTCCCGTTTCCGCTCCTGACGGTGCCATGTACGTTACCCTTGATGGCAAGAAGCATACCGTTACCGTAGTGGAAAAGGTTCCGCAGTTTACCGTAAAGCTCGGCGGTAAGGTTCACTCCGTTGACGTAGAGCCTGTAGAGGAGGTTGTAGAATAATGAATGTAGGTCAGATTTTAACAAACCTTTGGGAAAGCTCGGGCTTTGCGGCTTTACAGTGGGAATCCTACGTGATGATCGTTATCTCCTGCGTTCTCCTTTATCTTGGTATAGTAAAAAAGTTTGAGCCCCTTTTGCTCATAGGCATAGCCTTCGGTATGCTTATATCCAACCTTTCTCTTGTTGAAGGTAACGCTCTTTATCACGCTGACTGGTGGGTTGGCGAGGATGCGGTTGCCAACGGCGTAAACTACGGTCAGGTCCTCAGAAAGGGTGGCTTTGTAGATATTCTTTACATAGGCGTTAAGACCGGTATTTATCCCTCCCTTATATTTATGGGCGTTGGCGCAATGACCGATTTCGGTCCCATGATAGCAAACGCTAAGAGCATGCTCCTCGGTGCGGCAGCACAGGTTGGTGTTTACGTTGCTTTCTTCCTTGCGATACTTCTTGGCTTCAGCGGTACCGAAGCGGCTTCCATTGGTATAATCGGCGGCGCAGACGGCCCTACCGCTATTTGGCTTACCAAGAGCCTTGCTCCTCATCTTCTCGCGCCCATAGCCGTTGCGGCTTACTCTTACATGGCGCTTATCCCTATGATACAGCCTCCCATTATGCGCGCATTTACCACTAAAAAGGAACGCAGCGTAAAGATGGAACAGCTTCGTAACGTTTCCAAGGCAGAAAAGATAATATTCCCCATCGCAGTTACTGTTATCACCTGCCTCTTCCTTCCCTCTGTTGCATCGCTTCTCGGCTGCCTCATGTTCGGTAACCTTCTCAGAGAATGCGGTGTTACCGAAAGACTTTCTGACACTGTTCAGAATGCCCTTATGAACATCGTTACCATCTTCCTCAGCATTTCCGTTGGTGCTACCGCGGTTGGTAGCAGCTTCCTTGCTCTTGATACCCTCAAGATCATCGGCCTTGGTCTTATGGCGTTCTGCTTTGCAACTGCAGGCGGCGTTCTCTTCGGTAAGGTTATGTATAAGCTTTCCGGCGGTAAGATCAATCCTCTTATCGGTTCCGCAGGTGTTTCAGCGGTTCCTATGGCGGCGCGAGTTGCACAGCTTGAAGGCGCAAAGGCTAACCCCTCCAACTTCTTGCTTATGCATGCAATGGGTCCTAACGTAGCAGGCGTTATCGGTTCTGCTGTTGCAGCGGGCTTCCTTATGGCAGTGTTTGGTTAATAAAACTATTAATAGACAGGCGCAAAAACGCCTGTCTATTTTGCAAATCAGGAGTAATTGTTTATGAAACGTATCTTATGTATTCTTTTATCCCTTGTTCTTCTTATCGGCTTTGCCGCTTGCGGTGAAGCAGAAAACGTACCCGACAGTTCCGAAAGCACTGATAGCTTTACCGGTTCTTCTGAAGAGGGAAGCAGTGCGGAAGGTTCTGAGTATTCTTCCGAGGCAGAAAACGGTGGCGAACGGTTTGATGAAGACGGTAATTATATACCCCTTAACTTTGATTTTCCTAAGATAATGAAGCTTACCCAGTGGGATCTCAGTGAAAATATTTTACTTACTGGTGGCGGATCTGCACAACCTAAGAAAACCTTTGAGAGAAAGGTTGAGGCTATAATGCAAAATATTAAAAACGGCGGCTACAACACGGTTCTTTTGCAGATACGCCCCTTTGCCGACAGTTTTTATGAATCCGAGTACTATCCTCTCTCTTATTTTGTTACAGGCTCTTACGCTAACCAAAGCGTAAAATATGATGCGGTGCAGATATTCGTTGAAGAGGCCCACAAGGCAGGTCTTTCAATTCACGGTTGGATAAACCCCATGCGCTGTATGACCAGAAACGAGATAGAAAAGGTTACCGGTGACTGGGCTATTACTGATTGGTACAGCCACATGGGTGACGGCGGCGATATGAGTGAATATATGTTTGCCGGTACCGACGCAGGCGGCACCGCGCGTCTTTATCTTAATCCGGCTTACGAGGATATCCGTAATCTTATAATAAACGGCGTTGACGAAATACTTACCAAATACAACGTAGACGGCATATTTATGGACGACTATTTTTATCCCGAGGAGGTTAAAAATAAGACCGCCATCGATGAAAAGGCCTACGCTAACCGTACCGATGGCAGAACCACTCTCCACGAATTCAGATGCAATAACGTTAACACTTTGATAAAGGGCATCTATTCCAAGGTGAAAGAGCATGGTACTGATTATATATACGGTATATCTCCCAACGGTGATATAACCCACGCTTTCAGCTCCGAATGTGCCGATATTTATACGTGGTGCTCTGAAACCGGATATTGTGACGTAATGTATCCCCAGTTCTATTACGGCATGATACACGGCAGAACCAGCATAAGCGCTTTGATGGAGCAGTGGAATAAGGTTCTCACCGAAAAGAGCATAAAGCTTGTACCCATCCTTACGGTTCACAAGGCGGGCGCCAACGACCAATGGGCGATAACCGATTTCGGTAAGGCAGAATGGACTAAATACAGCGACATAGTTTTTGAAAGCATGACCTATTTGCTTATAAACGAATATCGTCCGGTTGACGGTCTCGGCTTCTTCTGTTACGCGTATTTCTATGGCAATAAGCAGACCGAAGCTGTAAAGAAGGAGATAGACGCTTTTACCCCTATATGGCCAGAATACGAAACTCTTATAGGGAAGGATAAGGCGGCCCTTAAAGCCTATTACAAAGAAATAGGTCTTGACCTTAAGATGTTGGGTCAGACCTGGGACGACAGACTTGAGGGTACAGGGATGTTCGACCCTCTGTTCAATATAGACTAAGATTATATTTATAAGAATAACCCCTTTCCGTTTGGATATACTATCCATTGGGAAAGGGGTTTGTTTTATGAAACGTTTAGTAAAAAAGGTGTTTGTTTGTCTGATTCCGTGTATATGTGTGGGTGCGTTTTTGCTTTTGTATACCTATATTTTCAACGGATTATTCGGCTAAATATCTTTCATGGTAGAAAAGATATTGTTGGGCTATTCCTGCGTATTTACCGAAAACCGATGGGGTGAAGTTTTCGTCATAGTACTTGTCTATAACCCGCTTTATCCATACGTCAATGGGGAAGGCATCCATATGTCCAAGGCCGAAAAGTGCAACGCAGCCTGCTACCTTCGGCCCCACCCCCTTAACAGTGCATAGGGCGGTAATTGCTTCGTCAAGACTTACGTCGTAAAGGCTGTCAAGAACCAACTCTCTCCTTGCAACCTTTTCCGCCGCATCTGCGATGTATTTAGCGCGGAACCCTGCTTTGATTGGGGACAGTCCTTCAACACCTAACACTGCGATTCTATCGGCGGTGGGGAATGAGTATATGCCTTCACCCAGCTCATCCCCGCAAAGAGCGCAAAGAGCGGCTATTATTTTTTTAATACGTGGTATGTTGTTGTTTTGGGAAATTATAAAAGAGCATAAGGCCTCCCAAGGGTCTTGCCGCAGTATATGTATACCTTTACCGCTTTGTAGGGCGCCGTCGTGAAGCCCTGTTTTTGATAGGGAGAGATGTATATCCTCGTAGTCTCTGTCTAAATCCAAAAACAAAGAAAGCTTGCCCTCGAACTCTTCTTTGGTCATATCTTCAACGAAAAAACCGTCCTCTACCACATTTATAGCCAAGGGTCTGCCAAGGGCAACCCCCCTGAAGGTTTTACCGTCTACGGTGTCAAAACGGAAGCACTGTCCGCAGTCAAAGGTCTTATAAAGGTCTATATCGCAGTCGGTAACAAGAATGCCGCCTGCCTTTTCTGTGATACGCATAAACTAACTCCTAAAAAGTACTTGAAAAGAAATGTAAATTACTGTATAATGAAACCGTTGCAAAAAGGACGGTGAAACAATGAAGGAACATATATATACCATACCCGTAAACGAGGCCTTTGATGATGAAAGCGGCAAGTGCCCCTTCTGCTTGCTTTACGAAAAACTGCAGGAGGATGAGCTTACCCTTATTCTCGGTGCCTCTATGATGGAGCCGGACGTTCGTATCCAAACCAACGAAAAGGGCTTTTGTCCGGAGCATTTCGGTATGCTTGTGACACGCAAAAATCGACTGGGGCTCGGTCTTATATTGGAAAGCCACCTTGAGGAACTAAAAAAGGACGTAAAACTTGGCGGTATGCTTTCAAGAGATAAGACTGCTTCTCCCAGAAAAAAGATTGGAGAACTTGAAAAAAGCTGTTATATCTGCGACCGCATAGAGAACAATTTTGCCGCAATGATCAGTACCGCGGCCATACTTTACGAAAGAGAAGAGGCTTTCCGCAAAAAGTTTGCGGCAAAAAAGAGCCTTTGTCTTCCTCATTATCGTAGAGTCCTTGAGGAAACCAATCATATGCATAAGCCCTATAATGCCGATATGGCAAAGGATGCGGCAGTGATAGTGGAAAACTATCTCAACAAGCTTAAAGACGACGTTTCTTGGTTTTGCAAAAAGTTTGATTATCTGTATGATAATGAGCCTTGGTACGATTCAAAGGACGCGATAGAACGCGCGATAGCGTTTCTTACTTCAAAATGACGGATAAAGCTTTAAGAAACAAACGTATCCTTGCGATAGTTTCCGTAGTGGTGGTAGTTGCCCTGGTATCTGCCTTGGCGCTCCTTATATGGAAGGGCTTTGAAAATAATATCAGCACACCCGAAGGCTTTAAGGAGTATATAGAAGGCTTTGGCTGGAAGGGTTATCTTGTTGCTGTTGGTATTCAAATGCTCCAGGTAGTTGTTGCCCTTATCCCCGGCGAGGTGGTGGAAATCGGCGCGGGCTGTGCATTTGGCTGGCTTGGGGGCACGCTTATATGCCTTGCAGGGGTCACCATCGCTTCCTCAGTGGTGTTTCTCTTAACAAAACGTATTGGCATTAAAATGGTGGAGCTTTTCGTAGACCCTGCAAAGATAGACAGCCTTAAGTTTTTGAACAGCGAAAAGAAACTTAAGCTCACAGTATTTTTGCTGTTTTTTATACCGGGCACCCCAAAGGATCTCATAACATATTTTGTGGGTCTTACACGAATAAAACTCAGCGAGTTTTTGGCTATATCTCTTGTGGCCCGTATCCCTTCTGTGCTATCCTCTGCCATTGTCGGCCATAACGTTATAGAAGAGAACTATATGACAAGCATAATCGTTTTCGGCGTAACGGCATTGGTAAGTCTTGCAGGCATCCTTATTTATAACAAGATGTTAAGCCGCAAGCAAAGAAAAACAGAAAGTAACTGACAATACAATATTAACACAAAACCCTCTCTAAATCAACAGATTTTAGAGAGGGTTAATATTTGTATTAAAGCTTGGACATTACGTACTCTGCAAATTCTGCGTTTGTTGCGCCGTCGGGTCTGCCGGTGATTTTTATCTTTGCTTCCTCAAACATGCAAAGGTCAAGAGCCTTTTCAAGCTTTTCAGCCTTTTCTATTCTGCCTATGTGTCGGAGAAGCATAACTACCGCGCGGAGCATGGAGCAGGGGTCTGCATATTGGGCTCTGCCTTCGTTTACCATACGGGGCGCACTGCCGTGGATAGCCTCAAACATTGCGTAACGCTTACCTATGTTAGCACTGCCTGCAGTACCAACGCCGCCTTGGATTTCTGCCGCTTCATCGGTAAGTATATCGCCGTAAAGGTTGGGGAGAATCATAACGCGGAAATCACGTCTGCGCTTTTCGTCGATGAGTTTTGCAGTCATTATGTCGATATACCAGTCCTCAAGAGATATCTCGGGATACTCCTTGCCTATCTCCTTGCAGATGTTCAAAAATTTGCCGTCGGTTGTCTTGATTACGTTTGCTTTCGTAACAACATCCACGCGATTAATGCCGTTTTTACGGGCATATTCAAAGGCGAGACGTGCTATGCGCTCAGTGCCCTCGGTTGTGGTAACGACAAAGTCCATAGCAAGGTCGTCGTTAACCTTTATACCCTTACTGCCCACAGCGTAGCCACCCTCGGTGTTTTCACGGAAGAAGGTCCAATCTATACCGAGAGCAGGAACCTTAACGGGACGCATGTTTGCAAAAAGGTCAAGCTCTTTACGCATTGCAACGTTTGCGCTTTCGATGTTGGGCCACGGGTCGCCCTGTCTGGGGGTTGTGGTGGGACCCTTAAGAATAACGTGGCAAGCCTTAAGCTCTGCCATTACGTCATCAGGAATAGCCTTGTTAACTGCAGCGCGGTTTTCTATGGTAAGTCCGTCGATGTTTCTTATCTCAACCTTCCCTGCATCTATTTCATCCTTAAGCATATACTCAAGCACGTCGCGGCTTACCTTGCAGATGTAAGGACCGATACCGTCGCCGCCGCACACGCCGATTATAAGCTTATCAAGGTTTTGATAATCAACGAAATCCTTAACGGACTTAATGCGTTCTGCTCTTTCAAGCTGTTCGTCAAGCAAAGCCTCAAAGTGCTTGAGAGCCGCCTGCTTTTCTGCATAAAACTTGTCACTCATGTGTAAAAATCCTCCAAAATTGCATTGTATCACTTTACATAATATCTGCTGTTAAATTAGCCGTTGTGTGGAAAAACCACATTTCCCACACGGTTTCCCGCATTTTGCAAATTGAAAAACGGCTAAATATCTCACTTTTGATGTGGAAAACCCGAATAACACTACAAGTTTCCCACATTTTCGTCTCGCATTATGTCACATTACGTATCATGCATAATGTGTGTAAAAATGCGTTACGCTTGCATACAAGCGTATGCATTTTGTGCAAGCTCGGCGCGTTTTCCGTCCAAAAATTCGTAGTAACCTTGGGCGGCAATCATCTGTGCATTGTCGCCGCACAGTGATAAAGGGGGCACAAAAAACCCTACGCCTGCCTTGTCGGTAAGTGCTTTTAAAGCGGCGCGCAGATGGCTGTTTGCGGCAACACCGCCCGATAGCACAAGGGGCAGTCTTTCGCCGCTTTCGTAAAGCTTTTCAACACCCTTGCACACAGTCTTAACAGCCGCTGCAGTAAAGGAAGCGGCAATATCTGCCTTAAGAGGCCCTTCTATTTTTTCACCTCTCATTTCCATCGTGTGCACAAGGTTAATAACGGCCGTTTTAAGACCTGAAAAACTAAAATCGTATTCCGCATCATGCACCTTGCCTATGGTAAATGGGAAACGCTTTTTATCACCCTCGGAGGCAAGTCTGTCCATGGCAGCGCCGCCGGGATAGGGAAGTCCTAAAACTCTGGCCGCTTTATCAAAGGCCTCTCCTGCTGCATCGTCGCGTGTGACGCCGATGGTGGTAAGTCTGGTGTAATCCTCCACCTTTATGAGAGAAGTATGTCCTCCGCTGACTACCAGTGCGATAAATGGTGGCTTTAATTCAGGGCTGGAAATATAGTTTGCCGCAATGTGACCCCTAATGTGATGAACGGGTACTAAGGGCTTTCCGCAGCTGTATGCAAGCCCCTTTGCAAAGCTTAGCCCTGTAAGGAGCGCGCCTATAAGGCCGGGAGCGTAGGTAACGGCGATAGCATCTATGTCGTTGATGGTAAGGCAAGCCTTTTCAAGTGCTTCGTTGACAACGCCGCAAAGAGCCTCCGTATGTGCTCTGGATGCTATTTCGGGTACAACGCCGCCATAAAGAGCGTGAACATCCACTTGTGATGCAACTACGCCCGAAAGTACCCTCCTACCGTCTTCAACAATAGCTGCGGCTGTTTCATCACAGGAGCTTTCTATACCAAGTATCTTCATTTTTTTATCTCCTTTATCATAACTATCGCATCGTCATTTTGTTTGCGATAAAATCCCTTTCGTATACCCGCCTTAACAAACCCTGCTTTTTCGTACAATGAAACAGCGGCGGCGTTTCTGCTTGCAACCTCAAGGGATAACTGCTCGGCATTTCTGCAAATAGCCTCTGCTTCTGCAAGGGAAATAAGCCCAAGCGCCGCGCCCTTTCTGCGATGGTTTTCGTCAACAGCAAGGTTTTCTATCATACCTTCGTATAGCGAAAATACGCAGCTTAAAACAGCGCAAAGCTCGCCATTTTCGGTGGCTATCAGATACAAGGTATCATCGCGTTCCAAGGCTTCTCTTATTTGATTTTCGGACCATGCGGTGTCAAGATAAGCCGCCTCCGTCAAAGCGGCGGCGGCTATATATTTTTCGCTTATTCTTGAAAATTCCATATCTTAGCCAATCATTCTTACGGTAACCTCGTCGGGACAAGGCACTGTTTTACCCGTAACCATGTCAGTGAGGTAAGCCATTCCGTTTTCATCGGTGCAAAAACCCACCTCGTAATAGAGCCCCGGATAGTTTTCTGAGTATAGCCTTATGTAAAACTCGTTTTCTTCGGTAAGCTCGCCCGTGGGGGTAGTATTGTTGCCGCTAATGAGAGCGTCGCGTATAAGGTCAACGTATTTGGAGCCGTCCTCAACGCTGTTTTCCTCGGCAACTGTCTTTGAGTAAAAGTGATCAATGGCGCTGTTAAGCTCGCCCATAAAAATTCCTGCTGCGACAGGAGCAAAACTTTTTAGCGTGATTTCATCTGTATCTGTGGAACGGTAAACGTAAGAGCCGCCAAGGACGTCTTTCGCCTCGGATATAAACCTTTTAGGATCTTCAAACATTATGGTGTAAAAGTTGATTCCCTCGGATTTGTCACTGCCACCCATGGTGATATATACGTCCTTCAGGGTGTTTGCGCCTATTCCTATGGGGCATCTAACGTAGCGCCTGCCGTTATCTGTATCAATAACAACACCGCTTTCCATATTTCCGCTGTTGGGGTTGGGAGTTTCCTCTCTCCCGTCACAGTGGGAAAGAACGTAAACCAAAAGAAGTACAAGACCGGTCGCCGCGATAACGGTAATCAGCCCCAGCACCTCTTTAAGCTTTTCGTTGCCTTTGGTTTTTTTTGTCATATCAGTATCCTATCTGACCTAGGGAGTCGTCGTTCTCTATCCAATCGCTAACGGTGTAAACGGTGTATTTGCCGTCCTCCTCCATAACGATAACCTTCTCAATGCCTGCGTTTATAACCATACGCTTGCACATTTGGCAACAGCAGGTGCCGGGTACCGTTTCACCCGTTTTGGGATCCACGCAAGCTAGGTAAAGGGTAGAACCAAGCATTCTGTCTCTGGATGCGGCAATTATAGCGTTTGCTTCAGCGTGAACGGAACGGCAAAGCTCGTACCTTTCGCCCCTGGGGATGTTCATTTTATCTCTGAGACAATAATTAAGGTCACAGCAATTTACTCTGCCGCGGGGTGCCCCTGCGTATCCCGTGGAGATAATAACATCGTCCTTAACGATAATAGCGCCGAATTTGCGTCTTATACAAGTGCCTCTGCCGGCAACGGTCTTTGCTATATTCAAATAATAGTTTTCCTTGCTTATCCTTGCCATAACGGCACCTCCGTCAGTCAATTTTAAGGCCCTTCAGGTATTCTTTTAAAGCCTTACCCGTTTCCGGATGTAAAAGCCCCTGCTCAATGTTTGCGATAAGCATACCCAATTTGGAGCCTATATCGTATCTCGTACCTTCAAATTCACAAGCCGTCATACCCTTGCTTCTTGCAAGCGTGCACATGGCATCTGTAAGTTGAATTTCGTTGTTTGCACCGCGGGGAGTGGTTTCCAAAATATCAAAAATTTCCGGGGGCAAAACTACACGCCCCAGTATGGAGAACAAAGAAAATATCTTATCAGGCGAGGGCTTTTCTATCATATCACTTACTTTGTAAACGTTATCGCGAAGATTATCCACTTTGAGAGAACAGTATTTTACTATCTGCTCAGGGGTAACCTTTTTAACGCCTGCAACGCCAAGCCCGTATTCGTAATACACATCCGTAAGCTGCTTGACAACGGGTGTTTTTGAAACTATAACGTCGTCGCCGTATAAAACCGCAAATGGGTCGTCGCCAACAAAACTTTTAGCGCAATAAACTGCGTGTCCCAAGCCTTTTGCTTCCTTCTGACGAACAAAGCTTATATTTGCAAGATTTGCTATGGCATTCAGTTCTTCTGCCAAAGCGTCCTTGCCGGAAGCGTAAAGCTTGGTGTTATATTCAAGGCTGTAATCAAAATAATCCTCAATGGCTTCCTTGCCACGACCGGTGATGATAAGTATATCGGTAATACCGGCAGCCGCGGCTTCTTCAACCAAGTATTGCATACAGGGCTTGTCCACTATCGGAAGCATTTCCTTGGGAACGCTTTTTGCGATAGGGAGCATGCGCGTGCCAAGCCCTGCGGCTGGGATTATGGCCTTTGTTATTTTCTTCACGGCTTTATGCCTCCTTGTGTTTTATTTTTTCTTGCTTGTAACCGCAAGCACCACTACCATTGCAACGGCAACGACAGCAAGTATGAGATATATCCACCAATTTTCGTCACCTGTCATAGGTACGCCGCTATCAGCAGAAGCCTGTAAAGCGCCTATAACAACGGCAGATAAAAAAGCCATTACCACGGAAAGAGCCTTTTTCATGTAAAATACCTCCATATAAAGTTATACAAACATACAACGTAATTATATAACGGTTGCCGGGTTTTGTCAAGGATAATTACGAACCGTCTACACGGCTTTTAGCCATCGGCAAGGAAAGTCCCGACTGGGAAAAACTCATGTCGGTTTTGCATATCAACGCGGGCAGTATAGCATTTTTCCCAAAACGCCTTCTTATGCCGTCTATGGTCTTGTCAAGAGCCTTTTTCTTTTCAAGCCTTCTCTGGTCGGTAAACAGATCGGTTTGCTGAGGAAGGGTGCTGTCCTCAAGATTTATGGCAGTAACCGTCAAAGAACGCAAAGGCTCGTTTATGCCTCCCTTTTCCAAAAACATACGGTAAGCGGTATCTGCTATAACACCCGAATTATCCGTTGCCATATTAAGCTTACACTGATGGTTTGTGATTTTAAGTCTTTTGTCTCTCAAGGAAAGGCTTACACCAAGACAGCGTAAGCGATGTCTGCGTAGTTTTTCGCCTATGTCCTGACTGAGGGCGGTTATAAGCCTTTTCACTTCTTCGTTGGTAGTAAGGTCGTGGGGCGGGGTAGTGCCGTGACCTACGCTTTTTACGGGCGGCGCTTCTTTTTCCGTGATTACAGGCGCAAAGTCAAAGCCGTTGGCAAAGGCCCAAAGGGTTTCACCGCTTTTGCCGAATAAGTCTTTTAAAAAACGTTTATCGGCAGATGCCAATTGACCTATGGTGTATATACCGTGTTTGTTAAGTATACTTTTCGTGGAACGGCCTACGCCCAATAACGCTTCCGCAGGTAGCCCAAACAGTTGATTTTTAAACCCCGTTTTGGTTATTACCGTAGTACCGTTTGGCTTCTTAAGGTCTGATCCAAGCTTTGCAAAGACTTTGTTAAAGGAAACGCCTACGCTTACTGTTATGCCAAGTTCTTTTTTTACCCTTGCTCTTATCATATCTGCGGCAAGAGCACCGTCCTCGTATTTTTTTATGGCGCTGCTTACGTCCAGCCAACATTCATCCATACCAAAGGGCTCTATCCTGTCAGAAAAATCCGCATATATTTTTCTTAAACCGTCTGAATAATCCGCATACGTGTTATAATGAGGTCTTACTATGCAAAGGTCGGGACAGCGTTTTTTTGCGTCTCCCACGGTCATGCCGGTGATTATACCCGCCTTTTTCGCCTTTTCGCTTTTTGCAAGCACTATACCGTGCCTTTCCTCCACCGCGCCGCACACAGCCACCGGCTTGCCGCTAAGACCGGGGTCAATAGCCATTTCCACCGAGGCGAAAAAGCTGTTAGCATCGGAGTGTAAAATTATTCTCTCTTCCATCGTGTCTCCTCCACAAAAAGAACGTTTGTTCGACTGGTGCTTATTGTAACACATCGAACAAACGTTTGTCAAGAGGGGGAAGAAAAAAGCCGCTTTAGCGACTTTTCAGACTGTAGACAAAGTCTACAGTCTGACTCAGAGTGAGAGAAACGAAGCTGTTTTTTACGAAAAACAAGCGTCGGCGTAGTGACCTACGGTAGCGAAGTTTTTCGTAAAAGTACCCTGAATATACTAAATATAACCATTGATATCAAAAATGCCTCCCGCTACGGCAGCGAGAGGCGTTTTTGTTTTGTTGATTCTTTTTTCTCAGGGTACGTAAAGAGCGAGTTTGTCTTCGCTCTGAAAGGCCGCTTTAGCGACCTTTCTGTTTCTTGGCGTTTATTTAACTTCTTTCTTGCCTGCAAGGAACTTGTAAACGATAGCGGCAAGGGCGCCGCCAACGAGAGGGGCAACTATGAATACCCAAACGTTTGCAAGAGCGTCGCCACCTACCAAAAGAGCGGGACCGAAGCTTCTTGCAGGGTTAACGGAAGTGCCTGTGAAGGAGATGCCTAGGATGTGAACAAGGGTGAGGGAAAGACCTATAACGATACCTGCTACGGAACCGTTGCTTACCTTAGATGTTACGCCTAAAATCGCAAACACGAATACGAAGGTAAGAATTATTTCGATAACTATCGACTTTGCAACATCGCCTTCAAAAAGAGCGTTTGTGCCAAGTCCGCTATCCTTGCCTACAAATGCCATAAGGGCAGCAGCGCCGGCGATGGCTCCTGCGAACTGAGAAACCACGTAACCGATAAAATCTTTTACCGTAAGACTGCCGTTTATAAGCATTGCGATGGAAACTGCGGGATTGATGTGGCAACCGGAAACGTTACCAACGGAGTAAGCCATGGCAACGATAACCAAGCCAAAGGACAAAGCGGTCATAAAATAGCCGCCTTCGGTATCACAGCCGACTACTGCAGCGGTACCGCACGCAAAGAAAACCAATACAAACGTACCGATAAACTCTGCAAGGTATTTTTTGATAGATTCCATAAAAGCCTCCTGTAAACGTATATTTCTACCCATAAGGGCAACGGAACAAATTATTTTTTAGACCAAGTAGATGGGCTCAGTGCTATAAGCATAGGATAAAGCTCAAGTCTGCCCAACAGCATGGCGGCGGAAAGTATGGTTTTTGAAAAATCCGAATAACCGGCGAAATTCCCGGCGGGACCTACTGCTCCGAAACCGGGTCCTATGTTATTAATGCAGGCGGCAACAGCCGAAAAATTCGTTTGAAAATCGTATTTATCAAGACAAAGTAAAAGAAACATCACGAAAAAACCGCCCATAAACAGAGAAAAGTATGAACTTACACTGTTGAGGGTATCGTCGTTTACGGTTTTACCTTCAAACCTTACCGCAGAAACGGACCGTGGGTGAAGCATGTGTAAAAATTCGCGTTTTATCATTTTGAAGAGCAATACTATTCTGGAAACTTTAAGACCGCCTGCGGTGGAGCCTGCCATGGCGCCTATAAACATAAGTACCAGAAGTATGCCTTTTGAAAACTCCGGCCATGCATTAAAATCTGCCGTAGCAAATCCGGTAGTGGTGGATATGGATGCTACCTGAAATGCTGAAAGCCTTATGCTTTGTTCGACGCTGCCGTAAAGGTTGAATATGTTAACAGCGATTATTGCGGTAGCAGCGAAATTTATACCCAGATACGTCCAAAGTTCACCGCTTTTGAATACGGAATTGAAACGGCGCAAAAGAAGAAGGTAATAAAGGTTAAAGTTAACGCCGAAAAGAAGCATAAATGCAGTTATAACCCATTGTATGTAGGGGCTGTAACCTGCAATGCTGTCTCCTCTTGCACCGAAACCGCCGGTACCTGCGGTACCAAAGGTATGTACTGCGCTTTCAAATACGCTCATACCGCCGCATAACAGCATTATAAATTCCAACACAGTCATAGCCACGTATATGAGATACAGTATTCTGGCGGTTTGCTTGACCCTTGGTACCAGTTTACCCATTATAGGGCCGGGAACCTCGGCCTTCATTATGTGTATAGAGCGATCTGTGGCTGAAGGAACTATTGCCATAATAAAAACCAGTACGCCCATGCCGCCTATCCAGTGGGTAAAACTACGCCAAAATAGGTTACCGTGGCTCATAAGCTCCACGTTTGGCAATATAGAAGCGCCGGTGGTGGTAAAGCCGCTTACAGTTTCAAAAAACGCATCAACGACACGCGGTATTTCTTTGCTTATTACAAAGGGCAAAGCACCGATAAAGGACATGAGGATCCATGATACGGCAACTATCACAAAGCCTTCTTTTGCAAAAATAAGCTTTGTACCGGGTTTGCTTATCAGGGTAAAGCCAAAGCCAACGGCTAAAGCAATACCTATGGTTGCGGCGTAGGCTTGCCAACAGCTTTCTCCATAGCAAAGGGACACGATAAGGGGAAGCACCAGTAATAGCGCTTCTACCTTTATTATCTGACCTATCATATAAAAAACCATTCTACGATTCATCAGAAGCACCCCTATTTGATAATATCGGACAAGTCCTTAAGTCTTTGCTCTGCGGCGATAACCACAACTCTGTCACCTATAAGCATTCTGTCATCACCGGTGGGGATGATGGTTTTTCTGTCTCTTAATATACCCGCAATAAGTATACCGGGTTTAAAACGTATATCTTTAAGTGGGACGTCTATCATGGGGAAGTCTTCACCAACCTTAAATTCCAAGGCTTCCGCCATGCCGTCCATTATTTTGTAGAGAGTTTCAACGTTGCTGCCCATGGAGTTTTGAATAGCTCTTGCATAACGAACTACTATGCCCGAGGAAAGCTCCTTTGGGGAAACTATACAGTCAAGCCCTATTTTAGAGGCCAGAGAAATCAACTCGTCTCTGTTTACCTTGGTCATAACCTTTGGAACCTTTTGTGTGGTTGCAAACATGGAGACGAGTATATTTTCCTCGTCCTGACCCGTAAGGCAAACAAAAGCGTCAACGTCTCTCAGTCCTTCTTCTATAAGAATCTCTTGGGTAGCGCCGTCGCCTTGAATAATTACCGCCTTAGGAAGGAGCGTGCTGAGTTCAATGCAACGCTCGGGACTTTTTTCTATTATCTTTACGGACATGCCTACCTCGGTACACATCTTCGCCAAATAGTAGGCGGTACGGCTGCCTCCAAGTATTATAATGCTTTTTGCCTGCTTTTTCATCTCCCCAAGAAGTCTTAAAAACTTAAGAATTTCCGTAGGCGCAGCAATAACACCTATTTTATCACCGCTTTCAAGAACAAAACCGCCGTGGGGGATAAACACCTTGTCGCCTCTTCTTACGGTGCAAATCAGAAAGCTTGCGTTGTATTTTTCACGCATTTTTTGAACAGTCAGTCCATGAAGCTTTGTTCCGTGGTCAAGTCTGAACTCCACCACCTCAAACCTTCTGCGAGAAAAACTTTCGCGTCTTACTGCGGCGGGGAGTTTGAGTACGTTAAAAAGCTCGCCTGCGGTAAGTTGTTCCGGATTGAGAGCCATGGCAAGCTCCAAGTGCTTACGCATAAAAACAAGACTGCTGTCGTTGTACTCAGGGTTTCTTATACGGGCTATAGTGTGCCCTGCACCCATTCTTTTTGCTAAAAAGCAACTAAGCATATTAAGCTCGTCTGAGTCGGTAGCGGCAACAAACATGTCGGTATCGGCAATTCCTGCTTCCTCCAGTGTGTAACAGTCGGCGCAGTTGCCACAAATAGCCATAACGTCGTGAATGTTTGTAATCTCCGAAATAAGCTCAGGGCTTTCATCGAGCGCAGTAACGTCGTGACCTTCAGCAACAAGATCCGCCAGTATAGCCGTGCCTATTTTTCCGCATCCTGCAACTATGATTTTCATAAAAAAATACTCCGTATGCTTTGTAGTTTGTAGTAATTTTATCACTTTTTATTGGATTTTGCAATATTTTTTATACACTTTGCGGTATTTATATTTCTTACTTATTTATTTATATAGCAGTGTTGACTTTTTAAGACGTTAAATGTATAATTAATATGTTGCATAATGGGTTAGTGTGAGGTTGCGTTTTGACAAGAAAAAAAGAAAGAATAAAGCTTTCAGAACACTTTACATATAGTAAACTTTTACGTTTCGTTTTTCCTTCTGTGGTGATGATGGTATTCACCTCTGTTTACGGCATGGTGGACGGGCTTTTTGTATCAAACTACGTTGGTACCACCCCCTTCGCGGCTATAAACCTCATATGGCCTCTTATCATGATGGTTTCTGCATTGGGGTTTATGATCGGCACAGGAGGCACCGCAATAGTTGCCAAAACCTTTGGAGAGGGAGAAAACGAAAAGGCGAATCGTTATTTTTCCATGCTGGTTTATTCTGCAACTATAGGGGGCGTGATTCTTGCTTTGGTGGGGATCCCGTTTCTCAGACCTATATCTGTTATGTTGGGTGCCGAGGGTGAAATGATAGATGACTGCGTGCTTTACGGCACGGTGTTGCTCATCTCGATGCCATTCTTCATGCTTCAAAACGTTTTTCAAAGCTTTTTTGTTACTGCGGAAAAGCCAAAGCTTGGTTTGTTAGTAACAGTAGGGGCAGGCGTTGTCAATATTGTGTTAGACGCCGCTTTCATCGTTTGGTTTGAATGGGGGCTTATAGGTGCAGCCTTAGCTACTGCGCTCAGCCAATTTGTTGGCGGAGTGTTACCGTTTTTGTATTTCGCAAGGAAAAACGATAGTCTTCTTAGACTTTGTAAAACCAAATTTTACGGAAAAATATTTTTTAAGACTTGCACTAATGGCTCTTCAGAACTTATGAGCAATGTTTCAGCATCGTTGGTAAGTATGCTCTTTAACCATCAGCTTTTGAAAATGGCCGGCGAAAACGGCGTGGCGGCTTATGGCGTTCTTATGTACGTTTCTTTTGTGTTTGCTGCTATTTTTATAGGTTATGCCGTTGGAGGA
This sequence comes from Clostridia bacterium, assembly GCA_017396825.1. Classification (GTDB taxonomy): domain Bacteria; phylum Bacillota; class Clostridia; order Oscillospirales; family CAG-382; genus SIG636. The sequence goes on from JAFQKR010000066.1 coordinate 23,554, forward strand.
AGTCCGGTTATAAGTTATCATTACGGTGCGGAAAACAGTGGTGAGTTAAAGAATTTGTTTCGTAAAAGCCTTGTAATAGTCGGTTTAGCGGGACTCTTGATGTTAGCCTCGGGGCAGTTATTGGCAGCTCCGCTATCTTCGCTGTTTACCGGATACGACAAGGAACTTTACGATATTACCTTAAACGGCTTCAGAATATTTGCATTCAGTTTCATTTTAAGTGGCTTTAATATATTCGGTTCGGCGTTTTTTACCGCTTTGAACAACGGCTCGGTTTCCGCTGTTATATCATTTTTGCGAACCTTGGTCTTCCAAGTTGTGGGCGTAGTGCTTTTGCCTTTGATTTTCGGCTTGGATGGCATTTGGTATTCCATGGTGGCTGCGGAACTTTTGTCCTTTGTGGTAACAGGAGTGTTTATAGTCGCCAAACGAAAAAAATACAATTATGTGTAAGGAGGCTTTTATGGGAAGGATAATAACCGTCGGACGTCAGTTTGGAAGCGGCGGACGCGAATTAGGGCGCCGTTTGGCGGAACTTATAGGCGCAGAATATTACGATAAAGAAATTATTACCGAGATAGCAAAGCACACCTCTCTTTCCGAGGAATACGTAAAAAATTTGATTGAGTGCAAGCCTCATAATCTTTATCCCATAACTATAGGTAAAAGTATTGCTTACGTAGGTGACTATCAGCTTATGCAACAGCAGTCTGTGTACAGCGCGCAAAACGCAATAATCAAAGACCTTGCAAGTAAGTCGGATTGCGTTATCGTAGGACGCTGTGCCGATTATATTTTGCGTGATCAAAACCCTTTCCGTATATTTGTTTATGCAGAAATGGATAGCAGAATAAAACGCTGTATGTCACGCATCGAGTCAGGTGAAAAGTTTTCGGAAAAAGAAATTAAGCGTCACATTAAAGAAATAGACAAGGGCAGGGCTAAGTATTACGAATACTATACCGGCAAAGAGTGGGGCGATATGGAAAACTACGATTTGTGTATAAATACTACAAATTCCGTAATAAAGGATATAGTTCCTGCTATTGCTCGTATTTTTAATAAATAACCTTGCATAATTACCAAAAAAACAGACGTAAATAGCCAAAAATAAGCATAATTACTATTGACAGTATACACTCTTGAGTGTATAATATACACACGATGATAAAATTTTTGTATAAAAATACGGAGGAAACTTATAATGAACAAAGAAAACATAAAGAAGGTAGTGCTTGCGTATTCCGGCGGTCTTGATACTTCCATAATTATTCCGTGGCTTAAGGAAAACTACAATAACTGTGAGGTTGTTGCGGTTTCCGGTAACGGTGGACAGAATGATGAGCTTGAAGGTCTTGAAGAAAAGGCGATAGCTACCGGCGCTTCTAAACTTTACGTTCTTGATCTTACCGATGAATATGTAGATGATTATATCATTCCTACTATGAAGGCGGGCGCTATATATGAGGATTATCTTCTCGGCACCAGCCACGCTCGTCCTTGCATAGCAAAGGGCCTTGTTGACATCGCAATCAAAGAGAACGCAGATGCTATCGTACACGGCTGTACCGGCAAGGGTAACGATCAGGTTAGATTTGAACTTGCTATTAAGCATTTCGCTCCCAATATGCCCATAATTGCACCTTGGAGAGAATGGGATATCAAATCTCGTGAAGAAGAGATTGATTACGCTGAGGCTCACAATATTCCTCTTAAGATAAACCGTGAGACCAACTATTCCAAGGATAAGAACCTTTGGCACCTTTCTCACGAGGGCATGGACCTTGAGGATACCGGTAATGAGCCTATGTATGAAAAAGAGGGCTTCCTTGAAATGGGCGTTTCTCCCATTCAGGCTCCCGACGTACCTACTTACGTAACTCTTGACTTTGATAAGGGTGTTCCCGTTGCTCTTGACGGCGTAAAGATGACCGCTAAGGAAATTATCCTTAAGCTTAACGAGATAGGCGGCGCAAACGGTATAGGTATAATTGACATCGTTGAAAACCGTCTTGTTGGTATGAAATGCCGCGGCGTGTATGAAACTCCCGGTGGTACCATTCTTTATAAGGCTCATCGCGTGCTTGAAAGCATCTGCCTTGACAAGATGACAATGCACGAAAAGGAAAAGCTTGCTATTACTTTTGCAGAGTTGGTTTATAACGGTCAGTGGTTTACCCCTCTCAGAGAGGCGCTTTCTGCTTTTGTAGATAAGACTCAGGAAACCGTTACAGGTAAAGTAAGACTTAAACTTTATAAGGGTAATATGATAAATGCAGGCGTGTGGAGTGATTACTCCCTTTACAGCGAAGAAATTGCAACCTTTGGTGAAAGTGACTACGATCAAAAGGATTCTGCAGGCTTTATCAACCTTTACGGTCTTCCTATCAAGGTTAAGGCAATGGTTGATGCTAAGAATAAGGGCAATAAATAAAACAGGAGTAAATTTATGGCAAAGCTGTGGGCCGGTCTTACTTCCGGCGATACCGATATAATAGCAGATTATTTTAATTCTTCCCTTCGTTTTGATTGCAAAATGTATAAGCAGGATATAAAGGGCAGCATGGCGCACGCCGCCATGCTTGCCGCTAAGGGCATAATTGCAAAGGAAGAGGCGGATGCGCTTATTGAGGGACTTTCTTCTATTCTTGAAGACCTTGAAAGCGGCAGTCTTGCCTTTGACGAAAGCTGCGAGGATATACATATGTTCGTTGAGCAGGAACTCACCGGTCGTATTGGCGATGTGGGTAAAAAACTGCACACTGCCCGCAGCCGTAACGATCAGGTTGCCCTTGATATGCGTATGTATTTAAGGGACGAGGCAGGGAAGATAAGCGCTTTGCTTAAGGAGCTTGTGGATGCTGTTGTTACCGTGGCAGAGGAGCACAAGGCTTCCATTATGCCCGGCTATACCCATTTGCAAAGAGCGCAACCTATTACCTTCGGTCACCACTTGCTTGCATATGCCATGATGCTTCTCAGAGATATTGACCGTATTTCCGACTGCGTACGTCGTATGAATGTTTCTCCTATAGGTTGTTGTGCTTTGGCCGGCACTACATATAACACGGACAGAAGAATGGAAGCGGCAGCGCTTGGATTTGACGGTGTTGTACTCAATAGCATTGACGGCGTTTCAGATAGAGATTTTTGTCTTGAACTTATGGGAGACTTGTCTATCGTTATGATGCATCTTTCCCGTTTTTCCGAGGAAATAATTCTATGGTCAAGTTGGGAATTTGGATTTGTAAGACTGGATGATAATTATACCACGGGTTCTTCCATAATGCCTCAAAAGAAAAACCCCGATATGGCAGAGCTTGTCAGGGGTAAAACGGGTCGTGTTTACGGTGACCTTATGGGTCTCCTTACCACTCTCAAGGGTCTTCCCTTAGCATACAATAAGGATATGCAGGAGGATAAAGAGGGCGTGTTTGATGCCGTTGAAACCGTTCAGCTTTCCTTGCAGGTGTTTATTCCCATGATAAAGACTATGCAAGTTCGTACCGAAGCGATGAAGCGTGCGGCTCAAACCGGCTTTATTAATGCTACCGACCTTGCGGATTATCTGGTATGTAAGGGCTTGCCCTTCAGAAGCGCTTATAAAATATCCGGTAGTATAGTTGCAAGATGTATGAAGGATGGAGAGGTGCTTGAAACCTTACCTCTGGCAGTATATAAGGAATACAGTGATTTGTTTGAAGAAGATTTGTATAACGCCATTGACCTAAATACCTGCGTAGAAAAGCGTATTTCCGAGGGCGGTACCTCTGTTTCCTCCGTTGAAGCGCAGATAAAATATGTGAAAGAGATGCTGGAAAAATGTTAAAGGTTTTTATAGACGGTAGTGCAGGCACTACGGGTCTGCGTATAGTAGACAGACTTATGGGTAGGGAAGACATAAGCCTTATAAAACTTCCCGAGGAGGTTCGAAAGGATACCAAGGCAAGAAAGGAAGCGATAAACAGCGCAGACGTGGTTTTCCTTTGCTTACCTGATGCCGCGGCAATAGAGGCGGTTACTCTTGTTGAAAACGATAAGGTTAAGATTATTGATACTTCTACGGCTCATCGTACTGCTGATGGCTGGACTTACGGCTTTCCGGAACTTAAGGGTCAACGCGAACGCATAGTTGCTTCAAAAAGGATTGCCAATCCGGGTTGCCACGCAAGTGGTTTCGTTGCGTTGGTCGCTCCGTTGGTTCAGGCGGGGGTAATTAATTCCTCTGCAAGACTAAGTTGCTTTTCTCTTACCGGCTATTCTGGCGGCGGCAAAAAAATGATAGCGGACTATGAGTCTGCTGATAGAAGCCCTCTTCTTTCGGCGCCCAGACAGTATGGTCTTACTCAGCAGCATAAGCACCTGAAAGAAATGGTTTACGTATGCGGTCTTGAGAAAGCACCTGCTTTTTGCCCTATCGTTGGCGATTTTTACAGCGGCATGGAGGTAACAGTGCCTTTGTTTGCGGCTGATTTAAAGGGGAGCGCTGAGGATATTAAATCGGTTTATACTGAGTATTATTCAAACGGCCTTGTAAGACTCTCTTTGGAGGATGACGGCGACGGTATGCTTTCCGCTGCTGCTCTTTCGGGTAGAGACGATATGGTTATTAACGTTAACGGCAACGACGAGCGTATCCTTCTTACCGCAAGGTTCGATAATCTTGGTAAGGGCGCTTCGGGTGCTGCAATCCAAAACATGAACATTCTCCTTGGCGCAGACGAGGCAGAAGGACTTATTATATAATATAAAGGAAGCTTTTTTATGAATATGATAAACGGCGGCGTTTGCGCCGCAAAGGGCTTTAAGGCAAACGGTATACATTGCGGTATACGTAAAAACCGCACCAAAAGGGATCTTGCTCTTATAGTCAGTGATGTTCCTGCAAAAGCGGCGGCTGTATATACCACCAATCTGGTAAAGGGTGCACCTCTTGCAGTTACAAAAGAGAATATCAAAGACGGTATAGCCCAAGCGATTATCTGCAACAGCGGCAATGCCAATACTTGTAATGCCAATGGTATAGAGATCGCAAATGCAATGTGTAATCTGGTTAGCAACGAAATAGGTATAAACGCAAACGACGTAGTAGTTGCATCTACCGGTGTTATCGGTCAACCCCTTGACATAGCACCTATTATGGGTGGCATGAAGGAATTGGCAGAAGGTCTTTCCTATGAAGGCAGCCAAGTAGCGGCAGAAGCTATAATGACCACCGATACCGTGCTTAAGGAGATTGCGGTGGAGTTCACCGTTAACGGCAAGAGTTGTCGTATCGGCGGTATCGCTAAGGGCAGCGGTATGATTCATCCCAACATGGCAACCATGCTCGTGTTTATTACTACTGACGTAGCTATTTCCGCGGAAATGCTTTCTAAAGCGCTTTCCACCGATATAACTAACACCTTTAATATGCTCAGTGTTGACGGCGATACCTCTACAAACGATATGGTTACCGTTCTTGCTAACGGCATGGCAGGTAACGCTATCATAGATAGCGAAGGCGAAGGCTTTGACGCTTTTATGAAAGCACTTAACACCGTTACTGTTGCTCTCTGCCGCGTGATAGCGGGCGACGGCGAAGGTGCAACAAAGCTTTTGGAATGCACCGTAAGCGGTGCCGAAGATATGGAAACCGCAAAGAAATGCGCTAAAAGCGTTATTTGCTCCAGCCTTCTTAAAGCCGCTATGTTTGGCGCCGATGCCAACTGGGGCAGGGTGCTTTGTGCAATAGGCTACAGTGGTGCTAATGTTGACGTTACCAAGATAGACGTTTCCTTCCGTTCCACAGCAGGCGAGATAGAGGTTTGCAAGGATGGCTTTGGCGTTCCCTTTTCCGAAGAAAAGGCAAAAGAAATTCTTCTCGAAAAAGAAATAGAAATACTTGTAAAAGTAGGCAACGGTCCTTGTACCGCCTCTGCGTGGGGCTGTGACCTTACCTACGATTATGTAAAAATCAACGGCGATTACCGCACGTAAAAAGGAGCATACCAAATGCATAACAGCTTTTCTAACGCCGAAAGGGCAGAGGTGCTTACTCAGGCACTCCCATATATACAGCGCTACAACGGTAAAGTAGTTGTAGTAAAATACGGCGGCAACGCAATGATAAACGAGCAGCTTAAGGAGCAGGTTATGGAGGACATAGTGCTTCTGTGGCTTATAGGTGTCAAGGTTGTTCTCGTTCACGGCGGCGGCCCTGAGATAAGTGATACAATGACCAGACTTGGCAAAAAGACAGAGTTTGTAAACGGTCTTCGTGTTACCGATAAGGAAACTGTGGACATAGTCCAAATGGTGCTTGCAGGTAAGGTCAATAAATCTCTTGTAAACCTTCTTGAGACCAAGGGGGGCAAGGCCATGGGCATCTCCGGTATCGATGGCAGGCTTATAGAGGCAGAAATGAAGGACAGTGCCTTGGGTTACGTTGGTAATATCACCAACATAAACATCGGTGCGGTAACGGATCTCCTTGAAAAGGGCTACATTCCGGTTGTTTCCACCATCGCCTGCGATAAAGACGGTAATGTTTATAACATCAACGGCGATACGGCAGCAGCTCATATAGCAGGCGCATTGGAAGCAGAAAGAATGCTTATGATGACCGATATCGCAGGAATTCTTCGTGATAAGGATGATCCTTCAACTCTGATCCCCAAAATCACCATAGACGAAGCAAAAACTCTCTTCGAAACCGGTGTCATAAGCGGCGGCATGATTCCTAAGGTTGATTGTTGCATAGAGGCGCTTACCCACGGTGTAAATAACGTTATCATCATGGACGGCAGAATTCCGCACTCAATATTGATGGAGCTTCTTACCGACGAGGGCGCGGGTACCATGGTGACGAAAGGCTGATATAACAATATGGAAAGCATTATTTCAATAGATAACCAATACGTGGCAAATACCTACGCCCGTTTCCCGTTAGAGCTTGTTTCGGGCGAAGGCAGTATCCTGACCGACGTAAACGGCAAAAAGTATATAGATATGGGCTCGGGCATCGGTGTAAGCTGCCTCGGCTTTAACGACGAAGATTGGAAAAAGGCGGTAATCGAGCAGATCAGCAAGGTACAGCACACCTCCAACCTTTATTACACAAGCCCCTGCGCATTACTTGCAAAAGCACTTTGCGAGCGTACCGGTATGAGGAAGGTGTTCTTCTCCAATTCCGGTGCAGAGTCAAACGAGTGCGCTATAAAAGCCGCCCGTAAATACTCGGCAGAGAAGAAGGGGGACGACTGCTATACGGTAATCACTCTAAAGAACAGCTTCCACGGCAGGACTCTAACCACCCTTTCCGCAACCGGTCAGGATGTCTTTCATAAACTGTTCAACCCTCTCACCCCCGGTTTTGTTCATACCGAAGCAAACGATAGCGACGCCCTTGTAAAGCTTGTAGACGAGGTAAACCCTGCGGCAATAATGATAGAGTGCGTTCAGGGTGAAGGCGGCGTCTTACCTTTAACTATGGAATTTGCGGCAACAGTTCAGAGCTTAGCCACTGAAAAGGACATCCCCTTGGTGGTTGACGAGGTGCAAACGGGTAACGGCAGAACGGGTACACTTTACGCCTACATGCAGTACGGTCTCACTCCCGATGTTGTTTCCACTGCCAAAGGTCTCGGCGGCGGTTTGCCGATCGGCGCAACCCTGCTTGGTGAGAAGATGGAAAACGTGCTAAAAGCAGGCGACCACGGCTCCACCTACGGCGGCAACCCGGTGTGTGCGGCAGGCGCGCTTAACGTTATCGAACGCCTTGACGATGCCTTCCTTGCAGAAGTAAAGACAAAAAGCGAGTATGTATTTACCGAGCTTTCACAAGCCAAAGGCGTAACCGCTGTTAGCGGTATGGGCCTTATGATAGGCATAAAAACGGTAAAGGACGCAAAATCAGTGGTAAACGCTTGTATAGAAAAGGGCGTTATCTGCCTTACCGCAAAGGACAAGGTGAGATTGTTACCTGCGCTGAATATACCTATGCCGGTGCTTAAAGAAGCAATAGCGGTTATCAAAGCCGTATGCGCGGAAGGAGTAGAGTAATGGACAACTTTAAAGGAAAAAGTTTTTTAAAGCTGCTTGACTTCAGCGGGGAAGAGATCAACGCACTTATCGACCTCGCGGCAGATTTCAAAATAAAGAAGAAGATGGGCATCCCCCACAGATATCTTGAGGGCAAGAACATCGCCTTGGTTTTCGAAAAGACCAGCACTCGTACCCGTTGCTCCTTCGAGGTAGCGGCGGCAGACCTTGGCATGCACCCCGTGTATCTTGACCCTAAAAGCTCTCAAATGGGCAAAAAAGAAAGCATCGCTGATACCGCAAGGGTCCTCGGCAGGATCTTTGACGGCATAGAATACCGCGGATACGGTCAGGAAATAGTGGAGGAGCTTGCGGCATACGCAGGTGTTCCCGTGTGGAACGGCCTTACGAACGAGTATCATCCCACCCAGATCCTTGCCGACTTCCTAACAATAAAAGAGCACTTTGGCACCCTTGAGGGCATCAAGCTTGTATACATGGGCGACGCCCGTTACAATATGGGCAACTCCCTTATGGTTGGCTGTGCAAAGATGGGCATGCATTTCGTTGCTTGTGCCCCTAAAAAGTACTTCCCGAACCAATCCCTTATCAACGAGTGCCAAAAGATAGCGGCAGAAACAGGCGCAGTACTTGAGTTTATCGAGGACCCCGTGGTGGCAACCAAAGGCGCCCACGTAATATATACTGACGTTTGGGTGTCCATGGGCGAACCTGCCGAGGTATGGTCCGAGCGTATTAAGGACCTCACTCCTTACAGAGTTACTTCGCAAATAATGGCAAACGCAGGCGAGCAGTGCCGTTTCATGCACTGTCTACCCGCCTTCCACGACCTCAAGACGGAAACGGGCTACGAGGTGTATAAGCAGTTCGGTATAAATTGTATGGAAGTTACTGACGAAGTTTTTGAAAGCGAAGCGTCGATAGTCTTTGATGAAGCAGAAAACAGAATGCACACAATCAAAGCGGTAATGGCGGCAACCCTAATGTAATAATGCACAACCTGAGGACGGCTTGGCGCCGTCCTCTCTTTTTTGCCCCGTAGTTGTACCCCGTAGGGGCGATTCACGAATCGCCCGTTACAAAAGGAGTTATGCCCAACCATCAATAGAAACGCCGTCTTTACGCGTTAAGTAACGGGTCATTCATGAATGACCCCTACAATATAATTGTGAGCTCACGTTACAGACGGCTGCGCTTTTCGGCTTGGCGAGCCCCTCGCGGTGAAAATGTGCAAACGGTTTACCGTGGGGGCGATTCACTTTTCGCCCGCACCGCAACGCCCCGCACCCACCACCTCGGCGTAAAATTTCTCGCAACCGTTTTACACCGATGAAATGTAAAAATCCGCCTATCCTTAAACCGCTTTAAGCCGCAAACTAGGCAAAACCACCAAAAACCCACGCCCACGTTTATGCCAAATATAAAAATGTAATAATTTGTATTGACATCAAATAGCAACAGTGCTATAATCAATACATATTAAAGCACCCATGCTTTACCCTTTTTGCGAAACTGCATAAAAAACCATGTTTTTGGCGGTTTTTGCATAAAATTCA
>JAFQKR010000067.1 GCA_017396825.1 Clostridia bacterium
CGTTTTGAACGAAAAAATAGAAAAAATCAAAGAGAATCCGAGGATTAACTTCTCGGATTCTCTTCTTTATGAGAGCAAATTTTATGTCTTTTTCGTGTTCTGTGCCTTTGTCAGCGGTCTGAAACCGCAATATGCGGTTTTTTCTTGTGTATAAAACAAATTTAGTTTTTTGCGGTCTGTGTCTTTTTTGCCGGCATTACATATAGTCGGCGGGGCGGATCTCAGAAAGCTCCTTAAGCTCATAAAACTTGCCCTTTTTAGCCATAAGCTCCTCAAAGCTGCCCATTTCCACAGCCATGCCCTTTTCCATAACCACTATTTTGTCGGCGTTGCGGATGGTGGAAAGGCGGTGTGCCACTATAAAGGTGGTTCTGTCCTTAATAAGCCCGTTTATAGCCTTTTGCACGTGGTACTCGGAAACGTTGTCAAGGGCGCTGGTGGCCTCGTCCAGTATGAGAATAGAAGGGTCCCGAATTATGGCACGGGCTATGGATATACGTTGCTTTTGACCGCCCGACAGCTTGTTGCCGTGCTCGCCTATGACCGTGTCTACCCCGTTGGGAAGCTGTGGCAGGAACTCCTCTATGTTGGCAAGCCTTATCACCCTCATAAATTCCTCATCGCTTACGTTTTCCATGCCGTACAGTATGTTTTCCCTTATGGTACCCGTAAACAGTATACTGCTTTGAGGCACCACGGAGATGTGGTGGCGGTATTCGCTGAGGTTAAGGCTCTTTATGTCCTTGCCGTCAATAAGCACCCTGCCCTCGGTGGACTGCAAAAAGCCGATTATCATGTTCATAACCGTGGTCTTGCCGCTGCCCGACGCTCCCACAAAGGCAATGCATTCTCCCTGCCTTGCCTCAAAGGAGAGATTTCTTACAACGTCCTCGTTTCCGTCGTGATAACGGAAGGAAACGTTGTCAAAGCGGATGTTGCCTTTCACGGTCTTAACCCTTTGCTTGCCGCGATTGTCCTCGACCTTGTCGGAAAGAACTATCTCCGATACGCTTCGTATGGACTCAAGACCCTTGGTAAGCTGAGGGTAAACGTTAACAAGGCTTTGCACGTCTCCGCTGATGGAGTTAAAGTAGGTCTGGTAGATAACGATATCGCCCACGTCCATTTTGCCCTCAAGGGCAAGATAGGCGGTAAACAGCAGGCAGACCGCCGAAAGGGCGCGGCTTATCATCCACACCACCGAGCCGAAGTAGGCGGTGGCTCTGTCAAGCTCAAGGCCGCTGTGCTTAAGACGGGTGATGTTCTTTTCAAGGTTGCGTATCTCCAGGTCCTCAAGGCCGTGGGCCTTGGTAACGGGTATCATCTCCAGCATGGTGGAGACCTTTGCAGAGATGTCCTCCGACTCCTCGCGGAATCGGTGGTTGGTATCCCTCATCTTGTTTTTAAAAAGACGGATAAGGACAACGTTAAAGGGGATTATCACCACAAAAAAGCCTGCTACAATGGGGCTTTTGTATATGGTTATGCCCATGGAGATAATAATGCTTATTATGCTGGGCAGTACGCCCTTTACCAGATGGTGGTTTAAAAATTCGATAGCGTCTATATCCCGCATGAACTTGGACTGCACCCTGCCCGATTCTATCTCCTTGTGGTAGGAGATGGAAAGATGCTGAAGCTTTTTGATAAGGGTGTTCCTAAGTCCTGCGCCAACGGTGCGAAGCATGTTGTCGGAATAACGGGCGTAAAGCATGTGGGTGGGTATGTTTTGCAGTATCAGAAAAAGCAGTATACCGACCTTTACAAGTATATCGCTCATTATTCCCTCGCCGCCCTCGGTAACGATGTTGATAACCGAGGCGGTCACCACGGGGATTATCCACACGGGGCTTGCCTTTACGATAAACATAAAGGTGGAAACGATTATCTTAAGAGCGTTTTGCTTTAATAGCTTTAAAAGCAGTCTGCCTCCTGCGCCGCCTTCCTTGCCTTCCTCGGTAAAAAGCCCCTCGTAGTCGGGTATGTATTTTTCGTCATCCAAAAGCGGTCTCCCTTTGCCTGTATCGGACATATAGCCGCCTCCCTTTTTACTGTTTTTTGCCCGTAAGCCTTTCGTGGTATTCCTTTGCCGCCTGCTCTGTGCGGTTGTTGCCGTACTCGTAGTATTTCTTTCCCTTCAGCTCGTCGGGAAGATACTGCTGGCGCACGTAGTGGTTGGGATAATCGTGGGGGTACTTGTAGCCCTGTTCCCTTTCCTCTCCCTTGCTGTCAGCGTGTACGTTTTGTAAATGCCTGGGCACGTTGCCGATAAGCCCCTCGCTTATGTCTGCCAAGGCGGCATTGTACGCCGCGTAGGCGGAGTTTGACTTGGGCAGTGTAGCCAGATATATAGCCGCCTCTGCCAAGGGAAGCCTTGCCTCGGGCATGCCGATTCGGTTAGCTGAGTCAACACAAGCGTTTACTACGGCAATAGCCATGGGTGCCGCAAGGCCTATGTCCTCCGAGGCGGCGCAAAGCAATCTGCGGCACACCCCCGTTATGTCGCCGCCCTCAAGGGCGCGGCAAAGGTAGTGAACAGCCGCGTCGGGGTCACTGCCTCTTATGGACTTGTGCAGGGCGGAAAGACAGTCAAAATGGTCGTCGCCGTTTCTGCCTGCTCTAAGCCCCGTCATTTCGCAAAGCTCCTTTACGGTTTCCGTGTCCAGCTTGTCGTCAGAGGCAAAGTAGCTGTTTTCAAGGAGAGAGAGCGCCTTTCTTACGTCACCGTTTACTGCTCGGGCTATTATGGGGAAAACGCCGTCCTCCACGGGCTTGTCTCCGTACTCCTCACAAAGAAGAGCCATGCCTCTGATAAGGGCGGAAACCATCTCCTCCGCAGGGACGCCCTTAAACTCAAATACCGCCGAGCGAGACAAAAGGGCGGGATAGATGCAGAAAAAGGGGTTATCTGTGGTGCTGCATATAAGGGTAACTCTGCCGTCCTCCACGTATTCAAGGAGAGATTGCTGCTGCTTTTTATTAAAGTACTGAATTTCGTCGATATAAAGAAGTATGCCTCCCTGACCCTCAAGACTGCCGCTGCTTGTCAGCGCCGCCTTGATGTCGCTTAGGGAAGCGGTGGTGGCGTTGATACGCCTCATAAACTTACCGCTTTGCCTTGCCACGATATCCGCCACGGTGGTCTTACCCGTACCGGGAGGCCCGTAAAAGACCAAAGAGGGATAATGGCCTGCCTCCAGCATGCGCCTGAGGGGCCTGCCCTCACCTAAAAGATGCTTTTGTCCTGCCACCTCGTCAAAGCTTTTCGGTCTTGCCTTATCTGCCAAGGGCATAGTATCACCTCCGTACATCGGAAGTATAGCACCCTTTATTCCCGTTGTCAAATATTGTTGACAAAATATTCCCTTGCTGTTAAAATATAACTTAAAGAAAGGAAGTGTATTCGTTTTGAACGTTTCATCTGTTTCTACACAAGTGGTCTCCTTGTTTTTGATAATGCTTATAGGCTATGCTGCAAGGATATTCGGTGTTATAGATAAGGGCAGCACCAAAAAGCTTAGCAAGCTTATGGTCTACGTTACAAACCCTTTGCTTATAGTAACCTCTTTTCAGCAGGTCTTTGCCTCCTCAAGCCTTGCGGGCATGAAGTTGGGGCAAAAACTGGGGCTTATGTTTACGGTTATCGGCATATCGGTGGTTATACACCTTGTGGCAACCTGTATCGCCGTGTTTATGTTCAGAGGGAAAAACCCCAGAGAGTCTGCCGTTTACCGCTTTTCCATAATCTTTTCCAATTGCGGCTTTATGGGCTATCCCCTTCTCAGGGCGGTGTTCCCCGAAAACGGTATGTTCTACGGTGCCTGCTACGTGCTGTTCTTTACCGTTTACATGTGGACCTTTGGCGTGTTCCTTCTGTCTGCAGGCAGTGGTAAAGGCGGCGGAGTTGCCCTCAGAAGGGCCTTTGTAAACCCCGGCTTTATAGCAGCCATGGTAGGTGTGCTTCTCTTTGTTTGCGGTATAAATCTTCCCGCAGTGCTATCAGACACCCTCTCCATGACCGCTGACATGACCTTCCCCCTTTCCATGATAATAATAGGCAGTATGCTCCGTGAACTGCCCCTAAAGGACGTTTTCTTTAACCCCGACGCATATATAGTTGCCTTTATAAAGAACCTTGCTTTGCCCTTGCTGGTGCTTCTCGCCTGCGTTATTTTCGGTGTAAGTAAGGGCAACGCCTATATCTGCGTTATCATGGCGGCAACCCCCGTTGCGGCAAAGGCGCCTATCATGGCGGAGCTTTACGGCGGCAGCCGCGACAAGGCCCTTGCCTGCGTGGAGCTTACCACTATCTTGTCCGTGGTGACCATACCGCTGATAATGTATCTCACCTCCATGGCATACTAGTCGGCGGAAAACGCTGTTGTGGGTGGAATAAACGGCTAAAACCCACAATAAAACAAAAAAGGGCAAGAATTTTTGTATATTGATATTGACTTTTTACGCATATTAGGCTACAATTAAATGAAAAGATAAAAAATACGCTTTGCAGTAAATGCAAGGGACGGAGGATATTTATGATTTCTGCTGGTGATTTTAGAAACGGCATTACTTTTGAGATGGACGGCAACGTTATGCAGGTTATAGAGTTTCAGCACGTTAAGCCCGGTAAGGGTGCGGCTTTTGTTCGCACTAAGATGAGAAACGTTATTTCCGGCGGCGTGGTAGAAACCTCCTTTAACCCCACCGCTAAGTTCCCCACTGCGATCGTTGAACGCAAGGATATGGAATACAGCTATAACGATGGCGACCTTTATTACTTTATGGATATGGAAACCTATGATCAGGTTCCTCTTAACGCTGACAAGCTTCCCGACAACTTTAAGTTTGTTAAGGAAGGTATGACTTGCCGCCTTGTTTCCTACAAGGGCAACGTTTTCTCTGTTGAGCCTCCCACGTTTGTTGAACTTGAGGTTACCGATACCGAACCCGGCTTTAAGGGCAACACCGCTACCAACGCTCTTAAGCCTGCTACTCTTGAAACCGGCGCTGAAGTTAGAGTGCCTATGTTCGTTGACACCGGCGACGTTCTTAAGATCGACACCCGTACCGGCGAATATCTTGAAAGAGTATAATCCTACATTTTAAAAATAGGAGGTTTTTGTTATGAACATTACTGAAAAGGCTGCATACCTTAAGGGTCTTATGGCAGGTATGGAAATTAAGGATGATTCCAAGGAGGGCAAGCTTTTCAAGGCTATTGCTGACCTTTTGGAGGACATCTGTCTTACCGTTGCTGACCTTGAAGACGGTCAGGCTTATCTTGAAGAATACATTGACGAGATCGATATGGACCTCGGCGAGGTTGAGCGTGACATTTATGAATGTGACGACGACGATTGTGATTGCGACTGCTGTGACTGCGACGATGACGATTACTGTGACGGCGACTGCTGCAACTGCGATGATGATTGTTGTGACTGCTTTGCTACTATCTGCCCCACCTGCGGTGAGGAGATCTGCTATGACGTAGACCTTGCGGCTGATTCCATCATCTGCCCTTCATGCAATACCGAGATAGAGCTTGAGGATATAGAGGATATCGACGTTGAATAATTAGGGCTGCAAAACCCAAACCGCGAAACACTATAAACAATGCGGAACGGTAGATACCGTTCCGCTTTTGTTTTCTCAGGTAATTATGCCGGCGTTTCGTTTTACCGTAGGGGTCGTTCACGTATGACCCGTTGCAAAGCGGTACCGACAGCAAGGAAACATTTAAATATCAAGGACAAGACACCATGAAAAAGCTTATAGACGCACACACCCATATCTTTCCGGACGCTATTGCCCAGAGGGCGGCGGATAACATCGGAGGCTACTACGGCATCCCTATGGAGGGCAACGGCACGGCAGATATGCTTAAAAGCCATTCTCCCAAGGACATGGACTGCCGTTACATTATCTCTGCCGCTGCTATGAAGGCAAAAAACGTCGTTACGGGTAACGATTTTCTCCTTTCTGCCGCAGGGACAGACAATGCCTTTATCCCCTTCGGCTCCTTTCACCCCGATATGGGCGAGAAGGAAGCCCTTTCGGAGATAGAGCGTATTGCCGCCGCCGGCATAAAGGGTATAAAGATACACTCCGACTTTCAGCATCTTTATATCGACGAGGAACGCCTTATGCCCATGTACCGCAAATGTGCAGAGCTGGGTCTTCCCGTGCTGTTCCACGTGGGTGACCCCACCACCGACTATTCTACGCCCAAGCGTATGTATAACCTTTGCACCGCCCTGCCTGACCTTAAGGTGATAGCGGCTCATCTTGGCGGCTATTCCATGTGGGCGGATGCGGAAAAGTATCTGATAGGCACCGACGTTTATATGGACTGCTCCGAGTCTGTTCCGTGGCTCAGCGCAGAGAAGACCTACGATATAATAAAGAGGCACGGTGTTGACAAGGTGATGTTCGGCAGCGATTTCCCCGTTTTCTGTACGGACACCTATTTTCCGTTGATAGACGCCTTGCCCTTTACCGACGAGGAAAAGGAAATGCTGTACCACGGTACGGCGGAAAAGCTTTTGGGGGTGTAGATTATGACAGAGCTTGAGAGGGCAAGAGAGTTTTTTGCAGGGGACTTGTACGCCACGGAGGCGACGGGCATAGTTATCGACGAGGTGGGCGACGGTTACGCCAAGGTAAGCCTTTCTCTTGACAGCCGCCATCAAAACGCGGTAGGCCACGTTATGGGTGGCGTTATGTTCACCATGGCGGATTTTGCCTTTGCTGTTGCCACTAACCGCGGTGAAAGCATCACCGTGTCCACGGTAGCGCAGATAAGCCATTTGGCAAGCCCCAAGGGTAAGGTGCTTTATGCGGAAAGCCGTCTTGTAAAGGACGGGCGCCGCACCTGCTTTTATCAGGTGGACGTCAGTGACGATACGGGCACGCTTATTGCTACCGTTACCTTCTGCGGCACCAAGATACTTAAAAATTAACGCATACAAGGAGCCCTTTGTTTTTACTGCCGAGGGAACGAGTATATTGTAGGGGTCATTTACGAACGACCCGTTACGAAAGGGATTAAGTCGCGTGACGGGCGATTCTCCAAAAGCATAAAAAAACAACTCCCCTTGGGATAAAAGCCCAAGGGGATGTCTTTGTTTTTAATGCAGTGCTGTTCCTTCGGGAACCATATCGTCAACGAAGATGACCTTACAGCCGCAGGCGTTGTTGGTTGCCGCAAGGAGCATACCCTCGCTGGTAACGCCGGTGATGCGGGCGGGAGCAAGGTTTGCAATAACAATTATCTTCTTGCCCTCAAGCTCCTCAGGCTTGTAGTAGCCCTTAAGGCTGGAAACGATGGTGCGCTTCTCCTTGCCGTCAAAGAGGGTAAGCTTGTAGTTGCTTCTTGCCTTGCGTATTTCCTGACACTTAAGTATCTTACAAACGCGAAGGTCGATGGCATCGAAGGCATCAAGACTAACCTCTGCCTTAAAGTCGGAAACGGGGTCGGGGTCGCCGTAAACCACGGCTTCCTCCTCTACGACCTCAGGAGCGTTTGCCTTTTCATCAAGGGCAATCTCCTCCTCGGTCTGAGGATAGGAGAAGTTAAGCAGTTCAAGATAGTCCTCTTTATTAAGAGCGTCAAGGAACAGATAAAGTCTGGGCCCCTGCTCTCTGTCAAGAAGCAAGCGGTAAACGTTCTTAAAGAAGGGCATCTGAACTTTTTTCTTGGACTTGTCATCAAACTCCACATCGCTGCGTACCTGAATAGGCACTGCGTAGATCATGGCTTCAAGCTCCTCAAGGGTGTAGTCGTTAGCCTTAAGGTTTTCGTAAAGAAGGGCTATATCTGCCTTGGCTGCATCGTCAAGCTCGTTAAACACTGCAAAATTACGCCAAGTGCGAAGCCTGTAAACCTGATCGGGCGCGCAAACCTCAAGCCAATATCTTGCTCTTTCAAGTCTGTCGCTAAACTGCTCATAGGTATAGGGCGTGCCGTTCTTTGCAAGAACGGTTTCAAGGAGGGGCACGTCAAAGTTAACCACGCTGCCCATCTGCACGATAAGGCTCATGGGAACGGGCTTAACCTCTCTGCCCTCTATAAGACAGCATTCCATAATACCCTTGATGTTGTCGTCTGCCGTGCCGTCAAGATAACGGGAAAGCATACGGTCAAACTCGCCGTACTGACGAAGAATACCGTCGTCAAAGCAGAAGTCAAAGGCCTTAAGAGGCTCGGTTTTTGCATAAAGCCAAAGGATAACCTCGGGCTGGTATATCTTAAGAAGGGTCTCGGGCGTAAGGTTAAGACCGCTGCTGCCGCTCATCTTACCCGTTGCGCCGCGTATGCCTATAAACTCGTAGCCTTGGAAAATAGGAGGCTCGTAGCCGAAAATAACACGGGAAATGTCCTTGCTGGTATCGTAGCTGCCGTGGGGAGAAGCGTGATCCTTTCCGCCGGGCTCAAAGTCAACGCCCTCGTACATCCAACGCATGGGCCAGTCAACCTTCCAGTTAAGCTTGCAGTCAAAATCCTTGGTAAAGTCAAAGGTGCCGCTGTGACCGCAGGCGCAGGTATATTCTGCAACAGTGTTGTCGTCGCTTATAGCGGTTATCTTTGTGGTGTCCTTGTGACAGCAGGGGCAGTAGATGCTAACGGGGAAGAAAGCGTTCCTTTCCTCTTCGGTAGGCTCTTGAGTCTTGTGGCTTGCAAGAACGTCAAATATCTCCTTGCGCTTTGCAACGGACTGTAAAACGTATTCCTTATATTTACCGCTGCGGTACATCTCTGCCTGATAGCGGTAGTCCATATCTATGCCGAAGGCGGAAACAGAGCTCATAAACTCGTTTTCAAAATACTTAGCGTAACTGCCATCCTCGCCAAAGGGGTTGGGCACGTCAACGTAGGGCATGCCAACGTATTTTTCCATATCGTCACGCACTGCGGAAACGTTAACGGGTATCTTACGCAAACGGTCATACTCGTCCCAGCTGAAAAGAAGCTTTGCCTTTTTGCCGAGAGAGCGAAGGGCCTTAACCACAAAGTAGCTGGTAGCTATATCGCGGAAATTGCCTATGTGTATAGAGCCGCTGGGGCTGATGCCTGCGGCGCAAACGTATTCTTCCTTATCGGGGCGGCGTTCGATTATCCGGCGCGCAACCGCCTCTGCCCAGTTTAACATAAAAAACACCTCACTAAAAAATATCACATTATTATATCACAGGGGAACTTTAATTGCAAGGGGCAAAACCACCTATTATGCAATGGGGGAGGACTTTATCTTTGCCCAAGGGCGGGGGTACTTTTGGGGGGTGGGAGAGACCTTTTTTATCATCACAAGGCAATGTCCGTCGCCCTTAACGGGCACGGGCGCGCTTATTATGTCCACCAAAGCGCCGCCAAGGGTCCTTATTGCTCCCTTTGCCTGCTCTGCCTCCTCGGCACCTGCCGCCCCCTTCATGGCGATAAACGTGCCGCCCACCTTAACGTAGGGAAGGCAAAGCTCGCAAAGGGCGTTAAGACGGCTTACTCCGCGGGATACGGCAACGTCAAAGGACTCACGACGCTCCTTTACCGCCTCCTCGGCCCTGCCGCAAAGGGTGGTAAGGTTGTCTATCCCCGCAAGGGCTGCGGTCTCTGCCACAAAGGCAAGCTTCTTTGCGGTGCTGTCAAGGGCGGTGACGTGGGCGCTTCCTTCAGCCGCCAGCACAAGGGAGGGGAAGCCGCCGCCGCAGCCTACGTCAATAACTCTTTTGCCTGCAAAATCGTAGGCGTTAAAAAGCTGAAGACAGTCGGCAAAGTGAAGCAGGGCAATGTCTTCGTCCTCGGTAAGGGCGGTAAGGTTGTATTTTTTGTTTTCGCTCTTTAGCCTTTCGGCAATAATATCAAGCCTGCCCAGCATTTCCTCCGAAAGCTTTACGGGGCTGTGCTGTTTAAGTATGTCGATAACGCTCATCGTTCTCCTCCGTAACGGGAAAGGTATACAAGCAAAACGCTTATATCAGCAGGGCTGATGCCCGATATACGGGATGCCTGACCGATGCTTTGGGGACGGAATTTTTGCAGCTTTTGCGCCGCCTCAAGCCGTATGCCCTTAATGGCGCTGTAATCTATATCTTCCGGCAGTTTTTTGCTTTCCATGGAGGCAAATCGCTCCACCTCCCGCCGTTGCTTGTCAATGTAGCCTGCGTACTTTATTTCCGTCTCAACCCGTCTTTTAAGTCTTGTGTCAAGGGGGCTTTCCCTACCTTCAAGGGCGTAGATGTCATCTATTCCCACACCGCTTCTTAACAGCAGGTCAGCCTTACGGATACCACCCTCGGTGGGGCTGTAGCCGTTCTTTATCATCAGCTCGTCAAGGGCGGGGCACTTGGATTGCGTTTCACCCTTAAGACGGACTATTTCCTCCTCAACCGCCGCCTTGTCTGCAAGGTAACGGTCGTACTGCGCTTGCTTTACAAGGCCAATGCGATAGCCCTTTTCTATAAGCCTGTCCTCTGCGTTGTCCTGACGGAGCAGCAGGCGGTACTCACTACGGGAGGTCATCATACGGTAGGGCTCGTTTGTGCCCTTGGTAACAAGGTCGTCTATAAGGGTGCCTATGTAGCTTTCTGAACGGCTAAGCACTAAGGAGGGCTGCCCCTTTATCTTAAGGGCGGCGTTGATGCCTGCCATAAGCCCCTGCGCCGCCGCCTCCTCATAGCCGCTGCTGCCGTTAAACTGACCTGCGCCGTAAAGACCGCTGACCCTCTTGAACTCAAGGGTGGGAAGCAGCTCCGTGGGGTCGGTGCAGTCGTACTCGATAGCATAAGCGGTACGCATAAACACCGCGTTCTCAAGCCCTTTTATAGAGTGAACAAGGTCCTTTTGTACCTCCTCGGGCAGTGAGGAGGAAAGCCCCTGAAGGTACATCTCCTTGGTGTCAGCACCCATGGGCTCAATAAATATCTGATGCCTTTCCTTGTCGGCAAAGCGCATTACTTTATCTTCTATGCTGGGGCAGTAACGAGGGCCTACGCCCTTTATCTCACCACCGTAAAGAGGGCTGCGGTGCAGGTTTTCCCTTATTATGCGGTGGGTCTCCCCGTTTGTGTAGGTGATGTGGCAGTTAACGCCGCCCTCGGATTTCTCCCCGTCTACGGTAAAATATGTAGGGGGCACGTCCCCCTTCTGCTCCTCAAGAACGGAAAAATCAATGCTGTCCTTGTGGATACGGGCAGGGGTGCCCGTTTTGAATCTTCTAAGAGGGATACCAAGAGAGGCAAGGCTTTCCGTAAGGGCGTTTGCCGCCTTTGTGTTGTCGGGACCGCTGTCGTAGGCGTGCTCGCCTACTATTATCATGCCGCCAAGAGAGGTGCCCGTAGCGATAATCACCGCCTTTGCCGCAAAAAAGCCGCCGAAAGCGGTAACTACACCCGTTACAGCGCCGTTCTCAGCGCAAACCTCCACCACCTCCCCTTGGATAAGAGAGAGGTTTTCCGTTTCCTCCAACACCTTTTTCATGTAGCCCTGGTAGGCACGCCTGTCAGACTGCATACGCAGTGAGTGTACCGCAGGACCCTTGCTGAGATTAAGCATACGGCTTTGAAGCATAACCTTATCTGCCGCGTAGCCCATCTCGCCGCCAAGGGCGGTTATCTCGTACACAAGATGCCCCTTGCCCGTACCGCCTATGGAGGGGTTGCAGGGCATATTGCCAACCAGATCCAAGGATAGGGTGAAAAGGGCAGACCTAAGCCCCATGCGAGAGGCAGCCAGCGCCGCTTCTATTCCTGCGTGACCTGCGCCTATTACGGCAACGTCAAGGTCGCCCGCCTTATATTTTAACATCGTTTCATCTTCCTTCTCTATTTTCCAA
Source organism: Clostridia bacterium (assembly GCA_017396825.1). Lineage (GTDB taxonomy): Bacteria > Bacillota > Clostridia > Oscillospirales > CAG-382 > SIG636. Next base: position 11,826 of record JAFQKR010000067.1, read on the forward strand.
CGCAAAACCGTGAAAAAATGTCGTTTACTATTTCCTCAGAGACACTTCTGCCGTCAAGCTCCGCCAAGGCGCCCATCGCTTCCTCCATGTCAAAGCCTGCCACGTCCTGAGTAAAGCCGGACTCAAGGGCAAAAAGGGCGTTTTCCACCGCCGAAAGAGCGCGGCATACCGCGCTGTACTGACGGGCGTTTATAACCGTTTCGCCCATGCCGAGGTCCTCGGTGCTTGCGTAAAGGGCACCCACTGCCTTCTTCAGTTCTTCCATTCCCTCGCCGGTTTTGGCGGAAAGGGTTATCTGCGGAAAGGGCGTGTCATAGGTAAAGCCCCTGCCCTTGTCGCTTTTGTTTATAAGCCCAACGGTAAGGGCGGTCTTGCCCTTCTCCTCTATATGGCGTATAACCTCTCCGTCGGCGTCGCTTTGCTTTTTACTGCCGTCAAATACGGCAAGAACAAGCTCTGCCCCCTCAAGGCTTTTTATGCTGCGTTCGATGCCGATGCGCTCTATTTCGCCGCCGCCCTCACGGATACCCGCGGTATCCGAAAGGCGAAGAAGTATGTCCCCAAGGCGCACCGTTTCCGTAACCACGTCGCGGGTGGTCCCTGCGATGGGCGTTACTATTGCCCTTTCCTCACCGATAAGCATATTTAAAACCGAGCTTTTGCCCACGTTGGGACAGCCCACAATGGCACAGCTTACACCCTCGCTTATGGCTTTGCCGTAACGGTAGCTGTCCTTAAGGGCGGCAAGGGTAGCCTTTAGTGTCCCCAACTCCGCCTTAAGCTCGTCCGCGCTCATGTCGGTCATATCCTCCTCAGGGTAGTCGATGTAGGCGTATACCGAGGAAGTAAGGCGAAGCAGTTTTTCAAAACATAGGTTTATTTTTTTGGTAAGCGCACCGCCCAATTGACGGATGCCAACCCCAAGGCAGGCATCGGTCTTCGCCTCGATAAGAGCGCCAACCGCCTCCGCCTGAGAAAGGCTAAGCTTGCCGTTTATAAAGGCGCGCTTTGTGTATTCACCTGCCGCTGCGGGGGTTGCCCCTGCCCGGAAGGTTGCGGCAAGAAGCCTGCGTGTGCCCAAAACGCCTCCGTGGCACATAAGCTCCACCACGTTTTCGCCGGTATAGGAGTTGGGGGCGACGAAAACGGTAGCAAGCCCGTCGTCAAAGTCCCCGTCCCCGTCGTGGAAAACACCGTACACGCTTTGCCTTGCGCTGTGGTGTGAAAGGGGCTTGCCGCCTACGGGGCGAAAGACCCTTTCCGCTATCTCTATGGCGTCGTCACCGGAAAGACGTATCATGCTTACCGCCCCAACACCGTGGGGGGTGCTTATTGCGCTTATGGTCCTCATTCTCCGACCTCCTTGGTAAACAGCTTTCCCTTAAGGTTCAGTTTTTCAAACCCCTGCTGACGCAGTGCCTCGTAAACCGCTATTGCAACGCTGTTGGAAAGGTTAAGGCTTCTAAGGTCGCTGTACATGGGTATACGCACGCATCTGTTCTCGTTTGCCTTCAGTATCTCCTCGGGTATGCCTGCCGTCTCCTTGCCGAAAACAAGGAACGAGCCCTTCTCGTAGCACACGTCCGTGTAGCAAAGCTTTGCCTTGGTGGAGAAAAAGTATATGGGGGAACCGCCGTGGGCTTCCTCAAAGCTGTGCCAATTATCGTAATAAGTAAGGTCAAGGTACTGCCAATAGTCAAGCCCCGCCCTTTTAAGCCGCTTGTTGCCGGTGTCAAAGCCCAGCGGGCGGATAAGGTGAAGGGCGCTGTTTGTGGCGGCGCAGGTACGTGATATATTGCCCGTATTTTCGGGTATTTCAGGCTCTAAAAGCACAACGTTTACGTTTTTCATAGTAAAATAAACCTCATATACAAACTATACCGATTATATTATAATAGTTTTTCTCCTCTAATGCAATTATTTTTTTGCAAAACGCTTTCAATTTGGGAAAAAATATAGTATAATGGGTTTAATATACATAAGGGGAAATTTGTTTATGTCTTTATTTAGTAAAATGTTCGGCACATACAGCGAAAGACAGGTTAAAAAAATTCTTCCGCTGGTTGATAAAATAGAAGCCCTTGCGGATAAGTATTCCGCAATGGACGACGCTACTCTTTCCGCCCAGACGGGTGTATTTAAGGAGCGCCTCCTTAAGGGCGAGCAACTTGATGACCTGCTTCCCGACGCTTTTGCGGCAGTAAGGGAGGCTTCTACCCGTGTTCTCGGTAAGCGCCACTACCGCGTACAGCTTATCGGCGGTATCATTATCCATCAGGGCAGGATTGCGGAGATGAAGACCGGTGAAGGTAAGACCCTTGTGGCTACTCTTCCCGCATACCTTAACGCCCTAACAGGCAATGGCGTTCACATAGTTACCGTTAACGACTACCTTGCAAAGCGTGACAGTGAGTGGATGGGCAGCATCTTCCGCTTTATGGGCATGAGCGTAGGTCTTATCGTAAACGGCCTTAATACCGGTGAAAGACAAAAGGCGTATGCCGCCGATATTACCTACGGCACCAATAACGAGCTTGGCTTTGACTATCTGCGTGACAATATGGCGGTTTACAAAAACCGTACCGTTCAGCGCGGCCACGCCTTTGCCATAGTGGACGAGGTGGACAGCATCCTCATCGACGAAGCCCGTACCCCCCTTATCATCTCCGGTGCAGGGGACGAAAGCGACCCCCTTTACGAGAAGGCAGACGAGTTTGTCAGAAAGCTTCGCGTGCTTCGTATCAAGGAGATAGACGCTAAGGAGGAGCAGGCAGGTCTTGACGCCGATTATATAGTGGACGAAAAGGCACGCACCTCAGTGCTTACCGCCGAGGGCATTGCTAAGGCAGAAAAGCACTTTGGTGTGGAAAACCTTGGCGACCCTGAGAACAACACTCTCATGCACCATCTTAACAACGCTATCCGTGCCCGCGGCGTTATGCAGCGTGACGTGGACTATCTTGTTAAGGATGGGGCAGTGCTTATAGTTGACAGCTTTACGGGCCGTGTTATGCATGGCAGACGCTACTCCAACGGCTTGCATCAGGCGTTGGAGGCAAAGGAAGGCGTTAAGATAGAGCGTGAAAACAAGACAATGGCAACCATCACCTTCCAGAACTATTTCCGTCTTTACAACAAACTTTCGGGTATGACGGGTACCGCCCTTACCGAGGACGAGGAGTTCAGGGAGATATACGGTCTTGACGTGGTGGAGATACCCACCAACAAGCCCCTTATCCGTAAGGACCAAAACGACGTGGTTTACACCACCGTTGAGGGCAAATACCGCGCAATAATCAAGCAGATTGAAGAATGCCACGCTAAGGGTCAGCCTGTTTTGGTTGGTACCGTTTCCGTAGAAAAGAGTGAGCTTCTTTCAAAGCTTCTCGGGAGGACGGGCGTGCCTCACACCGTGCTTAACGCAAAGCATCACGAAAAAGAGGCAGAGATAGTAGCCCAGGCGGGTAAGCTTGGTGCCGTTACCATCTCCACCAACATGGCAGGCCGTGGTACCGACATTATGCTTGGCGGTAACGCAGACTATATAGCAAAGGAACGCCTCAGAAAAGAGGGCTACGACGAGGCTAAGATATTTGAAGCAACGGGCTTTGCCTCAGGCGTAGACGAGGAGGTTCTTGAGATACGTGAAAAATATGCCGCTTACGTCAGCGAGGCAGAGGTTATTACCAAGGCAGAGGCTGAAAAGGTAAGAGAGGCAGGCGGCCTTTATATACTTGGTACCGAAAGACACGAAAGCCGCCGTATAGACAACCAGCTCCGCGGCCGTGCAGGCAGACAGGGTGACCCCGGTGAAAGCCGCTTCTTCCTTTCCATGCAGGACGACCTTATGCGTCTTTTCGGCGCAGAAAGGATAATAGGCATGGTATCCAGAGCAGGCATGGACGAGGATACGCCTATCGATGCCAGACTCCTTTCCAATTCCATAGAGGGCGCACAGCGCCGTCTTGAGGGCAATAACTTTGACCGCCGTAAGCACGTGCTTGAGTACGACGACGTTATGAATCAGCACCGCGAGGTTATCTATAAGCAGCGCCGTGAGGTTCTTGACGGCAAGGACCTTAAGGCAACGATTACCGGTATGTTCGGTGACTACGTTGACGGCGTTCTGGGCAGATTTACTCAGGGTGAGACCGCCCATGAGTGGCAGCTTGACGCTTTGCGTCAGGCGTTCCTTGGCATACTTTGCACCGAGGACGACTTTAAGTATACGGAGCATGAGCTTGACAGGCTTGAGAGAGAGGACCTGCACGACATGCTTGTAGAGCGCGCGGGTGCCCTTTATGAGGAGCAGGAGGAAAGGTTTACTCCCGAAATATTCCGTGAGCTTGAGCGCGTTGTGCTTCTTGAAAACGTTGACCGTAACTGGATGGATCACATCGAGGATATGGACGACCTTAAGGAGGGCATCGGCCTTCGTTCCTACGCACAGCATAAACCTATTACCGAGTACCGTCTTGAGGGCGGCAATATGTTTGACCGTATGATAGGCGAGATAAGAGAGGGCACGGTTCGTAAGCTGCTTACCATCCGTCCTCGCTCCAGCCAACCCGTTGAGCGTACTCAGGTGCTTAAGGGCGACGCCGTGGTAAGCGGCGAGAAGCCCGTTATAAAGCGCACCGTTATCAAGAAAAAAGAAGAAAAGGTAGGCCCCAACGACCCTTGCCCCTGCGGCAGCGGTAAGAAGTACAAAAAGTGCTGTATGGGCGGCTCTACCAATGGCGAAAGGAAATAAAAATGGGCTTTGGGCTTAGTTTTTTAGGCTTTGTTCTTTTAACCATGGACGCCATAGGGCTGGACTTTTTGGGTTACGGTCTTATAGGCGTGGGGTTTTGGCGTGTAGGCAGAGAGCTTAACACCTACAAGGGCTATTCTATCGCCGCCGTTGCCGCCTTTATAGCGGCGCTTCCTGCGGTATTAAACCTTTACAGCTTTCTTACCGCCTTTGGTCTGCCTGAGCTTCCCTCAGTGGTTATGGGGATAAAGGGCGGCTCTCTTGCGGCGCTTTCCGCCGTGGTTTGCTTTGCCCATTGCGGCAGCACCGCCCGCATTGCCGAGGAGGGCGGCGCAAGGATATTTGCCCTTCGTGCCAAGGTAACTGCGTACCTTTCCGCCTTTTACTACTCCGCCTTGTTCGTTTACGGCTTTACGGGGGTAGTGGGCTCTGTTGCCTCTATGATGATAATAGGCAAGTATGTAATGCCGCTGCTTAATGCGTGGCTGCTTTTCACCTGCTTTACCACCATCACTACCAAGGCAAGGGCTAAAGAGGAAAAAGAGATAATTAAAAACGAGCTTGAGCAGCTTGAACGCAAGCGCGCCTTTAAAAAGGCTAAGGACGAGGAGGACTAAAATGGCACTTAAGCGCTTTTACAGCCGTCTTTTTGTGATAGGTGCGGTGTTCCTTTTCAACCCTATCGTGGGGCTTGTGGACCTGTTACCCGACTTTATTGGCGCTTTTCTTATAGCCGCCTCCATGACGGAGATAGCCATGCTTGACGAGCGCATCGAAAACGCCCGCAGGCTTATATACTACGTGGCAGGCATCAGCGCTGCCCGTACCGTCCTTATGTTCTTTATGTTCAATATGGACGAAAGCTGGGTGTTGAGTATAGTTTCACTCCTTGGTGCGGCAGAGCTTTTTGCGCTTATCTATTTTGCCGTGTCCTTCTTCGGTGGCGTAAGCTATATTGCTCAACGCAGTGACAGCGATAACGTTCTTGGCGGTGTTGACCGTATAAAAAACCTTTGGATTTTGTTTTTTATAGTTCGTACCGCCGCCGCTATACTTCCAGAGCTTACGGCACTGCCACAGCTTATTGCCCGTGTTAACCCCGAGGACCTTACCTGGGCAACCGAACGCCAGATTGTTATGTATAGGTACTACGCAAGGCTGCTTCTTGGCACCGCCGCGCTTTTCCTTGGTATATGGTGGCTTAAGAACACCGTTTCCTTTATGAAGGGCGTAAGAGCAGACGAACGCTTTAAGGCGTCTCTGGAGAAGCGGTTTGCGTCCTTTTCAGAGGCAAATCCTCTGCACGCCTTGTTTCTTGATATAAGGTTTGCGCTTATAATGCTTACCGCAGGGTCGGCGCTTCAGATGAACTTTACCGCCGACGGCAAGGCGGTGTTGCCTGCGTGGCTCGGCACCGCTTGTATCTTCTTTGCTCTGATAAGGCTTTGCAAGGAAAAAAACAACTATCTTTTTCTTATAATCATTGCTTTTCAGGCTGTTGCGGTTCATTTTTTTAAGGATCCCTTGGCGGCAGTTGTGCTGTGCGCTGTTTCGCCCCTTGCCGTTTACATGGGGGAAAAAGCGGTCTCTGCCCACGTTAAGCAGGCGATCGATTGGGATATAGACGTATATTTTTATATAACCCGTTTCTTTTATATTGCATTTTTCGTCCTTACGGCGATATACGCTTTTGTTGATAATTATTGGCTTCACCTGTCCCGTATTTTGTGCTTCGGCGCATGGATAGCGGCGCTGGTGTGGACCTGCTCCTCGGTTCTTGGGGAGATAAAACTAAGAAGAAGGCTTTAATTTAGGGGGACTTTTTATGTGCGGCTTTGCCGGTATATACAAATACAACGTGGTTTCTGCGGCAGACGTTAAAAGCGTGGAGGCTATGTCCGAGTCGATAAAGCATCGCGGACCCGACGACAGCGGTCTTTTCAAGGGCGAGAAGGCGGTCTTCGGCTTTCGCCGCCTTTCTATTATCGACCTTGAGGGCGGCGCTCAGCCCTATACCGAAAAAACGGGCAGATACTCCATCGTCTACAACGGCGAGATATATAATTATCTGGAGCTTAAGGCAGAGCTTGAGAAAAAGGGCGAGACCTTCGACGGCAACAGCGAGGTTGAGGTTATGCTTCGCCTTTACAGCCTTTACGGCGCAGATTTTGTGGAAAAGCTTCGCGGTATGTTCGCCTTTCTTATCTATGATAAGGAGGAGGGCACCCTTCTTGCCGCCCGTGACCCCTTTGGTATAAAGCCCCTTTATTACAGACCCACCGAGGAGGGCGTAGTGTTCTCCAGCGAGCTTAAGGCGTACCATTATGACGGCGGCTACGATGGCTTTAAGGTGGACAAGGTCCAGGCACAGCACTACCTTACTTTTCAGTACGTTACGGAGCCTGATACCATAACAGGCGATATATTTATACTGCCCAAGGGCTGTTATATGCTTCTTAAGGGCAAGGAAATGGAAAAGCGTTGCTATTGGCGTCCCGTTTTCCGCCCCAATATGCAAACGGGCTACGGAGCAAAGCAAAAGAGGTTGAGAGAAGCGATAGAGGACAGCGTTGCCCACCATATGCTAAGCGACGTGCCCCTTGGCAGTTTTCTCTCCAGCGGTATAGACAGCGCAGTTATAACTGCCGTTGCCGCAAAGCTTCAGCCGGGCATCAAGGCGTTTACAGTCGGCTTTAACGTAAGAGGCTATTCGGAGATAGCCGATGCCGCCGCCATTTCCTCACATCTCGATATAAACCACGTAAAGCTTGAGTGCACCATCGACGACTTTGTGGAAAACTTTGAGAAGACCATATACCATCTTGACGGGCCCGTTGGTGACCCATCTGTGGTGGCGATATACCTTATATGCCGCGAGGCGGCAAGACACGTTAAGGTGGTTCTCAGCGGCGAGGGCAGTGACGAGATATTTGCGGGCTACCGTATTTATGATACCTCGCGTTCCTCTGCGTCGCTACGCCGTTTGCCGTCCTTCCTTAAAAGCACCCTTTACGCCATGTCAAGGCTCCTGCCCGACGGCGTTAAGGGCAAAAACCTTATCTACCGCGGTTGCGTGCCCCTTGAGAAGCGCTTTGTAGGCAACAGCTTTGTTTTCGACGAAAAGGAAAAGAAAAAGCTGTACGTACCCTACGACAAAAACGTGCACTACACCGACCGCACTGCCCATATATATAAGGAGGCAGGGGAGAGAGGATATAGCGAGCTGCTTCGTATGCAGCATTGCGATTTTAATACATGGCTACCCTCGGATATACTTGTAAAGGGCGATAGACTTAGCATGGCAAGCTCCCTTGAGGCAAGGGTTCCCTTCCTTGATAAGGAGGTCTTTGCCGCGGCGGCAGACCTTTTGGACGGCGAAAAACTTAAGGACGGCACCACCAAGTTTATCCTGCGTGACACCTTCCGTGACCTGCTTAATGCCGAGACCGTGGTACGTCCCAAGCTTGGCTATCCCGTGCCCGTAAGAGTATGGCTTAAGGACGAGCTTTATGACTGGGCAAGGAAGATAATAGAAAGCAATACCGCTACGGATTACATAAACACCGCCGAGGCGCTGAAGCTGCTTGAGGAGCACCGCAAGGGCAAGAGGGATTTGTATCATCATATATGGGTTATTCTTTGCTTTATCACATGGCACAAATTATACGTGTCTTCCAAAAAAGGCACAGACCGAAAAAATAGTTAATATTTATATGATGTAAAAAACGGCTCATTTGCGTGAGCCGTTTTTATTATATATCAATATATTTTTGCTCAAAACGAACTTCACTTCGCAGTACCTTAGTACAGCTTCAGTTCAGTTCGTTTTGTCTGCACTCTTTTTTGAAAGCCGGGGGAGCGTGTTATGTTTGCCCATTCGGAACAGTTTTTCCTATCTCCCGAGGGGC
>JAFQKR010000004.1 GCA_017396825.1 Clostridia bacterium
CGGCACCTCCGGCTGGGTTAAGCTTTCCGGCCTCACCTACGTTGGTAACACCTACCGTCTCGGTACCTATCGTACCTCCAGCGGTTCCATAGTAAACGTAACCAATATCAGCGGCACCACCGCTTACTACGACGGCGGCAGTACTGCTATATCCAACCTTACCAAGGTTTATAAGGTAACCGTAAACGGCGATACTGCTTTTGGCTCCACTCCTAAGTATTATGCAAAGGGTGAAACCTTCACCATTTCCGCTGCAAAGAGCGGCAACGCAGTAGAATTTGATATGTGGGAAACCATGGAAGGTCTTTGCTCCTATGCAAGTAAGACCTCCTCTACCACTACCGTAACCGTTAAGGACAGCGACCTTGTTATTAATCCTTCCTACCGCGGCGATTATATCCTTACCGTTACTGACGGTAGCGGCGGCGGCAGATTTAAGGGTGGCAACACCGCAAAGATCTCTGCTTTCGGTAAGCCCGGTTATGAATTTGCAGGTTGGGTTATTGAATCCGGTGAAGACACCATAGGTGACCCCACTGCCGTTAATACAACCTTTACAATCGGCACCTCCGATGCAACTGTAAAGCCTGTTTACAGACCTGCAGGTGAACTTGATACCACCGGCGTTACCAACTACGCCCTCGGCAAGTCCTACACCTCAACTTGGGGCGGTAACAGTACTATCTCTTACTACAGCACCACCCAGGACGACTCCAGCCTTAAAAAGCTTACTGACGGCGTAAAGCCTTCTGCTAACTACAGCACCGCAGACGGTTGTTACGCATCCTTCCTTTCCAGTAGTAAGGTTGGTACCTTCACCATCAATCTCGGCACAAGCCGTAACATCCGCATGGTTGCTCTTTGCGGTATAGCTAATAACGGCGGCTCCTTTGGTGACGTTGTTCCCGGCTCCGTAAAGGTAGAGTATTCTACAAACGGCAGCAGCTTTACAGCTCTCACAATATCTGATACCATCCTATACTCCTACAGCGGCGGTACGGCTCTCGGCAACGTTTACACCCACCGTCTTGACTTTAGCCCTGTTAACGCAACCCACGTTCGCGTTACCTTCACTTCTGCCACCTACTGTACTTCTCTTGCTGAAATAGAGGTATACGGTGGTGAAAACAACGGTACTCTTACCGTTCAGAACGGTACCGGCAGCGGCACCTTCTCTGTTGGTAAGATAACTTCCATCAAGGCGACCTCTCCCGGCGCAGACTATGAGTTCAAGGGCTGGACTATAGTAAGCGGTAAGGGCTATATTACCGATCCTTCCGCTGAAAGCACTACCTTTACGGTAGCTGCAGGCAGCACAACTATTAAGGCTAACTATGTTCTCAAAGATGAGTTTGCGTTGGTTGATACCATTACACCTCCTTTCAAGGTGGATGCAGGTGATGCTGTTATAGACGGTATGCCCGAAAACAACTCTGTAAAGAATGTAAAGGCGGCGTTTAAGAGCAGCGTAACCATTAAGAAGCCTGATGGCACGGTTGCCGCAGATACAGACTTCGTTGGTACGGGCTACACGGTTTCCGGTGCAACAAAGACGGTAACCGTAATCGTTTCAGGTGACCTTGACTCCGACGCTTCCGTTTCCAGCTCCGACTACATCGTTCTTAAGAAGTTCCTTACCGGTAAGGTAACTCTTAATGGTGCATACAAGAAGGCAAGCGACTGCGATGGTAATGCAAACACCGATACGGCTGACTATATTACCCTTGCTAAGAAGCTTAAGGGCTAAAGGGCCACAAAAATAGTCCCGAACGCAAAAACAATAAAATGTTTTTATAAAGAAGAAAAAGCGGCAAACGCCGCTTTTTCTCTTTGTATAATAAATGTTTTTGCTATGAACGAATCTGCGGCTCGCAGTACAAAGTACAGCTGTCGCCTTGATTCGTCCATTCGGAACAATTTTTGCAGGCTCCCGATGAAAACAATCCCGAACGCAAAAACAATAAAATATTTTTATAAAGAAGAAAAAGCGGCAAACGCCGCTTTTTCTCTTTGTTGATTGTGTGTATATAAGATTAAAGGATTTGTGCTATATGACTAAATAGTAAAAACGAAGTGTAAAATGTGCGGCGCTTCTATTGAAAACTTGTTTATCCTATGTTATTGTTAAATTAGAAAATAAACAAAAATGGAGGTATATTATGAGCATTTCTAAAAGATTAGCTGCATTTCTGCTTGCGATAGTAATGGCAGTAGGCGTGTTCAGTTTCACCGCCTCTCCCGTTTCCGCTATTACGGATGCAGAATTCGTAGCCCCCGAAACAGTTATTCCCGACAGCATACCTCAACCTGATAACAATCTTGTTACCGATAACGTTGAGTTCTATTTGGGCGAGGGAACAAGGAACGAAATTAAGATGATTGCTGACTTTCAGGATGCATCCAGAACCAGCTATCGTCCCGGTGATATCAACTATCAAAAGTACATAGTTGTCCACAACACCGGTAACTACGGCGCAACCTCTACCGCGTATGCAAACCATACTTGGGGTAGCTCCACCACCGGTTCTATCGTATCCTGGCACTACACCTGCGGTAACGACGGTATTTATCAGATGATACCCGCCAACGAAAGAGCATGGCACGCAGGCGGTAACTATTGGACAAGTGATAATCTTGTTAACCAGGTTTCCGATGCTTCCAACTATTCCGGTATCGGTATTGAGACCGCAACCCCCGGTTTCCCCGGTGTGTGGAATACCGACGCTACCTACGAATGGTATGAAACTGTTTATGACAGTACCGCAACCTACCTCGGTATGCTGGTTGCATGGCTTTGCGTAAGCCTTAACTTTAACCCTTATACCCAGATAGTACAGCACCACAATACTTCAGGTAAAAACTGTCCCGAACAGATGCGTTACGTGTTCGGTACTAACGCATCTTTCGTAGTAAACGGTACCTATTACAAGGTGTTTAAGGACAGAATGTTCGACTATTACAAGGCTTTCGGCGGCGGATATACCTCTGCCGACACCCTTAAGAACACTTATTACAACCCCAACTACATCGGTTATAAGAAGGGGCTTTACAAGTCCTCTTCTGCAGTGACCGTATACCGCGGCGGTAACACCGCTACCGGCGCCGTTGGCACCGTTGCGGCTAACCAGGTTATGGACGTTCAGACCGTAGGCTGGAATTGGGGCAGAGTAGTTCTTTCTAACGGCACCGCAGGTTGGGTAAACCTCGATAACCTTACCTACGTTACGGGCAGTTATAAGCTTGGCTATTACCGCACCTCCGGCGGTTCTATCGTTAACGTAACCAATATCAGCGGTTCTACCGCTTATTACGATGGCGGCAGTACTGCTATCTCCAACCTTACAAAGGTTTATAAGGTAACCGTAAAGGGCGATACCGCCTTTGGCTCTACTCCTAAGTACTATGCAAAGGGTGAAAAATTCACCATCACCGCTGCTGCTCCCACCGGCACTGCCGAGTTTGATATGTGGGATCTTACCACCGGTGCTTGTACCTTTGCGGATAAGACGGCGTCTACTACTACGGTCACCGTTAAGGATAGCGACCTTGTTATAAACGCATCCTACCGCGGGGACTACATACTTACTGTTACCGACGGTCTCGGCGGCGGCAGATACAAGGGCGGCACTACCGTAAGCATCTCCGCAAGCGGCAAGGTTGGCTACGAGTTTGTAGGCTGGGAGCTTGTTTCAGGTACGGGTACCATAGCAAATCCCGCTGCATTTAACACTACCTTTACTATGGGCACCTCTGATGCCACCGTTAGGGCGACTTATAAGGCTGCAGGTAAACTTGACACCACAGGCCTTACAAACTATGCGCTTGGTAAGAGTTATACGTCTTCTTGGAACGGCAGCAGTTCCATAACCTATTACAGCACTACTCAAAACGACTCTACTTCTTTGAAAAAGCTGACCGACGGTAAACAGCCTGCGGCAAACTTCAGCACCGCTGACAGTAGCTTCGTTTCCTTTACCTCCAGCGGCAAGGTGGGGCAATTTACTATCAACCTTGGCCAGTCACGCAACATCCGCATGGTTGCCCTTTGCGGCATAACAAATAACGGCGGCTCCTTCGGCGACGTTGCTGCGGGCTCTATCAAGGTAGAGGTTTCCTCTAACGGCACCAGTTTCACAAACCTTACCGTAAACGACACCCTGCTTTATTCTTACAGCGGAGACACCGCGCTCTCCAACGTTTACACTCATCGTCTTGATTTCAGCCCCGTTGACGCAACCTACGTTCGCGTTTCCTTTACATCCTTCTCCTACTGTACCAGTATCAGTGAAATAGAAGTATACGGCGGTGAAAACACGGCAAAACTTACCGTAGAAGACGGTTCAGGAAGCGGTACTTATGCAATAGGCTCCACCGTTACCATCGTAGCTACACCTGCACCGGGCGGCTCCTATGAATTTACCGGTTGGACTATCGTAAGCGGCAACGGTTACATAGCAGACCCAACCGCTACAACTACTACCTTTACCGTAGCGGCAGGCGGCGCAACCGTTAAGGCTAACTTTGTAGAGGTAGAAAAACTTGAACTTCTTCCCGATACAAAGGCAAAAATCGAAGGTGAGTATCTTAAGGACGTAGATGCGGGCAAGACTGTGTCGGATGTCAAGGGCATGTTTAAATATGATGTTACTATAAAGGCACCCGACGGAACGGTTGACTACACCGCCTTTGTAGGCACCGGCTACACCGTTACCGCAGGTGATGAAACTGTTACGGTAGTTATCGCAGGCGACCTTAACTCCGACGCTTCCGTTTCCTCCTCCGATTTTATAGTGCTTAAAAAGTTCCTCTCCGGCAAGGTTGCCCTAGAAGGTGCCTTTGAAGAGGCAAGTGACTGCGATGCAAGCGGCGCTGTAAGTTCTTCTGACTACATTGCGCTTGCGGCACGTCTTAAAGGTTAAATTTACAACCGATCGGTAATAGGAAAAACGGTCGGAATGGACACAAATCCACCCGTTAGACGCATGTACGTCGAGGGTGGATTTGTTCGCTATAAACAAATAAAACAAGTCCGTCTTGTAAAAAACACTGAAATGTTACCAATTGCATTTACATATTGTCCCATTTGTGATATATTGTGATATATAGTAAATGTTGGCAACGGAGGTTAGTTATGAAAAGAGCATTGTCGGCTTTTGTGGCTTTGGTACTTATTCTTTCGGTTTTTGCGTCTTTAGCGGTAGTTACCGTTTCGGCGGCAACCTATAAGACCGGTGCAAATTCTGCTTCTTCTTCGTATAAGGGCAGCGTTTATTACAGCAACTTTCAAAAGGTTGCTCTTTCAGGTGACGGAAGGACCGACGTTATAGCCATAGCTATGTCACAGGTAGGCTATTTGGAAAGTAACTCAAACGGCTCCTTTGCGGGCACCACCGCAGGCAGCGGCAACTATACCGAGTATAACTACAATATGGGTGACTGGGGCAGCGGCTACGCCTATGAATGGTGCGCTACCTTCTGCTCCTGGGCGCTTTTGCAATCCGGTGCTACCACCCAAAACACCATAAGCGCTTGGTGCCGTAAGTATAAGTACACAAACAGTGCCTATATATGGCGTGAGGTTGGCTGTGGTCACTGGGCAGATCAGCTCAGATACTACGGCTACTTCCAGTATTCAAAGTATCACGGCAACAACTATGCTCCCCAAACGGGTGACCTTATATTCTTTACTTGGGACAGCGCAAAGACAAACGAGGACCACATAGGTCTGGTCGTTTACTCCGACAGCGACTACGTTTACACCATCGAGGGTAATACCAGTGACCAAGCAGGCCTTGTTTCCGCAGGTGGCGGCGTGTTCTTTAAAAAATACGCCTTGGATTATAAATACATATGCGGATACGGTGTGCTTCCTTATAAAAAGAATTCCTCTGCCCTCAAGATAGATTACAGCGGGGCTAACCCCAGTCTGGGCTATTACGTAAATCCCTCTACTACAAAGTCCATATACACCACCGAAACAGGCTCTACCATTTCTCACACCCTTCCTCGCTTCTCTATGTTTGAGGTTACGGGCGTTTGCTCTAACGGTAGACTTAAGGTTAAGTGCACTATCGGCGGTTCTTCTGTGACCGGTTACGTGCTTAACAATTCCTCTCGTGTTGTTCAGATAACCGCTACCGCGCCTGCACAGGTTGCCATGGAAACGGGATCATACAAGATGCTGGGTAACGTAACCCTACGTTCCACCGCTTCTTCAAGCGGTACTGCTCTCGTTACCGTTCCCACGGGGGAGGTTATGTCTGTAACCAAGGTTGTGGATAACGTTTACGGCTACACTCAGTACGGCGACTATAAGGGCTATATTAAACTTGACAGCCTTACGGAGAGAACGGGTGGTCTTGACCTTACCCGTGTTGCCGCCTTCACTTGTCCCACGCTAAGATATGCGGATAATGACTACACGGCTTCTTGGAATGATATCCCCGGCGCCGCAGGCTTTAGCTGTAAGATAGTACAGCTTAACGGCGAGCCTGATTCCGGCAACTCTGACGAAGCTCTTAACGGCGTAGTGCTTTACGATAACACCTCTGTGGTAACTCAGGCAACCTCTGTAACTATTCCTGCAAGCAGTATCCAAAACGGTAAGTATCTTAAGATATCGGTAAGGACCACCTACCCCGATGCAACTACGTGGAAATCTATGTACGTAACACCCGTTGATATTCCCTTTACTGATATAAGTCCTGACTCCTGGATGTACGGCTCTGTTAAGTATTGCTACGAAAAAGGCCTTATGAACGGGACAAGCGCCAATAAGTTCAACCCCAATGGCAACGCAACCATTTCTATGCTTGTTAAGACTATTCATAAGGTTATCGGCTCGCCCGAGGCAAGCGAAAACGCAGTTATGCCCTACGATAACGTGAAAGACACCAGCTATTATTACGGCGCTCTTCTTTGGTGTGTGGAAAACGGTGTTATCCGTGTGAGTGAGACTCCCACGTTTGATGCAAACGCAACTTTGACCCGTGAAAAGGCAATGCTTTATTTATACCGTGCGTTGGATCGTGTCGGCAAAAACGACAAGGTGCTTGTTGACGGCATCTTGGATGAGTTTTCAGATACCGATTCTATCAGTAAGGAATGTGTGGTTGCAATGAAATGGGCGGTAGGTAAGGGGCTGATAGCAGGTAACGGCAACGGCCTTAACCCTCAGGGTAACGCGAGTCGCGCCGTGCTTGCAACTCTTCTTTCAACTACTGACAAATTTGCGGCAGGCCTTAAAGAGACTTATATTCCTCTTACGGCAGGTGACGTAGATAACAGCGGCGCTATAAACACCAGCGACTACATCTGCCTTAAGGCGTATCTTAAAGGCACCACTAACATTGCGGATTCCTTGCTTGAGGCGGCAGACGTAGACCTTGACGGCTTTGTAAGCGGTATTGACTACGTGTCACTCGCAAAGGTGCTTAAACACTAAAAAAGTAATAAAAACAAGTCCCCGCTTCTTGGAGCAAAGCTCTGAGAAACGGGGCTTTCCTTTGTGATTTGCGGGTATAAGGGCGGCAATGCTCTTTGGGGCACGTGTGCATAATTTACCTAAAAATATTTAATAAAAAAGTATTGACAAAACGGAGTGCTAAAGTTATAATGTATACAAGTGATGATGGGGGGTTGCTCTAACTGTGCCCTTATCGTCGCGTCCGTTGCAGGCATATCGGTAAAACGGTGTGCATTTGCGTTTATAGTTGCGTTTTGCAAAAAGGGGCGTTAAGGCCTACATCCGCCCGTTTTTGTAAAATTAAACATGACCAAACAAAATAAAATAAACCAAGGAGAAAAAGAAAATGAGCAAAATTTTCAATTCCAAGACCCTCGCAATAGCTCTTTCCGTGGTTATGGTTGTTTGCGCTTTCTGTGCAACTCTTTCCGTTTCCGCAGATGATGCTAACCTTCTCGCTGGTATGGGTTACACCTACACCATGAACGCATTCCTCGGTTCTTGCACCGACGATAGCGCTACCATCCTTACCGACGGCGCTTATCGTGGCGCAGGTGACATTGCTTGGAACGGCATCAGCGGCGTTGCCGGTGTTACTGCTGACCTTGCAGGTACCTACACCAAGAATCAGGTTGAATTCGCTTTTGATGACGCTACCACCATCGGTACCGTTGTTATCCGTGGCGTACGTGCTTTCTTCGTTGACTCTTCCGTTAACCGTCACATGAAGGTTGAAGCTGTTGAAACCACCACTGACGGTCTCAACTACACTGCTGCTACTTTCACTGCTGAATTCGCAGCAATCGCTGACGCTCCTCTCTGCACTGCAGCAGACCAGGAAACCGAAGGCGCTCAGTACTATGACGTTACCATCGCTGTAGAAGGCGCTGCTGACATCATGGGTCTCCGTTTGACTCTCACCACCGAGAGAGCTGACGGCTCCTTCGCTTACGTTGTTCAGATGGACGAAATCGAAGCTTACGCTCCCGGCGCAGACATTCCTACCCGTGGCGGCGCAGTTGAAGATCCTACTTCTGACGATACCACCGAAGAATCCATTTCTTCCGATGATACCACTGAAGAATCCGTTTCTTCTGATGACACCGTTCCCTCCGTTCCCGTTGCTGACACTACCTTCACCGTAGTTCTCACCGAAAACGAAGACGGTACTTACACCATCACCGCTGCAGTTCCTGCAGACGTTGACTCCGGTAAGATCTGCATCACCGTTAGCGATGACCTCGCTCTCGTTGCAGGCTCCCTTAAGTCTATCGCAGGCGCTCAGAAGAACGAAGCTTATGACCGTGACGGCGTTTCCGGCGTTGCTGTTACCTTCGCTTCTGACTCCATCCTCGACGAAGGCACCGTAGTATTCACTGCTGACTACACCGCAGCTGAAGGCGCTGAAATCGACGAATCCGACATCACCGTTGATCTTTGGAACCTCGGTGCTAACGGCGACCGTATCGCTACCGAAAGGGACGGCGACGTTATTAAGGAATTCGCTCCCATCGTTCCCTCTGAACCTTCCGTAGTTCCTTCCGAAGATCCTACTTCTGATGATACCACCGAAGAATCCGTTTCTTCCGATGATACCACTGAAGAATCCGTTTCTTCTGATGACACCACCGAAGAATCCGCTCCCGTTGATAAGCCCTCTACTCCTACCGGCGACGCTGGCATCGCAGTATTTGCAGTTCTCGCAGTTCTCTCCGGCGCAGCAGTAGTTGTTCTTAAGAAGAGAGCATAACTTATTAACTTAAGTTATAAACTTTAATAAACGTACGCCCTACCGTTTTTCGGTAGGGCGTTGTTTTTTGGGGGGAAACAGGTCAAAGGAAGAAACGAAACACTTTGTTGCGGGTGCCTGTGTTCTCAACGGTACGTCTAGGAGCGGCACGTGAGCGTTTCGCAGTGGTGAAAGGCCACGCATTGTTGTAGGGACGGAGTCCTCAACGGTCGGTTTTTCAATCTAAAAGGGGCTTTTTGTTTTTATCTATTGCGTTTTTTTTCGGTTCGTGATACAATATTTCTAATCGAGGTGATAGGCTTGGAAAAATGTGTAAGCTGTCCACGCCGCTGTGGAGTTGACCGCAGAGTAAACAAGGGCTTTTGCGGTGTTGGTGACGAAATAATCGTCTCTCGTGCTGCCCCTCATTATTGGGAGGAGCCGTCCATATCAGGTGAAAAGGGCAGTGGAGCCATATTCTTTTCGGGCTGCAACCTAAAATGCGTTTTTTGCCAAAATTCCGCCATTTCCACCGGCAAGTTAGGAAAGGTCGTTACGGTATCCCAGCTTGCTGACCTAATGTTGAAGCTACAAAGCGACGGCGTTCATAACATCAACCTCGTTACCCCAAGTCACTATACCAGCCGTATATCAATCGCTATATACACAGCAAGGGAAAGGGGATTGACTGTTCCCATAGTGTGGAACAGCAACGCCTATGAGGATGTATCGGAGCTTAGAAGACTTGACGGTAAGGTGGATATCTATCTGCCGGACTTTAAATATAAAAGCCCCGTTCTATCCGCAAGATATTCCCATGCGGCCGACTATTTTGAGAGGGCTGTGGACGCACTTGACGAGATGGTGTTGCAAAGAGGCGGTGCAGAGTTTGAAGGTGACCTTATGCGCCGCGGAGTTATAGTGCGCCACCTTGTACTGCCTGACTGTATTGAGGATAGTAAAAGCGTGCTATCGTTTTTGCATAGGCGGTACGGCAACGCAATATATATTAGCGTAATGAGTCAGTATACCCCCGTGGGTAAGAATTTACCGGACAGTTTGGGCAGACCGCTTACGGCGGCGGAGTATGACGAAATAAAGGCATACGCCTTGCGAATAGGTATAACCCAAGGATATTTTCAGGAAGGAGACTCCGTTGGTGAAAGCTTTATACCAAGCTTTGACCTGACGGGTGTATAAAAGTTATGGAAAAAGAAACCCTTGTCAGAGTAAAGGATTATATTCCCGATATACATATTTACCTACCCTACGCAACGGAGGATAACTTTACGGGTCACAAGCTGTATAACTTCAAGGATGCCTATCTCCGTTACGGAACCGTTGAAAAACTTAAAAAGGCGCAAGAGATAGTGAGCAAGAACGGCGCCGGCATACAGATACTTGACGCCTACCGTCCTGCGGCGGCGCAGTTTGAGATGTGGAAGATAATGCCCGACGACGACTTTATCGCCGACCCCAACCGTGGCTTTTCCAAGCACACCAGAGGAAGCACCGTGGATGTGTGTCTTGTTACCCCCGAAGGTGAGCCTATGGCAATGCCCTCTCCCTTTGACGACTTTACGGGGAGGGGCAAGCGTGACTATACGGGATTACCTGCGGACATAGTTGCCAACATAACCCTTCTGGAGGTGGCAATGCGGGCGGCAGGCTTTACCACCTATATAAATGAGTGGTGGCATTTCAACGATACGGATATCTATCCCGTCCTTGAAACACCGCCCTTTGAGCTGGAGTAGACTATGGAAAAGAAATGCCTTAGCTGCGAGTTTTACGATTACGACGACGAAACGGATACCGAGGGCTGTATGGTGGGCCTTGACGAGGACGATATGCTGAACTTCCTCACGTCAAAAACCTCCTCCTGCCCATATTATAGGTATTTTGATGAATATAAAATGGTAAGAAAGCAAAACTAAAGGAGAGTAACGTTATGATAAACAAAAAAATGGAACAGCTTGGCAAGGTTCGTTCCGTAATAAGAGAGCTTTTTGAATACGGCAAAAAACGCAAGGCAGAGATAGGGGAGGATAAGGTTTTCGACTTCAGCCTCGGCAACCCCTCTGTGCCTGCTCCCGACTGTGTTAACGAAACCATAAAAGAACTTTTGGATACCCAAAGCCCCCTTGACCTTCACGGCTATACCTCCGCCCAGGGCGATGCAGGCGTAAGAAAGGCAATAGCCGACTACCTTAATGAAAACCACGGCTCCGCTTTTACTGCTGACAGCATATATATGACCGTTGGTGCGGCAGCAAGCCTTACCATCTCTCTCAACGCCCTTTGTAACGAGGGTGACGAGGTTATCGCTTTTGCTCCCTTCTTTCCCGAATACCGCGTATTTACCGAGGGCGCAGGCGCTACCTTCAAGGCACTGCCTCCTACCGAGGATTTTCAGATAGACCCTGTGGCACTTTCGGCGGCCATCAACAAAAACACAAAGGCAGTTATACTCAACAGCCCTAACAACCCCTCTGGCGTGGTTATCACCGAAGCCGGTGTAAAGGCCCTAACCGACGTTCTTAAGGAAAAAAGCGCAGAGTACGGCAAGCCCATCTACCTTATCACAGACGAGCCTTACAGAGAATTGGTTTACGGTGACGTTTTTGTGCCATTCCTTACTAATTACTACGATAACACCTTGGTTTGCTATTCCTTCAGTAAATCTCTTTCTATCCCCGGCGAGCGTATTGGTTACATTGCCGTAAACCCCAAGATGGGGAATGCAGGTGATGTATACGCCGCAGTTTGCGGCGCAGGTCGTGCCTTGGGCTACGTTTGCGCGCCCTCTATATTCCAGCGTGTTGCCGCCGCCTGCCTTGGTCAGACCGCCGACGTTTCCGTATACAAGCATAACCGTGACCTTATATATGGCGCCCTTTGCGAGTACGGCTATACCTGCGTAAAGCCCGACGGCGCTTTCTACCTTTTTGTTAAGGCGATGGAGGAGGATGCCTCTGCTTTCTGCGAAAAAGCAAAGGCAAAGGAACTGCTTCTTGTTCCTGCCGACTCCTTCGGCTGTCCAGGCTACGTTCGCATTTCCTATTGCGTTTCTACCAAGCAGATAGAAGACTCTCTGCCTGCGTTCAAGGCACTGGCAGAGGAATACAATAAGTAAAGGAGCGTATACCAGATGAAGCTTCGTAACGAAATGTCTCCCGAGTTTACTTGGGATTTTACACCTATGTTCAGTGACCGTGACGCTTGGAGCAAGGCCTGCGACGAGGCAGATAAGGCGATAGACCTTATACCTGCCTTACAGGGCACCCTTGGTGAGTCTGCCGCCTCCCTCAAAAAAGGGCTTCTTACCCTCAGCGAGGTAGAGGAGAAGGTCAGCCTGTGCTACCTCTACGCAATGCTTCTTAAAAGCACAGATGGCGGTGATCCTGACTATCAGGCAATGGAGTCCCGCACCATAGGTCTTATAGTAAAGCTGCAATCTCTCTCTGCATTTATCAGTCCGGAGATAGTGGCTATCCCCGAGGAAACCTTTAACGCTTATGTGGCAGAGCCCGACATGGCAGACGTTGCCTTCAAACTGAAAAAGGTGGTAAAGGCAAGAGCACACACCCTTGACGCTAAGGGTGAACTTATGCTTGCAAAGCTTACCGATGCGGCGCAGACACCCGATAACGCCTTCAGTATGCTTAACGACGTTGACCTTGCTTTCCCCATGATAAAGAACGACGAGGGGGAAGAGGTACAGCTTACCAACGGCAACTTCGGCGTTTTCCGTGAAAGTGCAAAAAGGGAAGTGCGCGAGGGAGCCTTCGGCGCCTTCTTCGGCACCTTTAAGAAGTTTGAAAACACTATTGCAGAGCTTTACGGCGGCAGTATCAAACTGGACTGCTACTTTGCCTCTGTAAGAGGCTACGATAGCGCAAGGGCGGCGGCGCTTTTCGGCAACGACGTGCCCGAGGCCGTTTACGACAGCCTTATAGAGGCGGTACACGAAAGCCTGCCTTATATGCGTAAGTATCTTGAACTTAGAAAAAAGACCCTCGGTCTTCCCAAAATAGATATGTTTGACCTCTACGTTCCCATGGTAGAGGACGTAGACTTTGATATGCCCTACGAGGAGGGCAAGGCTTTGGTAAAGGAGGCCTTAAAGCCCCTTGGTGAGGAATATCAGGCGTTGCTTGACAAGGCGTTCAGCGAGCGTTGGATAGACGTTTACGAAAACAAGGGCAAGCGTAGCGGCGCCTTCTCCTGCGGCGTTCACGGCGTTCACCCCTACGTGCTTCTTAACTATACGGATAAGCTTAACGATGCCTTTACCCTGGCGCATGAACTTGGCCACGCAATGCACTCCTACAAGTCCAGCGAGGCGCAAAGCTTTCTTAACCACAATTACAGCATTATGGTTGCCGAGGTTGCATCTACCGTTAACGAGGTGCTTCTTACCCTTCACCTTTTGAAGACCGAAACGGATAAAAAACGCCGCGCATATATCCTCAACCACTTCCTTGAAAGCTTCCGTACCACCCTTTACAGACAGACCCTGTTTGCCGAGTTTGAGCATAAGGCGCACCGAATGTACGAAAACGGTGAGCCTCTTACGGCGCAAAGCTTCTCCGCCCTTTATAAGAGCCTTGTGGAAAAATACTACGAGGGCGCGGAGATAAATGAGCTTATCGCCAACGAGTGGTCCTATATCCCCCATTTCTACAACGCCTTCTACGTGTACCAGTACGCAACGGGCTTCAGCAGCGCCGTTGCCATCGCAAAGCGCATTGTGGAAACGGGCGACGCTTCCGGATACCTTAAGTTCCTTACCACGGGTGACACCGATTATCCCATTGAGGAGCTTAAAATTGCAGGCGTAGACCTTACAAAGCCCGAAACCGTAAAAGATGCCTTGACGCTTTTTGCATCAACTATAGACGAACTTTCGACCCTTCTTGAGGATATTAAGTAACCGATCTTAAGAATATAAGCCGCGAAGCCTAAAACTTCGCGGCTTCAGAGCGAAGACAAACTCGCTCTTTACGTGCCCTGAGGAAAAAGAATCAACGAAACGAAAACGCCTCTCGCAACGTGCGGGAGGCGTTTTTGCTATGGATGGTTATATTTTGTTATATTCAGGGCACTTTCACGAAAAACTTCGCTGTCGTAGGTCACTACGCCGACGCTCGTTTTTCGTGAAAAACAGCTTCCTTTCTCTTACTCTGACTCAGTCTGTAGACTTTGTCTACAGACTGAAGCCGCGAAGCCTAAAACTTCGCGGCTTTTTCTCTTTGTTTGATTTTACCAAAAGCAAATGGGACATTATGTAAATCTAGCCAAAAATATATCATGTTTCCCTTTACGGTTGCTTTTGCCAAATGGCGGTAGTATAATAAAATTGTAAAAAATATAATTTTCTTTAAAAATTTTATAGACGTTTTCTATATTTTTGACATTTATATAATGTAGGGACAAATATAGGGAGGTGGTCGTATGTAAACGATCCTTTGGCGCATAAACCAAACGTCAAACAATAAAATTTAAGGAGGAAATTATGTTTATTAAGAAAACGATCATTTTAGTTTTGATTCTGGCTTTAGTATTTCCGTTAAACGTTTACTCTTACAGCGAAACGTCCGGGGTATCAGATTTTTCCTCTGATGCTTTTTCCGTTGATGAACAAGATCTTTTAATGGACGAGTTTGATTTTGCCGACGCAAACCGCACCGAGCAACCCGTTTCAGATGACGAATGTGTTGATGGCGTTTACACTGAAAACACCTTGACGGAAGAAACGCCAAGAGCAACGACTTATTCAAATGGAATTATACGTATAGACAGTACGGAAGTGGTTATGTCCGAAAATAGCACCATGCGAATAGGATATCAGATACTTGACCCGTCTTATAGGATAGACTTTTGGTATGAAGGCAATAGAAACTTTTCCATGAGTACTACGGGCGAAGAATTGATAATTACTTCACACGAACCGGAAGTAAGTTTGATAATGGTTCATTACATAAACGAAACCAACGGTAACGAGGGGCATTTTTATATAAACGTTACTGTTTATCCTCAAAGCGGCTATGTGTATATAAATAATATAGCAAGCGGTCGTTGTCTGGACGTAAGAGGTGCAAAAACAGCAGTAGGAACAAAAACGATAATCTATGCAAAATATTCCAGTTTCAAGGCAAATCAGGTATGGAGGATAATCCCCAGATATGACGGAGCGGTCTATTTGCAATCGGTTTTGCATCCAAATCGTTATTTGCATATCAACTCCACAACTTCAAATGTAGAGATCGATACAAGAAAAACGGCGTGGTATTTTTATTATAACGATTCTCTGGAATGTTATAAAATTTGTACCCAAAGCAGTTTTAATAGTACTGACCTATACTTAAGCGTGAAAAATGATGCCACTGCAGCCAACTCTGAAGTAATTGCAAACGCAGGCGGTTCGGCAAATTCCCAAAAATGGAGTTTGTCGCGTATAAGCAATTACGTTCCCGTTAGCAGTGTTATTATAACTTCTCCCACTACCGAGGCTTCTTTTACAGAAAGCTTAAAAGATAAGGATTATGAATACATGACCATTGATTTTGATGCGGAATGTTATCCGTCTACGGTAACAAACGATGCATTAACTTGGTTTTCTTCGAATTCTTCAATTGCAACGATAGATGAAAAGACAGGAGAAGCAGAACTAAAATCTGCAGGGATTGTAACGTTCACTGCAAAAGCTAACGACGGTACTGTTTATGACAGTTGTTGTGTAAACGTTATAAGTACTTTTTGTTACATTAAAAATTATAACAGTAATAGATATTTTGACATAGCCAACAGCGGAACCGATGAAGGAACAAAACTTTTGCATTGGTCGTATCATGGAGCTTCCAACCAAATAATGAAAATAATGAGAGAAGGCTTTAATACTTTTTCAATACACCCTCTTCCTTCTATGAACGCTATGGCGATAGCAATTACCGACCAAGGAGTAACGTTGGAACAATATGATGATACTAAAAATAATCAGAAATTCAGTATCAACTTTGCTTCTAACACCCCGCATAAATGTAGGATAATGCCAAAAGGTACTGCTAATTGTCTTGCCCAAGATAACACAGAGAACAAGCGGGTTATTTCGACAGCAACTTCTGCATCCGGAACCCTTGCACAAGAATGGACTATTGAAAGTTATGAGAGCAAGGCATTATCTACAGTGAATTTTGCAGCGTATTCGATTTCGCCAGATTCCGACTATGATTATTTGGCATATAATACCTTTATTTCTAAAATGTCAAGGTTATCTTTAAACGGAACTTCATACGGAAAAGGCTCTTGTTGGAAGGCCAGTCTACCTTTAGAACTGTATGGCCCTTATGTGTTGAAGGAAGATATACTTGAATTGCTACCGTATTCAGATGTAGTATATATAGATTCACATGCAACCCCGTCTAGCATATATTTATATTATGAAACTGATTACGAGGATGAGATATATCACAGCGATATATGCAGTGGCTTTTTGCCGGGCTCCACCACAGTCACAGATAGTATATTCAACAAAAGGACTAAATGGATTATAACATCATGTTGTGACCAATTAAATTGTGATTATGATGATCTTGATTCGGCACTTTATAATTGGGCAAGGGCTATGCTTGGCGACGGAACTCGTTTGCGAGGATTGCTTGGTTATTATCATCTTAGCCCCGGAGACCAAAACATGAATGGTATATTGAATGATTTTTTTAGTTTTCAGTCGAATGAAACAGAACATATGGTTGATTCTTGGGCGGAGGCTAACACTTTATTCGGTACTGGATGTATGTGGGGAGCTTTGTATGGCGAGAACTATGCTAATGATCGTTTGGATACTATGGACTTGACTCTTGAAACCGGCGAACAGTTTATTATGAAAGTGCTGTTTTTGAATGAGTATCACGATGAGTTTTTTGACTTTTCTTCGCTTGTTCCAAATAGATCAACGTTCGCTGTTGAAAATCATGCTGAAAGTATAAATCAAGCTTTTAAACTTTGTAAACAAACGCCAACGAAAGTCTATTTGACCGAGGATAAAACCGTATCCTTAACAAGCCAAAATGATAAGATTGTTTACAAAAACGATAATATCAGCATTGTATCAGGAAAAGAAATAAAAAAGAAAAATGAGGAAATGACTTTTGATGTGTATAACTTTTTAAGCAACGCCGGCGTTATATACGGGAACAATTATACTGTAACATGCGCTCCTATTGTATCCAAAACTCTCGATATGAACGATAGTATCTGTCCCGTTAAAAAAACGGAAGTGTTGGGATATCATTACATATTTTCTCAGAAAGATAATATTACAACAGGTAAAAGAAGTGATTATCATAATACGATAAGCGTTATATGAACCAAAGATGGGATTTCTTCCTTTGCAAGCTATAATGCAGAGAGTATAAACGTTGAAAGTATTAGCAAGGAGGCAC
>JAFQKR010000068.1 GCA_017396825.1 Clostridia bacterium
AGGAGAAACGTTCTTGGGGATAAAGACTATTTTTTAATACCAAGCAATTCTACAGAGTCGTCGCGCATTTTGTATTTCAAAATCTTGCCTGCTGCGTTCATGGGGAACTCTTTTACAAACAAGAAGTATCTGGGTACCTTGTGACGGGCTATGGATGCATTACCAAAGGCCTTCATTTCTGCCTCGTCTGAGGTTTCTCCCTCGTGAAGTATCACCCACGCACAGCATTCCTCGCCGTACTTTTCGTCAGGAACACCAACCACCTGCACGTCGCGCACCTTGGGGTTAGTCAGGTAAAATTCTTCAATTTCACGGGGATAAAGGTTTTCACCGCCGCGGATTATCATATCCTTAAGTCTGCCCGTTACTTTGTAGTATCCGTCGGGAGTACGACAGCAAATGTCGCCGCTGTGAAGCCAGCCGTCCTCGTCTATCGCCTGGGCGGTAGCTTCCGGCATTTTGTAGTAGCCCTTCATTATGTTGAAGCCACGGGCAACAAACTCGCCGCTTTCTCCGTCGGGCAGTTCTTCACCGGTTTCTGGGTCTATAACCTTACATTCAACACCCGGGAAGGGGCTGCCAACGGTTTCAACTCTGTGGTCTATATCCTCGTTGACCTCACCCATGGTACATCCGGGAGAAGCCTCGGTCTGACCGTAAACAGAGATTATCTCGCGCATATTCATCTCGTCTGCTGCGCGTCTCATAAGGTCTGCAGGGCAGTTAGCCCCTGCCATTATGCCCGTGCGCATATATGAGAAATCCGTCTTTGCAAAATCGGGATGGTTGAACATGGCGATAAACATGGTAGGAACACCGTTAAAGCAGGTAATGCGCTCGTCGTTAACGCACGCAAGGGAGGATTTGGGAGAGAAATAGGGAATAGGACAAAGAGTACCGCCGTGGGTCATGGTAGAGGTCATTGAAAGCACCATGCCAAAGCAGTGGAACATAGGCACCTGTATCATCATACGGTCTGCCGTAGAAAGGTCCATTCTGTCGCCTATGGTCTTGCCGTTGTTTACTATGTTACGGTGGGTAAGCATAACTCCCTTGGGGAAGCCCGTGGTTCCGGAGGTGTACTGCATATTACAAACGTCATCGGGCTTAACAAGAGATGCTCTTCTGCGTATTTCCTCACGGGGGATCATGGAAGATCGTGCCATCATCTGTTCCCAGTTAAGGCATCCATCCATTGAAAAACCGACGGTAACCACGTTGCGAAGGAACGGCAGGTTCTTGGAGTAAAGCGCCTTGCCGGGCTGGAGAGCCTTAAGCTCCGGGCAAAGCTCTTCTATGATCTCCTTGTAGTTTATATCCTTGCAGTATTCTATCATAACAAGGGTGTGGGTATCCGATTGCTTGAGCAGATATTCTATCTCATGGATTTTGTAAGCGGTGTTAACAGTAACCAAAACCGCGCCGATTTTTGTGGTTGCCCAGAAGGTTATATACCATTCAGGTACGTTGGTAGCCCAAACTGCAACGTGGTCGCCTGCCTTTACGCCTAAGGAAATGAGGGCGGCGGCGCATTTGTCTACGTCACGGCGGAACTGAGAGTAGGTTCTGGTGTAGTCAAGGGTAGGATATTTAAAGGCATACTGGTCAGGATATTTTTCCACCATCGTATCAAGAACGTCGGAGAAGGTGGCGTCTATAACGTCGTACTTTTTCCAAACAAATGTGCCGGTTTTATCCCTGTTATAGTAAACCTTGTCGTTCTCCTTCTTCTCACGGCGGAGAGAGGAAATGTAGTTGGTAAAATGGGTAAGAACTATGTCGGCATCGTTTATTTCTTCATTCCACGCCGCGCAGATAAAGCCGTCGAAGTTGAGGGAGGAAAGAGCGCTGATTATCTTTTCCACAGGCAATTCACCCTCGCCTATAAGGACGGTCCTTCCGTTCTTCATATCACCCAAGCGCACGTATTTTATGTAAGCGCCGAGAGTCTTTATGGTAGTCTCCGCAGTTTCGCCTGCACCAAAATAAGTGCCTCTAACGTTCCAAGAAGCTCCAAGAGCGGCGGAGGAGAAAAAGTTTATGATATCTATAACGTTTTCGGTGTCAGAAAGATACCCGATGGTTTCAAGAAGAATACCCACGTCAGCGTTTTCTGCACGCTTGATTGCACCGCCCAACTTTTCGGCAAGTATTTCCTTAGAGCATTCCTTTTCGATGCGAACTATAATGTTTGCGATCCCTGCATTTGCCGCCATATCTACGTATTTGATAACGGTTTCTGCAGTCGCCTCATCACCGTCAACGGGAAAGGGATAGCTAAGCGCAGAAATAGAAAGGTTGCGGTTAACAAGTTTTCTTTTAGCATCGGCAGTGCGGTCACGGCGCAAAACACTGTCGTGATGTTGTGAGCGTTCTTTTATAGCATCGTAGATTTCAAAGCCTGCAAACCCATAGTCGTAGGCGTAACGGCAAAGCTCAAGAAAGGAGGGACGGTTAACGTATTTTGTTGAGAATACTATCTTCATATAGTAAAATTACTCCTCTTCAAAAACAATTTTGTTCAAAGCGTTGATATACGCTCTGATGCTTGCCGCAACGATATCGGTAGAAATGCCGTTGCCGGAATAGAGCTTGCCGTTGTTGCGAAGTCTGACAATAGCGCTACCAAGGGCCTCTTTACCTTCGGTAACCGCCTGAACCTGAAAATCGTCAAGCTCGTAATGGTGGCCTATACACTGCTCGATAGCACGGAAGGCAGAGTCAATGGGACCGTCACCCATGCTTACGCCGTTCATGATCTCCCCGTCGCACTTAAGAGAAACCTGAGACATAGAGCTTATAAGGTTGCCGCAGCTGGTGGTGTAGCTTTCAAGGTGATAGGTAGAGGGGGCCTGCATTGCGTAGCTGGCAACCAAAGCCTCAAGTTCCTTCGCGCCAACAGCGCCTTTCTTTTCGCACACCTGCATAAGTGCCTTGTGAACATTACCGCAGTCAGTTTCAGAAAGCTCGTAGCCAAGAACCTCTGCCGCTTTAGCAACCTGAGAAATAGTGCTGTCGGAATCAAGAAGTATCTTCTTCTTTTCGCTTACAATCTCTTCTGCGGTGTAAGCGGTGTGGCTTATGCTTGAAAGCATATCATCAATGCTTGCGTGTATTTTTGTGTTCTTAAGTGAGGCTTCAACGCCTATTTCCGTTCCGCAAACACTGATAGCGTCGGATATTTTTCCGGTAAGAAGTACATCTTTGCCCGCCATGGCGCACTTAAGACCGTCAGCACCCCCTGAAACTGCCGCCAAAGCAGAAGCAACCGCCATGCTTATACGGTCGGATACCTGAAGAAAAACGGGAACGTTTACAGCAGCCTTCACCTTTTTCGTAAGGGAGGCTATGCTTTCAGGAAGGGAAATACCGGCGTCGTCGCAAAGGGTTATGATTGTTGCGCCGTTTGCTTCGGCTTCTTTTACAGCGGCGATGAGAAAATCAACGTCTGCTCTGGTAGCATCAAGTGCTGAAAACTCAACGTCCTCGGAAAGGCCTTTGGCCGCTTTGACAAGTTCACCTATCTTTGCGATCATCTTATCTGCTTTAAGATGATAGATGTACTCCATCTGAACAGTGGAAACAGGAAGTTCTATCTGTAAACGCGGACTTTTAGCATTCTTTATGCATTCCCAAGCGTCTACAACGGAAGCAACGGTGAAGCCAACGGGGATAGCCAGGGCAGCGTTTTGAACCTTTTGAGCGATGGTTTTGTAAATAATGTTGTCCTCGCGAAGATTTTTAACGGGGGCAAGCTCTATTGTATCAACGCCGATAGAGTCAGCACAAGCAGTAATAGCTGTTTTCTCACGGAAAAGCAAAGAAAGCTCGCTGTCGGCGGAAAGTTTTTTCAGTGTTATGTCGCTTATTTTAATGTTTCTCATTGTAAAAACCCCTTTCGGTGTAAAATGTTATGCATAATAAAACAAAAAACGCCTTCATCTCTTAAAAAACAAAGAGACGAAAACGTAAAACAAACGGTTCCCGCGGTACCACTCTTCTTCATTCCAAAGGAATGCACTTTAGATGCCTATACACCCTAACTCTGTTACGGGAGTTCCCGTCTGCCACTACTTTTCACGTTCAAAGTTTCGCAGCAGCCGCTCCGCGGTGAGTTCCTCAAAGCCTTCCCAATGTCTCGCACCGACCGACATCTCTCTTAAAGGCGAAAGCATTTTGAATACTATTCCGCATCATTGCGTTTATCATTGCTTGCAATTTTACCACAGGGTTTGGTATTTGTCAAGGTTTTTTTGCATTTTATGTCCCAAGATTTATATTTTTTTTAAAAAACTAAAAGTTTTTATAGATGTTTTTTCATTTTTTACATTAATAGTATGTGACTATCAATAATGGAAGAGTGAAATAATGAAAAGGTTTGTTACAAAAGACGGAAACATGTTTTTATATGAAGTGTTAGAAAACAATTTTGCAGTTATAACCGGCTATTCACCTGATGGCGGCATTATGACTTTTTCAAAGGGTGACGACGGGCGTCGCCGTCACTTTATACAGGTTCCGGAGCAGTTGGACGGGTATCCCGTGCTTACAGTGGATTTCTTTTCCGTTGAACTGAAAATGCGCGGTGAAGATCGATACCGCCATGATGGTTCTTCTTTGATAGAAGTGAGAGTGCCGGAGCATACGGAGTTCGAAGGATTTCGTCTATGCTTTACCGATGAAGGGTATTTTTTTCCTGAATACCGAGTTACGTATTACCAACGAGAGAATTGTTCTTTTTTGAAGGAAAAACACAAAGGCTTTGTTTATTTTGCAAAAGCCTTGGGATCGGACCTTTGCAGTGTGATACGTATAATAACCGAGGACAAAACGGCAACCGAGCTTTGTATGCCGTCAAGGCTTTGCGGGCGCAAGATAGTTGCGATAGAGGCAGAAAGCACATATATGTTACCCGAACCCCTGCGAATTGTTAGAATTGCCGACAGCGTTGTTACGATAGGCGCCGGTTGCTTTAGCGATATGCCGTGTCTTGAAAAGCTTTATCTGGGCAAAGGCGTCCGACGCATAGGTGAAAATGCCTTTTGTTTTTACAGTGAAGGAAATGAGGATAACCTAATAAGGGCAAAAGCCCTTAACGTGTATTGTTATGAAATGCCGTTTTGCGCTCCTAAAGCCTTTAGCCGTTACAGTGACCTGTGGTTTGAAGAATACGACGTAAAATACGGGTGGGTGAGAATAGGGGAAACACCTATAAAATACGAGGTGAACTTTATATCTGTCTGCAAGGATAATTTTTGTGTAGAAAAGGATATTCTTACAGAATACACGGGCAACAGCCATTATATAACGGTAACGGATGAAGTGAGTGAGATAGGCGGCTTTGCTTTTAGCGAAAACAAGTGTATTAAAACCGTAGTTTTGCCATTCGGTATACGAAAAATAGGCGAGTTTGCTTTCAGCGGATGCTCATGCTTAACGGATATCGTTATACCCGAAAGTGTCACAGAGATTGGAGAGGGTGCTTTTAAAAACTGCTCATCCTTAAAAAGCATAAGGTTCCCCGACGGGATAAAAGTTATTGCTAAAAGCACTTGCGAGGGATGTGTTGGTTTGACAGAGATAAAGTTATCGGAGAAACTTGAGGAGATAAGCGAGAGGGCGTTCGAAGGGTGTTCTTTTGCCAATGCAGACATTCCGCAGGTTACAAAATGTATAAAATATCGTGCTTTTGCCCGTTGCAGCAACCTTAAAAAGCCCAAGTTACCTAAAGGAATTCAAGTTGTGGACATATTTGCTTTTGGATGATGTGACCAGGGCCAAAAAGTTTTCTTGTTATTCATAAAAACTGTTGTAACTTGTCGGGGTTTGTGTTAAACTGTAAGGGTAAAAATACAAATAGGGAGATTGTTATGGCAGAAATTTTTGAAATTATAATGATACTCAGCTTCGGCGCTTCTTGGCCTCTTAACGTTATCAAGTCTTACAAGGCAAGAACCAACAAGGGTAAAAGCCTTGGTTTTCTTCTTCTAATATTTTTTGGTTACATAGCCGGGATTATATCCAAGTTTGTAAATGAAGCGTATATGGCAGAAATTAGTTCCAAATGGTACGTTTTGTTCTTTTATTTCCTCAACTTTATCATGGTTGGGGCAGACCTTGTTTTGTACGTAAGAAACTCCAAGCTTGATAAAAAAGCAGGAAAAGAGGCTTAATTGGGATGAAAAAGCATTTAAAAAGGCTTCCCGTTTACGTAATAGTATTTGGTCTTCTTGCTTTTCTTATAGCTTGGTGCGCGTCAATGCTCAGAATAGAGTCTCTGACAAGCAAGTACTATTCCGATTTTGAGTACGCTTATCTTCAAAACACGATGATAAACGACGTTGAGTACTTTAAGGTTATGGAGTGCGATGGTGATACTGCCAAGGTTTATTACGTAACCGAGACAGACGGCAACCTTCTAAGTTTTGAAAAAAACGACGAAGGCTGGAAGGAATGCGCCTGGGAGACGGTGTGGTCTGAAAACGGCAGTGCGTCCGGCGTAATATGGCCCTTTTGGTACCAAGGCTTTATGACAGGCTTTTAGAGGTATAGTATGGAAAAGATAATTACTATAGAAAACCTTCGTGATTTTGCTTATTGCAACGATAAAATATGCAGGAAACCCGTAAAAGGGATAGTGCTTTCCTTTTTTGGACTCGGTGGCTGTACTATGTTTAACGAGGACACCGAGGATGGTAAAATGTACGCGGAAAAGGGTATAATTCTTCTTGTGCCGTATCAAAACCCTTGGGCGTGGATGAACAAGCAAACAGTTGATTATACAGATGAACTTATTGACGTTTTGTTTGATGCGTATAATTTACCCGAAAACACTCCCGTAGTCTCCACCGGTGGCAGTATGGGCGGTCTTTCGGCCTTGGTGTATACCGCCTACGCAAAACGCACCCCCGTGTCCTGTGTGGCAAACTGTCCCGTTTGTGACTTACCCTATCACTATACCGAACGTCCCGACCTACCTCGTACCCTTTATAGTGCATTTGGGACCTACGAGGGCACTATGGATCAGGCACTTCGTTCCGCTTCTCCTTTACACATTGTTGACATAATGCCGAAAAGTTCCGCATATTATATATTCCATTGTGAAGAGGATAAGGCTGTAAACAAGCAGATGCACAGCGACCGATTTGTTAAGGAACTGGAGAGAGCGCACAAGGTAAGCTATTACGCAGTGCCGGAAAGAGGACACTGCGACCTTACCGAAGAGATGAGAGCATTGTATACCAAATGCGTTACCGATTCCATACTCGGCGTAGAATAGGAAGAAATACATATGAGAATAACTATAAAGATCGCGTGCCTTTTTTTAACTGTGCTTATGTTGCTCGGCGTCTCCGCTTGTGCAGGCGGCGGCGGGGGCGTGGATGAGTCTTCAGAAAATATCGTAACCAACCCCTTTGAAAGCACTCCCGACAGAGAAAGTCTTGAGTACGAGAATGAATACACAAGACAGCACCTTGAATTTGTTGCAGGGGAGGACTATAAAAAACTTTGTGCTGACGGCGGCGGCTTAGCCTCCGATGTGGCCGCAAATTACGAGGATGCAAAGCTAAACTATGTAAACGGAACTTGGCAGGCTATTTCCAAGGCAAGCGCCACCCTGGGTGAGGGAAAAATCGAGCTTATAAACGAGTACGAAATTCTTGTTACAAAACTTATGCAAAACACATCCGCCGAGGAAGGCTTTACCGGCAGCTTTGAAAAAAACTATCTTGAGGCTGTAATAGGCTTGTTAAAAGGTGTAAAAACAGAGCTTAGCGATGCAAACAAGGCAGTGGATTTTTTCACGGGAGAAGACCTTGAAAAGGCTGAAGAATACGCAGAAAAACTTGATAAGATACTTATAAAACTTCAAAAACTGGATGGCGTTTCCGACGAGGAAGCTACGGGGCTTTACGGCGATGCGGTAAAGCAGGTAAAGGAGCTTTTTGAGACGGATTTTATAAAAGGCAACGAAAAGTTTTTAAAAAGCGTTAAGGGCTTTTTGGGTAAAGCCGCAAAGGTAACGGGCTTTGCTTCCGATAAGCTTACTATCGTGGTTGACGAGTATCTTATGTATCAGGCTATGGCAAAGACGGGCGAGGAATGGGAAAGCGTGTGGTCCTCCATATCCTCCGAGGCAAAGTCTGCTGCTTCCTCCGTATCGGAGAAAAAACTTAGAGAATCTTATGAAAAAATTGCGGAATGTATAGACAAGATAATCGCACGAACCAAAGCGTATCGTAGTGATAACGCATCGGGTATTTTCCTTACTGTTCTCGAAACCGGCGCTGAAACCGTGAGAGATCTTGCTTTGTCTGCCGGATATAAGGCATGGGATGAAATTATGAAATGCTGGCCTGTAGGTCAGGCGGTTAGAACGGGACTGGTAGCAGGTGTAGGCGTTGCAAACCTCCTTGCCAATTGCGACGATATCGCTTACTACGGTCAGATGCTTATCGGTTACGGCAGACTTGGCGAATGTGCATACGTGGTGCTTGAAAAAGCAGGCAAGGAACTTGAAAGCAAAAAGACCTATAATAGTGCTCTTCTTTTTGATAAGGCCTTCAACATCTATAAGGAAATACAGCTTTCCGCGTGTGATTGCACCATAAGCTATTGCACGGCGATAGTTGATAACCCCTTAGGTTATATATTTAAGTATACAAGCGATGACCAGATAACACAAACCTATATAATACAGATATACAAAGCAGACTGGCTTCCTTTACGTTGCCACGGCTTGCAAAAGATCATAAACAACGGCGGTCACGTTGTTGGCTACAACGGCAATGTTTATTACTTTAAGCTTAGCGCCGAATCGGTTGAGGATACCGGTACAAACGCCAATTTCACCGTTAATAGCAACGTAAGCAACGACCTTATATGCAGAAGTTCTGAGGGTAAAGAGACGGTTATAGCCAAAACCAACGCCACGGGCGGTATATACATTTGCGGGGAAAAGCTATATTACCGCAAGCAGGATTATAAGTGGTATAGCATCGGATTTGACGGTAAAGGTGAAAGTCTTGCTCTCAGCGGTCAGATAATAGGCGACCTTTCTGTTAAGGGGATGCTTATTGTAAAGACCAACGAGGGGGATATTTACGGAACTGATTTCGGCGGCAACCGCATAAATCTGCTTCCTGCAGGGTATACGGGTGTTTCTGCTGATGACAGCTATTACTATAATTATCGCTTCGATTCAAAGGGCTATTATTTTTACAGATATAGCTTTGAGAATGATAAAAACGAGCTTATAGGTGAGGCGAACATCCCTGAAAAGGGCGATATGGGCAGAAATCTGGATGATATCTGCGTTAGCAACAATGGTATATACTTCCTCATAGGCTACTATGCCGGTACGGGATATTTCTTCCAAGAGGGATGTATATACTACTTGGCTTTTGAAACCGGTGAGGTTTCCCTTGTTGTGAATGATGATATTACATTACCCATGATGTATCTTGCCGATGGTGAAGATACCAAGTATCTGTACTACTATAACACCCAAAGTGTTTTGGGCGTAGAACTTTTCAAGGGCAGTATAAACGAAAACGTAAGACGCATAAATCTTACCACGGGTGAGACGGATACCGTAAGTTTTCCTCTGTGCGGAGAGGGAGTTCCCTTTATCAACGGCGGCAAGCTTCAGGTGTTGCTTGATGGCAAGAACTCACCTACCGATATGCTCACAGATGACATGATTAAGAAAATGGGTTATACGGCCTCTCTTGGCTTTGATGATAACGGCAACGCGCTTTACCATCAATTTGCGGAGATAGTGGGCGACAACTATTACGTTAGCATAATGCAGGTTGTACCTGACGATAAATCTTCCTTAGGCTGGCGTCAGGGGTATCGCAGAGTGTCTACAAGGCTTTACCGTATATCAAATGATGGTGAAGAAACAGAGCTTATTTACGAATACTAAAAACAAAATGAAGGCTGTCTCAAATGCAAGCTTAGTGCATTTGAGACAGCCTCTTCTTATACTATATTTATTTAACCAAATCACCTATCTGCTTAGCGCAGTCAGCACATATAAGTACGCCTTTGTAGTCGACAGCATGGTCTTCGCCGCAAAAAGCACAGGAACTTGAAAACTTACGTACGGTAATAGCATCACCGTTAAGTGACAGTATAACCTCGTCCTTAATCTCAAGACCCAACATTTCTCTGAAAGGCTTAGGTAATACTATGCGCCCTGTTTCGTCCACTTGCCTTATAATCTGTTTTCTCATCAAAAGCCCTCCTAAAGCATTTATTGCCAATATAATACCACAATTGCCAAAAAATGTCAATAGTTTTTTGCCGAGTTTTGTAAATAAATCTACTAAATATGTTGACAAATGTCGTAAATGCTGTCAAAAACAAGGTCCGGCGCGTTGCTTTGGTTTATGTCTTGGGGTTTAGTTTCACCGCTTAGTACCAGCAGGGAAAGCATACCGCTGTTTTTTGCAAGTGCAATATCTGTATAAAGTCTATCCCCGATAGAAGCCGTTTGGAAGGCGGAGATTCCCGTGATGCGTTCTATCGCCTCAGCGGTTTCTTGGTAAGGCTTGCCAAGGTATTTCGGCACTTTACCGGTTGAAGCCGTTATAAGGGCGGCAATGGCGCCGCTGTCGGGCATCATAGCCCCATCCTTCAGTGGGCAGTTTAGGTCAGGATGCGTACTAAGGTAAATGGCGCCGTTTCTCAATGCATCGCAGGCGGTGCGTAACTTTTTGTAGGTCAGCTCTGTGTCAAAGCTGGAAACAACCACCTCTGCATCAGGGCAGTCGGTAAGGCTTATACCTGCCATTCTCATTTCTGCTGCCAAGGCTTCGGTACCCACCAAATACACCTTTTTTCCCTTGTAGTATGTGTTAAGATAGCTTATGGTAACGTCTCCTGCGGTCATAACCTCACAGTCGCCAAAGCCCAGCCTTTTCAGCTTGTCCACATAGAATGACTTGGTTCGGGAAGCATTGTTTGTAAAGAACAAAAGCCTCTTACCCTTCTCTCTTACAGTGCTTGCAAACTTTGCTGCA
This sequence comes from Clostridia bacterium, assembly GCA_017396825.1. Lineage (GTDB taxonomy): Bacteria > Bacillota > Clostridia > Oscillospirales > CAG-382 > SIG636. Next base: position 11,031 of record JAFQKR010000068.1, read on the forward strand.
CCTTCTATTGGCGTGTCACTGAGATATATGGTGCCGTCCATGTCGCACACAAAAAGTTTTATATCCTTTATCCTTTTAATAATTATCACCTCTGACTGGTATTCTATTACAAAAAAACATCTTTTGCAACAATAAATTTTTATTGCAATTGATAATAATATATTATATAATTGGATTATAAAGGAAGGGGGGTGACGGTTTGTGGTTCGTACCGAGGGCGTACGGCTTAGTCGAAAAGAAAAACAGCGTATGCGTATGGACGCAGAAAGACCTCTTCGCGTTATAGAGCGCTTGGATTTCAGCAGGATATACGAGGATGTGCCGGTTGAGGTTATTGAGGGCTATACCGTCACAGATAGTGACACCTCCGAGTGCTTTGCCGTGTTTAAGATACAAAACACCGGTGATAAGGAAATAAGCGCCTTGGAGGTAAGGCTTTTGCTTTACGAGGGGGCCGCAAACATTCCCACGCGCCGTTTGGATTTTACATACACAGCATCAAAGAATACCTGGGGAAGAAGAAGCTGTTCCGATGATGAAAAGAAGCAGGGCTTTTTTCAAAGATTAGGCCTTAAAGATATAGTTTTGCCTGCAAATATCCGCCATGGCGAAAGCTTTGGCGAGGGGGTGCTTATCCAGGTACCCAAGTCCTATTGCCGCAAGATAGAGTTTGAGATACGCACGGTGCATTTTGCCGACGGTACAAGCAGGGTACTAAATATAGTCAGCGGCAAAAAGTACACCTTCTTTAAAGAACTTGACGAGGATATGCGATACGCATACAGAAAGATGAACGTCTTTGCAAGGGCTGAGGAGGCGCATCCGATAAAACTTATACCGCAAGCAACGGATAAGGTTTGGCTTTGCTGCTGCGGCAGAAAAAATTTAAACAGCGCCGCTGTCTGTGCAGATTGCGGCAGGGAAAAGGAGTGGCAGCTTAAGAATATAACCGAAGCGTCTTTAGAGAGGGAGCTTGACAGCATAAAAGCCTCCGGCGACCCGGAGTTTATACATCGCCACAAGGTGCAGGCGGGAAAGCAACTTTCTATTGAAAGCGAGGAAGAACGCAAAAAGAAGGCAGCGGATTTTGAAAAAACGTTGGAAAAGCTGGCGGAGCAGGAGCGCATAAAGCGCCACAATCAAAAGATGATACTGCCGAAAATCATTCTTTGGGTAGTTGTTATCTACGGGCTTATTTACCTTTTCCAAAGCTTTGTTGACCATCAAATGTAAAAATATAATCGAGGTGAAAAACAATGAAAAGATTGCTTATGTGTTTAATTGCTTTAATTATGTCTCTCTGTACGGTTTCGGTATCTGCTGCAGAAGGCGGTATGGGGTGGGACGGTGAAAACAGCATACTGGTAACCGTTACGGTTGATGCTGACAAGGATTTTGCGCCTGAGGACTTTTCTGAAATAGACTGTATCGGCGTTACGGTTGCAGGCAAGAAAATAGACGACAACGGCTATACCTATGACCTTATTCTTCAAATAGATACCGAAAAATATGATTTGATAGAAGCTCTTGAGGCGGTAAGTGAAAACCCTGTTGTAACTAAAGCCATAAGAAACGTGTACGATTATCTTGATCCAATACTCGTTTTAAGCAGTACGGAGCATACTATCCGTATAGGTGAATCCTATAACGTGGACATCGTTCTTTTTGATACCTACAACAGCAACCATTTTTATTACGGCATTGCCTTTACCGTTGACCCCGAAAAGGTTGACCTTAGTGCGGCGGATGAAAACACCTTCGGCTTCGATTTTATCCCCGTGATGGCAGAGTGCAGTAACCGTGATTTGTACGACGCTTTATACAGCGGCTACGATGCAGCGGGTCTGCTTGGTGAAAAGTTCGGCGTAAGCCCCATAAACAGATATTACACGATGGTAAGTGAGTTTGGCGTAGGTGGTGAAGACGCTTATCGTATAATAGAGGCCCTTAACGGCGTGCTTTATTCGAACGGTGTTATCGCCGCAGAACCCGTGCATATGGAGTTCCCCTGTGCCAGAATGCCCAGCGAGCAGTGGACGATAAACGAGCCTGCTGTTGCGGAAATGACCCTTTCAGGCGGTAGTCCCGTAGGTATCCCCGAAAACCTTATAGGTCAAACGGCAACTGTAAAGGGGCTTTCCATTGGTAAGGCTACTGTTAGACTCAGTGCTAACGATAACAGTCAGGGCGCATCTGCTACCTGCGAGATAAACGTTATCAACAGTGGTGACGCAAACGGTGACGGTTATCTCGACAACCTTGATGCTGCATTGGTTTTAAAGTACGATGCAGGTCTTAACGAGATGACTGACGAAATACAGGGCGTTTCCGATATGAACGGCGACAGCATTGTTGATAATCTTGATGCCGTAATAATGCTGAAGTACGATGCTGGACTGCTGTAAATCGTAAATTATAAATGAAAAATGGGCTGTAAAGAACTAAGTTTTTTACAGCCCATTTTCAGTCGATTTCGTATTCAATAGAGTTAACAACAATGCAGTTTTCGCTTTTCCAGTGGACGTGGGGAGTTTTGCCCCAATCGCCACTGTAAATTCTTTCAGGCTTTTCAGTAATCTTAAAAACGAACGCGTCAATACAACCGTCTTTATCCACTATATCAACAAAGGTTGCGCCGCCAAGGGCGCCTTGGTCGTTGTCTATAATTTGTGCAACGTATCTTCCGCTAGGTGACTCTATTTCGTCGGTAACGGTGTTTACGCTTATAACGCTAAACCATGAAAGGATGTATGCGGCAAATCCTATAAAAGTAAACCCCACCGCTGCACAGGCAGAAACCAATACCATAGCGGTATTAAACGTCGTTGTTCCGCATCTAAGTGCAAGATACACACAAGCGATTATGCTAATAAAGCAGGTGGCAAAAACCAATACTATGTTACCGTTTATATTCGCTATGTAATATGCTGCGTTAAACACGGACAAAAAGGGAAGTACGGCGCAGGCAGTCCCTAAAGCCTTTGATTTGGTATTATCATTATTAAAAGCGCCCAATACAGCCGCCAAAGCAGGTAACAGCGCTGTAATAACCGCCCAAACACTGTAATTTGCAAGAACAAATTCATAGCCTAACAAGGGCAGTAGGGCACCGATAAGAGGCAAGATGATAGCGACGACTGTCAAAAAGACAAGTATGTTTACGGCTTTTTTCACAAGCTATCTCCTTTCGAGAAGTAGTAAGTGGCTATATATTAGATTTACAGAATCGTATTTCGTTACAAGGATCAGCAACAAATATTTTTATTGTTTAGCGGTTTGTTTTCAATAAGCGAAAAACAGCAAGGTATACCCTTGCTGTTTTAAAGTTATCAGTTTTCAAAAAGCTCGGTACTGAAATACCTTTCACCCGTATCGGGAAGCACGGTTATAACGCGCTTACCTTCACCCAGCTTCTTTGCCATTTCAATTGCCGCAGATACGTTTGTACCTGAGGAAATACCGCAAAGAATACCTTCTTTTCTGGCAAGCTGCTGTGCTGTGTCAATTGCCTCTCTGTCCTTAACTATGTGGATATGACTGTATATATCGGTGTTAAGGTTATCGGGAACTATACCGTCGCCAATGCCCATCTGCAAATGTGTACCGATACTGCCGCCGGAAAGAATTGCAGCGTTTTCGGGTTCAACCGCCCAAATTTCAATATCGGGATAAACAGCCTTCAAAGCACCGCCGATGCCGGAAAGAGTACCTCCGGTGCCAACACCGGAGCAAAAGCCGTGAATAGGGCCGCCAACCTGCTCAATTATTTCCTTGGCGGTGTGCTCAAGGTGAACCTCGGGGTTGGCAGGATTAACAAACTGTTGGGGAATATACACCTTTGGGTTTTTTGCCGCCAGTTCCATAGCCGTATCAAGGCATTCCTCAATACATTCACCTATGTTGCCGTTGTCGTGTATCTTTATAACCTTTGCGCCGTAAGCGGTAATTATCTTCGTGCGCTCCTCGCTTACGCTGTCGGGCAGAATGATAATAACCTCAAGCCCCAATACGGCACCGGCAAGAGCAAGTCCAATGCCTTGGTTGCCGCTGGTGGGCTCAACTATAACTGTGTCCTGCTTTACCAGACCGTCAGCCATGGCTTTTTTTATCATGTTAAGCGCCGTGCGGGTTTTTATGGAGCCGCCGACGTTAAGGCCTTCAAACTTTACTAAGATCTCTGCCGCTCCCTTGGGAACAATTTTATTAAGTCTGATAACGGGAGTGTTACCCACCGCATCAAGTATGGTGTTGTGTATCATAATCGCCCTCCGTAAAATGCAAGGATACTTACAGTTTATGCGTAGTTTATGTAAAACGCCCCGCTGTTTAAGCGAGGCGTTTTTATCATCGGATGTAAATTACTCCGCCTTTATTTTCTTAAGCTTAACGAATCTGGGAAGGCTGTCTTCCTTGGTCATCTGGGTCTCACCCTGAATAAGGGGAAGAGCGTAAGCGATAAACTTGTCGTTAAGACCGTCCTTGGTAGCGTTCATCCAGCTCTTGGGAACCTTCTTTTCGGTGTTAGCAACAACGGAAAGATCGAAAAGCTCGATTTCGCACTTGTAACCGGTCTTGGACTTCTTTCTCTTAAAGCCAACCATCTTATCGGTAATGCCGGAAACTGCGTATTCAACAGCAGCCTTACCTGCGGAGAAGCTTTCGTCGATATCAGTCTGAGAAGCGCAGTGAGCAGCACAACGCTGGAGAAGAGAAAGCTCAATGCCTCTAACCTTAGCACCGGTAGCCTTTTCAAGCTTCTTAGCGAGGAGGTTAGCAAGACCGCCGAGCTGAGCGTGGCCGAAGGAGTCACGCTTGCCGGTATCGGAAATGAGACGACCCATTCTGTTACGGATACCTTCAGAAACAGCAACTATGCACTTGCCGTTCTTGTTGTATATTTCCTTAACCTTTTCTATAAAGTTATTGGTGTTAAAGGGAACCTCGGGGAGGTAAATAAGGTCAGGACCGCAGCCCTTGTAGCTTGCGAGAGCAGCAGCAGCGGTAAGCCAACCGGCGTTTCTACCCATTATTTCAACAACGGTGATCATGCCCTTGTCATAAACGCGAGCATCATGATAGATCTCCATAAGGGAGGTAGCAATGTACTTAGCAGCGGAAGCGTAGCCGGGGCAGTGGTCAGTACCTGCAAGGTCGTTATCGATAGTCTTGGGAATACCCATAACGCGGCACTCGTAGTTATGCTCAAGCATGAACTTGGAGATCTTGTTGCAGGTATCCATACTGTCGTTACCGCCGTTGTAGAAGAAGTAACGAACGTCGTACTTCTTGAATATCTCAAGAATACGGTGATAATCGGTTTCGTCAACAGAAGCGTCCTTAAGCTTGTAACGGCAGGAGCCGAGAGCAGAGGAAGGAGTATACTTCATGTGTTCAAGCTCAGCAGGGTCTTCCTTACCCATGTCAATAAGGTTGTCGTTGAGAACGCCCATAATACCGTTAAGTGCGCCGTAAACCTTAGTGATGTTTTCGTCTGCGAGAGCGGTCTTTATACAACCGTAAGCAGAAGCGTTGATAACCGATGTAGGACCACCGGACTGCCCGATAATGCAGGCACCTTTTAATGCGCTCATTGTAGTAGTCATCCTTTCAAAACAAATGATTTCACATAACTATATCATACTTTTAAGCGTAAATCAATTATTTTTTCGCAGAAATTGGCATTATTTTCAGTCTTTTTGCTTGACAACTGTCACAAATACTGCTAAACTTACCTCGTAAAATAATTTTTTAAAAGGAGATGCAGTTGTTATGGCTTTAGTAACTTCTACAGAAATGTTTAAAAAGGCATATGAAGGCGGCTATGCAGTAGGTGCTTTCAATGTTAATAACATGGAGATCGTTCAGGGTATAACCGAGGCTTGTAAGGAAGAAAAGGCTCCCGTTATTCTTCAGGTTTCCAAGGGCGCTCGCGCTTATGCTAACCACACTTATCTCGTTAAACTTGTTGAGGCTGCTATCATCGAATGCCCCGAGATTCCCGTTGTTCTTCACCTTGACCACGGTCCCGATTTTGAAACCTGTAAGTCTTGTATCGACGGTGGCTTTACCTCCGTTATGATCGACGGTTCTTCCCATTCTTTTAAGGAAAACATCGAACTTACCAAGAAGGTTGTTGAATACGCACACGCTCACGGCGTTGTTGTTGAAGGCGAACTTGGCACTCTCGCAGGTATCGAGGATGAAGTTCAGGTTTCTGCTGAAGACTCCTCCTACACCCGTCCTGAAGAGGTTGAAGAATTTGTAGAAAAGACCGGCGTTGACTCTCTTGCTATCGCTATCGGTACCAGCCACGGCGCATACAAGTTTAAGCCCGGCACAAAGCCCCAGCTTCGTTTCGATATCCTTGAGGATATCTCCAGAAGACTCCCCGGTTTCCCCATAGTTCTTCACGGTTCTTCTTCCGTTCCTCAGAACTACGTTACCATGATCAACGAAAACGGCGGTAAGATGCCCGGCGCTATCGGTATTCCCGAAGATCAGCTCCGTCAGGCAGCCGGCCTCTCTGTTTGTAAGATAAATATCGACTCTGACCTTCGTCTTGCTATGACCGGTACCATTCGTAAGTTCTTCAACGAGCATCCCGATAAGTTTGACCCCCGTGAATATCTTAAGCCCGCAAGAGCTAACATTAAGGAACTTGTTCGTCACAAGCTCATTAACGTTCTCGGCTGCAACGGTAAGGCATAAGTTAATTAGTATCAAGTTTTTAAAGCCCTATTTTCCTTACGGAAATGGGGCTTTGTTTTTGTCAAAAACTATTGACAACGGTTTTTCGTAGTGATATATAATTAGTTATAAACAACTTAAGAGGGTATCCAAATGAAGTTAAAAACAGCAGTTACCTATGTTAAAATAGTGCTTTGCGCCATTTTGGTGGCGTTTAATTATCATCTTTTTATCGTTGCAAACGACTTTGCTCCTGCCGGGCTTAATGGTGTTGCAACAATGGTGCAGTACAAAACAGGCTTCAGCATAGGATATATGTCTTTGCTTATAAATATTCCCCTTTGTACTTTTGCGTTTTTTCTTGTAAGGCGCAGGTTTGCCTTGCGCTCACTTTGCTTTTGTCTTACATATTCGCTGGCGTTCCTTTTAATTCAAAACGCAGGGCTTGAGGCTTTTCAGTATGTAACAGAGGGGCACGATACTATTTATCCCGTTATACTGAGCGGTATTATTTCAGGTCTGGTTTACGGCTTGTGCTTTAAGACGGATGCTTCTACCGGCGGGATCGATATTATCGCAAAGTACATCAATTTAAAAAAGCCAAAGCTTAATTTCTTTTGGGTAACCTTTAGCCTTAACTGTGTGGTTGCTACCATATCATTTTTCGTTTACGCAAAGCAGGATTCGATGGGGAATATGATATACGACTATAAGCCCGTATGCCTTTGCTTGCTTTATTGCTTTATCTCCGCTTTTTTGGGCGACTACATTATAAGAGGTACAAAGACGGCAAGCGAGTTTACCATAGTAACGTCTCATGCCGACGAGATATCTGCCGATATATATTCCGAGCTTAAGCATAGCTGTACCAAAATTTCAGGTGTGGGCGGCTTTACAAAAGATGAAAAGACCGTTCTTCTTTGTGTGGTAAATAAGCATCAGGTGTTTGATTTCCATAGAATATTGAACAAATACGATGACACCTTCGCGTTTTCAAAAACAATAAACGAAACCTACGGTAATTTCAAAAACATAAAATGACCGTTTTTGGAAAAATATACCGTCACAAATCATAAATATCAATAAATATACACACATGTGTTTGTAAAGTATGTAGTTTTTTAATCAAACGTTAACGATTTGTGTTGACATTTGACGCATAATTTGATATATTAATATGGCACAAATGTTTAACAGAGGAGCAATTACTATGAGCGATAAGATTTATCCCATAACAGACAGTGTAGAAAAGCTCAAGGAGCTTATTGCAGGCGTTCGTGAGGCTCAGGCCGTGTTTGCAACCTACACTCAGGAACAGGTTGATAAGATTTTTCTTGCAGCAGCAGTGGCCGCCGATAAGGCTCGTATCCCTCTTGCAAAGCTTGCGGCTGAGGAAACGGGCATGGGTATCGTTGAAGATAAGGTTATAAAGAATCACTACGCTGCTGAATATATATATAACGCGTATAAAGATACCAAGACCTGCGGTGTTATATACAAGGATACCGCATACGGTATAACCAAGATAGCGGAGCCCTTGGGTGTTCTTGCGGCGGTTATCCCTACAACCAACCCCACATCTACCGCTATATTCAAGACCCTTATAGCACTTAAGACCCGTAACGGTATCATTATCAGCCCTCACCCCAGAGCAAAGCAGTCTACCATCGCTGCTGCAAAGGTAGTGCTTGAGGCGGCTGTTGCCGCAGGCGCTCCCGAGGGTATCATTGGCTGGATAGATATACCTTCTCTTGAAATGACCACCTTGGTTATGAAGGAGTCTGATACCATTCTTGCAACCGGTGGCCCCGGTATGGTTAAGTCTGCTTATTCCAGTGGTAAGCCCGCTATCGGTGTTGGCGCAGGTAATACTCCCGCTATCATCCACAGCAGTGCTGACGTTGTTGTTGCGGTTAACTCCATTATCCATTCCAAGACCTTTGATAACGGTATGATTTGCGCTTCCGAGCAGTCAACTATCGTATTTGAAGATATATACGACGCCGTTAAGGCGGAGTTTGAGGCAAGAGGCGCCTATTTCCTCAAGGGTGAGGAGGTAGATATGGTAAGAAAGGCTATGATCATCAACGGCGCTCTTAACGCCAAGATAGTTGGTCAAAGCGCTTGCCGTATAGCGGAGATTGCAGGCTTTACCGCGCCCGCAGGAACTAAGATTCTTATAGGTGAGGTTGAAAGCGTTGATATTTCCGAGGCATTTGCTCACGAAAAGCTTTCTCCCGTACTTGCCATGTATAAGGCAAAGGATGTGGAGGATGCCTTCTCCAAGGCTGAACGTCTTATAGCAGACGGTGGCTACGGTCACACCTCTTCCATCTATATCGATACTATTAAATGTAAGGATATTCTCGATGCCTTCGCGCTTCGCATGAAGACCTGTCGTATAGTTGTAAACACCCCCTCCTCCCATGGTGGCATCGGTGACCTTTACAACTTTGCTATGCGTCCCTCCCTTACCCTTGGCTGCGGTAGCTGGGGCGGCAACAGTGTTTCCGAAAACGTAGGTATTGAACATCTGCTCAACATTAAGAATGTTGCAGAGAGGAGAGAGAATATGCTTTGGTTCCGCGCACCCGAAAAGGTTTATATAAAGAAAGGTTGTCTGCCCGTTGCTCTTGCCGAGCTTGGCGAGATAAGCAAAAACAAAAAGGCGTTTATCGTTACGGACAGTTTCCTTTATAATAACGGCTACACAAAGCCTGTTGAAGCAAAACTTGACGAGCTTGGCATAGCCCATGCAACCTTCTTTGAGGTTGCTCCTGATCCCACCCTTGCATGCGCTAAGGAGGGTGCCAAGCAGATAGCTGCCTTCCAGCCTGACGTTATTATCGCCCTTGGCGGCGGTTCTGCAATGGACGCAGGTAAGATAATGTGGGTACTTTATGAGCATCCCGAGGCAGACTTTATGGATATGGCAATGCGCTTTATGGATATCCGTAAGCGTGTTTATACATTCCCTAAGATGGGTGAAAAGTCGTATTTTATCGCTATTCCTACCTCCGCAGGTACCGGCTCTGAGGTTACTCCCTTTGCGGTTATGACTGATGAGACCAGCGGCGTGAAATATCCTCTTGCTGACTACGAGCTTATGCCTGATATGGCTATTGTTGATGCAGACTTTATGATGAACGCTCCTAAGGGCCTTACTTCTGCTTCCGGTATCGACGCTGTTACCCATGCTCTTGAGGCGTACGCTTCTATAATGGCAACCGACTATACCGACGGTCTTGCTCTCCGTTCCCTTAAGATGGTATTTGAATACCTTCCCAAGGCATACGATAACGGCCCCAACGACCCTGTGGCAAGAGAAAAGATGGCAAACGCCGCAACTATGGCAGGTATGGCCTTTGCAAACGCCTTCCTTGGTGTATGTCACTCCATGGCTCATAAACTGGGCGCTTTTCACCACTTGCCTCACGGCATAGCAAATGCTTTGCTTATAAACGAGGTTATACGCTTTAATGCAGCGGAAGTACCTCCAAAGATGGGTACCTTCTCTCAGTATACTCACCCCCATACCCTTGCACGTTATGCAGAGGTTGCGGATTACCTTGGTGTTAAGGGTGAGACTGACGCGGATAAGCTCGAGGGGCTTATCGCTCTTATTGACGAGCTCAAGGTTAAGATCGGTATAAAGGCTACTATTAAGGATTACGGCATTGACGAAAATGACTTCCTTGCCCGTCTTGATGATATGGTAGAGCAGGCCTTTGACGATCAGTGCACCGGCGCAAATCCCCGTTATCCCCTTATGAGTGAGATAAAGCAAATGTATCTCAACGCATACTACGGAACAAGGGAGGACGTATAATGATAATTAATAAGGATCAGGTTCTTGCCGAAAGACCAACAAAAACTATATTTCGCGATGGCACCACTGTTGTAAAGCTTTTTGATAAAAGCTTTTCCAAGGCAAACGTTTTAAACGAGACCCTCAATCAAGCACGTGTTGAAGAAACCGGCCTTAATATTCCTAAGATACTTGAGGTAATGACCATAGACGGCTGTTGGGCTTTTCGCGCCGAGTATATCCCCGGTAAGACTCTTCAGCAGCTTATGGAGGAAAACCCCGAAAAAATTGATGAATACTTTGATCTTTTTGTTGACCTGCAGATAGAGATGCACAGTTGCACTTGCCCTAATCTCAACAAATTGAGAGACAAGATGCACGGCAAGGTTGAGCAGACCGGTCTTGACGCTACTACTCGTTACGAGCTTCATACCAGACTGGACTCTCTTCCTAAGCGCACCTCCGTTCTTCACGGCGATTTTGACCCCTCTAATGTTATAATTAGCGACGAGGGTAAGCCGTATATACTTGACTGGTCCCATGCCGTTCAGGGCGATCCTGCTGCTGATGTTGCACGTACCTACCTTATGTTCTGGCTTGCAAAGAGGGAAGATCTTGGCGAAAAGTATTTAAAACTTTATTGTAAGAAGACCGATACCGCTATGCAGCACGTTCAGAAGTGGATGCCTATCATAGCCGCATCTCAGTCCATAAAGCGTAAGGATGAAGAGAAAGAGCTTCTCCATAGCTGGATAAACGTAGTTGAGTACGAATAAGGTGTTAAAAATTTTCAACATAAAAAAAGGAGCAATACGCTCCTTTCAGCTTGATGACAAACCTTGTCATCAAGCTGGCAGAGTGCTGAGAAAGAGTGCAGACAAGACGAACCGAGGAGAGAACTGTACTAAGTACTGTGAGCCGAGGTTCGTTTTGAACGAAAAAATAGAAAAAATCAAAGAGAATCCGAGGATTAATTTCTCGGATTCTCTTCTTTATGAGAGCAAATTTTATGTCTTTTTCGTGTTCTGTGCCTTTGTCAGCGGTCTGAAAGGAGCAATACGCTCCTTTTTTGCATTATTAAAGGCGTTGGTGATTCCAACGCCTTAATTCTTATTGTTTATTCCTTTATCTTGCTTTGAATTATATCAAGTAAGTATCCTATTATCGCGCCGCCTACTATGCCGATAACGCACCATAAGCCGTGGGTAAAGCCGTCAAATTTGATAGGAATAAGAAGTAGGGTAGATGCAAATACCGCGCCCATAACCAAGTGGTAGGCGATAGAGCACTTCTTCTCAAACAAAGCGTTCATGGGCTTGGCAAAAACTATAACTGTAAGAAGCCCGCCAAGCGCTACCGGAAGCACAAAATTGGGGATAACGGAAAAATCAAGAGCCATGAGCTTGGTAAGGTTTTCCGTAAGAGGATCGAATAGGCCCAAACAGATAAGGGGAGAGGAAAAACTCATCCCGGGCATAACGATGCTAAGTGCAAAGCAAACACCGACTACCATAAACCAACCGAAATTTTGGTCAACGGTTATGGTGGTTTCGGGATAGATGCCGCCTATAAGCTTTGCCATCTGAGTGCTTTCGTCGGACACAGAGCCGAAAAAGGCAAGCAGTAAAACCATTAGCACAAAGGAAACACCAAGGGTAACGAAGGAAGCGGAGGTGCGCTTTTCTTCGCCTGCATCCTTCCACAAGGCGGGAAGAGTGCCAAGTACAAGCCCCAAGAAGATGCTTTGCTGCACAAGGCCGTCCATATTAAGGGCTTCAAGTATCCCTGCAAAGCCGACAAAGCCGACAGCAATACCGATTATAACGGGAAGAAGCAATCTCCAGTGCTTTTTTATGCCCTTAAAGGGGTGAGATAAGGTCTCCATAAGGGGTTGATACACGCCGAACAAAACGCACATAACGCCGCCGCTGAGACCGGGGAGTATTGCGCCAACGCCTATAAAAGCGCCGATAAACACACTAAGCAACCATTTTGCCCAAACAGGCAAGGTGCCTTTTTTATTTTCCATAGCTTAAAAATCCTTTCTTGCTAAATCTTTTACAGTATACCATCTATGCCTATACTTGTCAATATATGCAAAAATGTTTGGGCGGGGCTTAAAAATACGATAATAGTCTTGAAAACCGCAAAAAAATGTGGTAATATATCGTATTACCAATTTAATTTGGGAGGATTTATGGATTACACAAAACTTGCTGATTTACTGTTCCCCGATGTTGATAAAGATACCGAGTATTACGAGGCTATGTATCCCGCACGCGAGTTGCCTGAGGGTGCGGTTGTAACCCGCTTTGCCCCCAGTCCTACGGGCTTCGTTCATTTCGGCGGTCTTTTTCCCGTGCTTGTTTGCGAAAGACTTGCACATCAAAGCGGAGGTGTTTTTTATCTCAGAATAGAGGATACCGACTCCAAGCGTGAGGTAGAGGGAGCGGAAAACGATATAATAAAGGCTTTTGAGGATTTTGGCGTAAGGTTTGACGAAAGCGTTGTTCATGGTGGCAGCTACGGTCCTTACAGACAAAGCGACCGCCGCGCTATATACCGCGCTTATGCAAAAAAACTTGTTTCCGAGGGAAAGGCTTATCCTTGCTTCTGTTCCGCAGAGGAGCTTTCTGCCCTTCGCGAAAAGCAGGAGGCGGCAAAGGTTGTTCCCGGCTATTACGGCGAATACGTAAAGTGCCGCGATCTTACCATAGAGCAGGTTCAAGAAAACCTTAAGGCAGGCAAGCCCTTCGTTCTTCGTTTCAAATCCTTCGGCAACAGCAATAATAAAATAAAGTTTACCGACCTTGTTAAGGGTACCATAGAGGTAACCGAAAACGATATAGACCACGTTCTTTTGAAGAGCGACGGTATGCCTACTTATCACCTCGCCCATGCGGTAGACGACCATCTTATGCACACCACCCACGTGGTTAGAGGCGAGGAATGGCTGTCCAGTCTTCCTTATCATATTCAGCTTTTCTCCGCTTTCGGATTCAAGCTTCCAAAGTACCTGCACATATCTCAGCTTATGCGTCTTGCTGAGGTTGAGGAGGACGGTGTTGTGAAGCAGGTTAAGAAAAAGCTTTCCAAGCGTGACAAGGGCGCAGGCCTTACCTCCTATATCAGCGAAGGTTATGCTCCCGAATGTGTTACCGAATATGTGCTTACTCTGCTTAATTCCAACTTTGAGGAATGGCGCCGTGCCAATCCCGACGCTCCTCTCTCCGAGTTCAAATTCGCTATAAAAAAGATGAGCGCATCCGGCTCTCTCTTTGACCTCAAAAAGCTGGCGGACGTTAGTAAAAACGTTCTCTCCCGTCTCAGCGCAGATGAGATATATGCAAGGCTTGTTCGTTGGACTGCGGAGTATGACGGTGAGTTTAATGCCCTTCTTACTGCGGATGAGGCTTATGCAAAGCGTATTCTTGCCATAGGTCGTGGCGGAGCAAAGCCCAGAAAGGACTTTGCTTTGTATAGCGAGGTTAAGGGCTATATGGGCTTTTTCTATGACGTTTATTTCTCTTATATAGACTCTGTTCCGGATAATTTTGCCAAGGCTGACATCAAAAAGGCAATAGAGCTGTTTATGGAAAGTTATGACGAAAACGACGACCAGCCCACTTGGTTTGCAAAAATAAAGGACGTGGCTGCCGCCATAGGCTACAGCCCCGATATCAAGGCTTACAAGGCTAATCCCGAGCAGTTTGGCGGCCACGTTGGCGATGTTAGTATGTTCCTTCGCGTAGCCGTAACGGGCAAGACCAACAGCCCCGATATGTTCGAGGTTATGGCGATACTTGGCAAGGAAAGAGTTTTTGCACGTCTTAAATCCTTTGCGGATATGATGTAAGGAGTGTCAGTATGGAAAACACAAGCAACTATTTGTTTGATATAATTGAAAGCGATTTAGCGGAGGGCAGGGTAGAGAAGGTTCACACCCGCTTTCCTCCGGAGCCTAACGGTTGTCTCCATATAGGCAGTGCCAAGGCTATATGCATAAATTACAGCGCGGCTAAGAAGTTTGGCGGTAAGTTTAATCTTCGTTATGATGACACTAACCCATCAAAAGAGGATGACAGCTACGTTAAGTCTATCTACGAGGACCTTTTGTGGCTTGGCGCGGTTCCCGATAACGTGCTTTACGGCTCCGATTATTTTGAAAAGTGCTATGAGTATGCGGTTCTTCTCATTAAGAAGGGGCTTGCGTATGTTTGTGACCTTAACGCTGAAGAAATGCGCGCTTACCGAGGCACTCTTACCGAGCCCGGTAAGGAAAGCCCTTACCGCAATCGTAGTGTAGAGGAAAATCTTGAACTGTTTGAGCGCATGAAGAACGGCGAGTTTGAGGACGGGGCCTGCACTCTTCGTGCTAAGATAGATATGTCCTCCCCCAACATGAACCTTCGTGACCCTGCAATATACCGTATTCTTCACGTTAACCATCACAGACAGGGGAATAAGTGGTGTATTTATCCCCTTTACGACTATGCCCATCCCATTCAGGATGCTCTGGAGGGTATAACCCACTCCATGTGTTCTATTGAGTTTGAAAACCACCGTCCTCTTTACGACTGGGTGGTTGAGAATATAGGCTTTGACGTGCCTCCTCATCAGTATGAGTTTGCCCGTCTTAACGTTACCAACACCGTTATGAGTAAGCGCTATCTTCGTAAATTGGTGGAGGAAGGTTTTGTAGACGGTTGGGACGACCCTCGTATGCCTACCTTGTCCGGTCTTCGCCGCAGAGGATACACTCCCTCCAGCATTTTCAGCTTTGTTGAAAAGGCAGGCGTTGCAAAAAATTTCAGCATTGTAGATATTGCTCTTCTTGAGCATTGCCTCAGAGACGAGCTTAACTCCACCGCACTCCGCAGAATAGCGATTCTTGATCCCGTTAAGCTTATAATTGATAACTATCCCGAGGATAAGACGGAGTATTTTCCGGTGTCCAACAATCCTAACGACGAAACTGCGGGTACCAGAGAGGTTGCCTTTACTAAGGAGCTTTATATTGACCGCAATGACTTTTCTCTTACTCCTCCCCCAAAGTATTTCCGTCTTAAGCCCGACGGGGAAGTAAGACTGATGGGCGCTTACATCGTTAAGTATAATGGTGTTGAGCAGGATGAGGACGGTAACGTTACCGCCATTCACTGTGATGCAGACCTGGTAAGCCGTAACGGTATGCCTTTTGACGGCAGAAAGGTAAAGGGTACTATCCATTGGGTTTCCGCTTCTAATTGTATTGAAGCAGATGTAAGGCTTTACGATAAACTGTTCAACATCGAAAACACCGGCGCTATTCCGGAGGATAAAACCTATGACGATTATCTTAACCCCGAAAGCGTAAAGGTTTGCACCGGCTGTAAGCTTGAAAAAGCCCTTGCCGATGCCAAGGCGGGAGAAAAGTTCCAGTTTGTTCGTACCGGCTACTTCTGCAAGGACACAAAGAACGAAAACGTGTTTAACCTTACGGTAGAACTTAAGGATTCAAAGCCCGTAAACCAGCTTACAAAGCAGTAATCGAAAGCAGGTGCTGTTTCTTTGAATATGCTACTTGATTTGTTCCTTACCTACGCCAAGATAGGCGCCATGACCTTTGGCGGCGGTTACGCTATGCTTCCTATTTTAAAAAGGGAGATAGTAGAGCGTAAAAAGTGGGTAACGGAAGCAGATATAATAGACTGTTATGCCATCGGCCAATGCACCCCGGGTGTTATTGCGGTTAATGCTGCGACCTTGATAGGCTATCAAAAAAAAGGTGTTCTTGGCAGTCTTTGCGCTACACTTGGCGTTATAACACCGCCTATGCTGATAATAATGTCCATAGCGACCGTGTTGCAGGCTTTTAGCGAAAACGTATACGTTCAGCACGCTTTGGCGGGGATGAACGTTGCTATCTGCGCGGTTATAGCCCTTACGGTGTTTAACCTTATGAAAAAAACGTGGAAGGATATCCCCAGCGTGGTTATTGGCCTTTCGGTATTAGGGCTTACTCTTGCTTTTGGTGTTCCCACTGTCATAGTGGTTGTTTGCGCTGCTACAGTAGGTATAGTTATGTCCACCCTGAAAAACAGAAAAAAAGGAGGAGATAACTGATGCCGACTTTGCTTGCGTGCTTTTGGGAGTTCTTTAAAACGGGTCTTTTTGCCGTCGGCGGCGGTCTTGCCACCATTCCTTTTTTACAGGAGATGGCGGAAAAGCATCCCGATTGGTTTACAAAAGAGGAGCTTACCAATTTTATCGCTATATCCGAGTCTACGCCGGGGCCTATCGGTATAAACATTGCAACCTACGCGGGCTATAAAATATACGGCCCCTTGGGTTCTATCGTTTGTACTTTTTCCTTGGTGCTTCCTTCGTTTTTGATAATACTCCTTGTGGCAAAGGCTCTTGATAAATTCAAGACCAATTCAATAGTGCAGGGGGCTTTCGGCGGTATCCGCCCCGCAACAACGTCTCTCATTCTTGCGGCGGTGCTTTCAACCTTTGCCGAGGTGCTTATCGATTTAGGCGCCATAAATTCGGTTAAAACCTTCTTCACCTCCATAGACCCCATGGCGGTAGGTCTTTTTGCGGCGATACTTATAGCTGCCGCGTTTTTGAAAAAACTGCACCCGATAGTGTTTATAGCGACAGGTGCGGTGGCGGGCATTGTTTTCCAAATGTAAAAAAGCATCTTAAATAATTCCTTAGATAAGGAGACTGTTATATGAATAGAATAGACCCTCGTTTTTCCGAAATTTCACCGGAGATAGAAGAGCTCGCAAAGCTTTCAATAGAAAATAGTAATATTCCCAACGAGCTTTACGCCAAATATGACGTAAAGCGCGGTCTGCGTGATATTAGCGGTAAGGGTGTACTTACCGGCCTTACAGAGATCGCAGAGGTCCATTCCTATACGATCCGTGACTACGAGTCAGTTCCCTGCGAAGGTAAGCTGTTTTATCGTGGCATCGATATGGAAGATATCGTGGACGGCTTCCTTGATGATGACCGTCCTGGTTTTGAAGAAACTACATATCTTCTTTTGTTCGGCAACCTTCCCACCAGAGAACAGCTTGACGGCTTTAACAAACTTTTAGGCAGCTATCGCAGGCTTCCTACTAACTTCGTTCGTGACGTAATAATGAAGGCTACCAGCCGAGATATGATGAATATGTTGGCTAAGAGCATACTTACGTTGTATTCCTATGATGCAAATGCTGATGATATCAGTATTGCCAATGTGCTTCGTCAGTCCTTGGAACTTATATCCATATTTCCGATGCTTGTAGTTTACGGCTATCAGGCTTATTCCTATTATCACGATAATCAAAGCCTTGTTATACATACTCCCAGCCCCACGTTATCAACGGCAGAAAACTTTTTGCGTTTTCTTCGCGGTGAAAACAACTACACTAAGCTTGAGGTAAAGCTTTTGGATATAGCCTTGGTGCTTCACGCTGACCACGGCGGCGGCAACAACTCTACCTTCACTACAAGGGTTGTAACCTCCACAGGCACTGATACCTATTCTGCAATAACTGCTGCAGTAGGTGCTTTAAAGGGACCTAAGCATGGCGGTGCAAACGTTAAGGTAGTTGGTATGTTTGAGGATCTGATGGAAAAGGTTTCCAACTGGGAAGATGATGATGAGATTTCCGAATATCTTAAAAAACTGTTACATAAGGAGGCCTACGATAAAGCCGGTCTTATTTACGGTATGGGCCATGCGGTTTATTCACTTTCCGACCCTCGCGCAAGGGTTTTCAAGCGTGTTGTTAAGGATCTTGCCATCGAAAAGGGCAAGGAAAAGGAGTTTGCTCTTTATGATAGAGTAGAACGCCTTGCGCCCCAAATAATCGCTAACGAAAGACAAATTTATAAGGGTATCAGCGCAAACGTTGACTTTTACAGTGGCTTTGCATACAGTATGCTTGGTATCCCCAAGGAGCTTTATACGCCTCTCTTTGCGGTATCCCGTATATCAGGTTGGTGCGCTCACCGTATGGAGGAGCTTATTAACGCAAGTAAGATAATACGCCCTGCTTTCAAAAACGTTTCCAAGCGCAGAGCCTATACCCCTATTGAGGATCGCTAAATAGTAAACTTTGAAGATTTTGAGGTGCATTATGAATAAAGTTCAACAACGTTGGTTTGAGGAAGGTTATTGCGATGAACGCGGTGCTGCTTTTTGTGCAAACGCGACTCGCCTGCCGGACGGAAATTTTGGTATAGTTTGTCTTTGTGTTAAGGGCAATGTCTTGTCGATTTACGATGTGGATATGAGGAACAACATAAAAGAACTGCTGTTCAACGTGAACCTTAATCAGATCGAAGGGCTCAAAATTCGCGCCGGTATCTTTTCTCAAAAGCTTTATTTTGTTTACAACGGCGGAGAGTTTTGCTTTACAAATTTTATAGGTGTAAAGCCCGCTCTTAAGGTTTTGGAAGAGGAAAGCGCAAAAAATAGAATTTAATCGTTAAGTTCATCGGTGCGTTAATTTCGCCCCGCAAATCTTTTGGTTTGTGGGGCGTTTTTTCTTGCAATACCGCGCGGTGTGTGATAAAATACAATATGTATATTTGTATTTGGATGGGTAAATATAGTTTATGAAACGTATATTTGTTTTTGTGCTTATGCTTATAACGCTTTTTTCTGTGGCAACCTCCTTCGCGAGTGCTGAAGAGAATGGTGAAAAAGGGGAACGTTTTGCGCTTCTTGATATAGACTCCGGCGCGTCTATGGGAAACGTAAACTATTTCGTTTTGCGTCCCGTTATGGAGTATGATAACAGAGAGGGCATCGCGGTAGATACCATGTTTGACGGTGTGATCTTTTCCGTAAATACACCCCCTGTTAATGGCAATGACGCGGAAAACATAATAAGCACGCTTTTTAAAAACGGCACTTGTATTCCTGCCGCTGAGACCGTGGCGGGTGAGATGAAAGAAGACGGATTCTTGGATAAAGAATTCCTTTATCCCATTTACGTTACTGTTCCTTACGTTGGTGTTGCTTTTGGGACGACGGAGGAAAAAGAAGGCTTTTGCGAGTATTATATTGATACTCTTGTAAGCGTTTTTAACGGCAAAAATTATAAAAACATAGCCTTGGTGGGTATATATCTCAGCGTTGATTATGATGCTGATCCAACCCTGCGCGCTTTTTGTGTTAATAAAGCAGGCGAAAAGGAGCTTGTTTCGCTTGCATCTACTGCCGTTAATAGTGATATAAAGGGCGCAAAGACTTTTGCTGCAAACAAAAAAATCAAGGACCAGCTATCCTCTAACGCTTTAAATGGCTATACTCTGACCTTGAACGGTGTCCCCGAGGACGAGAATACGGCTCCCGGTGACGACCTTGTTTCGGATTATAATGCTTTAAGATATGAAAAAGTCGGCGGTGCAGATTTGATTTTTAAGTTCAGAGCGTATAACGATTTGTACGATTGCGCCTCTGCTATCGAGAACACCGTCCCTAACGAACGCGCAAGGGAAGCCTACGACCTTGTAAAGGAGATAATTGATTGCGCTTTCGATGAGGACTTTGTTCCGGTTGAAAAGCCGTCTTCACGAAGCGATTGGCTTTATTACGTTGGCGCAGTTTTTGCTCTCTTAGGCAGTGCAGGTATCCTTTACGTTGTGTATGTGTTTATCAGGAAAGGCAAAAGTGATGGAAAATAATAAGCAAAGGGAAAAACAGAAACTAAAAGGCTTTTTGAAAATAGTTATAATTGCTTTCGCAGTATTACTTTTAATTTTGGTTGTACTGTTCCTTTTGGATAAATCATTGAAAGATGTAGATAAAAAGGACTATACGGACAAGGACGAGAGTATATATTATTTTTCCGCGGATTACGATGCTGACCCCCTTGATGATGAGGTCTACGCCGCAAAAAACAGAGACATAATGTTCACTGACCATGCAGGTAACGGTGAGCCATTGACAGCGCAAGAAGACGGTAAGGGTGTCAAGGCTTTGTTTTACGATTATTTTACCGCCCTTATGACAGGCGACAGCGTTTCACATTCCGCCCTTCTCACAGAAAACTATAAAACACATTTTGAAATTCAGGAAAAATTCACTCCGCAAAAGGTGTACGATATAAGTATAAAATTCCTTACGGGTGGAAACGCCGACGGCAATTATATCGAAAGATATCAGGTGACCTATAAAATATATAAAAACGATGGCACTTACCGTGCTGATGTTGGTTCTAACGTTGCAAAAATTATGGTGTTTGAGGTAACGACCGAAAATGGCCGCACTATGATAAACTCCATAGTTCCTATGAATATAAAGTAAAAGGAGAACAGTTATGAAATTTACCGATTTTGAAAACAGCGTGAAGGAATGTGTTGATATTTGGAACAGCTATGTAAACGATGGCGACGTTGTGTTCAAGCCTTTGGATGAGGAAAAGTTTACCAAACTGTTTTTTGAGCCCACGGGCTATGAAAAGGTTTCCGCTTTAATAAAGGACGAAACAGGCGTGCTTGGCTTCGGCTTCGCAAACTATGCCAAGGGCGGTATAGGTGCATACATATCTTATATAGGCGTTCGCAAGGATTCTGTACGCAAGGGTATAGGCTCTAGGGTGCTTAAGTCCCTTGAGGAGGCTCTTGTAGAGGAAAATCCCGCTCTTGAGAAGATAGAACTTGTATTCTTCAATCCCTGCCAGCTTCCTTGGTTTATTCCCTCCGTTGCTCCCCACGATCATCCCGGTACTCCCGGTGTAGATATGAAGAGCAGTGCATACCCTTTCTTTGCAAAGCATGGATATGTGGATTACGCTATCCAAAACGCTTATTATCTTCCCCTTGAGAAGTACGAATATCCTGAAGATATCGTTAAAAGAATAGACGGCCTTAAGGAAAAGGATATTGAGATATGCTATTATGATAACGACCGTCACTACGGTTTTCCCGAGTTTTTCGATAATATCAAAAACGAGGGTTGGCGCAAGCAGGTTCTCTCTCAGCTTGACAAGGATATAGTTATAGCCGCTCATAACGGCAAGGTAGTGGGCTATACGGGTCCTCTTACAGTTTCGCCGGAGGGTAGGGGTATGTTCTGCGGTATAGGCGTTCACACCGAGTACAGACAGCACGGTATAGGTAAGATTCTTTTCGCCTCCTTGTGCAAGGGCCTTTCCGAAAAGGGTGCGTGCTATATGTCTTTATTCACCGGCACCACAAATCCCGCAAGAAACATTTATGAAGGCGCAGGCTTTAATATAGTACGTACCTTTGCAGATATGCGTAAGGTTTTAAAGTAAGATAAATGTATTATTACATATTAGCAATATCAGTTTTTGCCGTAGTGCTTTGTGTTTACGATAAGAGCGCGGCGAAAGCGCGGATGTACCGCGTAAGAGAGACGTTTTTGTATTTCGTGGCTTTTATGGGCGGCGCCTTTGCCATGTATATAACTATGTTGCTTGTGCGTCATAAAACAAAACGGTTTGGTTTTATGGTTTCACTGCCGCTTATGGCGTTAGCGCACGTGGTGATGTTTGTCATATATGGTAAAGAATACGGCTATTGGATCTAGGAGGTAAGGCCTTATGGCGCATAAAAAACCAATATTACTTGCGCCTGCGGGTAGCCTGGATGCCTTAAGGGCGGCGGTCTACGCAGGTGCAGACGCTGTTTATTTTGGCGGCGGAGACTTTAACGCTCGCGCCTTTGCCACCAATTTCAACGACGAGGAAATGGAAAGTGCCTTTAACATTTGCCGTCTGTACGGGGTTAAGGTTTACATAACGCTTAACACCCTTCTTTCGGATAAGGAGCTGCCAAGGGTACTGGATTTTGTAGAAAAGCTGGAAAAGCATTACAGACCCGATGCATACATAGTGCAGGATTTAGGGCTTATAAGTGCCCTTAGACAAAGTTTTCCTCATATTCCGTTGCACGCCTCAACTCAAATGCAGTTTCATAGTTCTCACTGCGTCGAGGTGCTTAAAAGGTACGGTATAAGCCGCGTGGTTCTTGCAAGAGAACTGAGCAGGGAAGACATAAAAAAAGCCGCGGAGTGTGGTTTGGAGACGGAAATATTTGTCCACGGTGCCATCTGTGTGTGCCAAAGCGGCGGTTGCCTTATGTCGTCGTTCATCGGTGGCAGAAGCGGAAATCGTGGCAAATGTGCACAACCGTGTCGCCAAGCCTACGGGGGCAAATATCCTCTTTCTTTAAAGGATATGTGTCTTGCTAAGTATATACCCGAAATATGCGATATGGGTGTAGATTGTCTTAAAATTGAGGGGAGAATGAAATCTCCTGAGTACGTTTGGGAAACAGTAAGGATCTATCGCGGGCTTATAGATGGCTACCGAGCCGCCACCAAGGACGAGCTTATGCGTCTTTCTGCCCTTTTTTCAAGAAGCGGGTTTACTGATGGCTATTATACGTCGCGCAAAGGGCCTTCCATGTTTGGTGTTCGTACCGATCTGGATAAAGAAAAAAGCCGAGCGTTGAATGTGGAAATAAAAGAACGTAAGCTGCCCATTACGGTTAGTTGCGAGATAAAGGAAGGCAAAAACGCCTATATAAAAGCAACCTGCGGCAATACTTCGGCGGAATATGTTGGTGAAATGCCCCAAAAAGCAATAAACCGCCCCATAACAGCAGAAGAACTTACGGCGCGTCTTTCTAAAACCGGAGACACTGCGTTTTTAGTTGCGGATGTGAGTGTTGACGTGGACAGCGGTCTTATAATGCCTATGTCCGCTATCAATGCCTTGAGAAGGCTCGTGCTCGACAGATTGTTTGATGAAATAACGAAATCCAACACGCCTGCAAGAAATACAGAAAGAAAGGGCTTTTCGCAAAAAGCTTACCGCACGCCTATGGACGTCCGTCCCATGTCTGTGGCGCGGTTTGAGGGTAAGGCGCCATCAGAAAGGCTTCTTAAAATACTGCTGGAACGATTTGACAGAATAGAGTTACCGTTATGGGTAACAAGGCCCGATTTGGATTACGGCGATAAGCTTTCCCTTGTTATGCCAAGGGCGGTTTATGACAGTGATGGGGAAGCGATAAAAGCGCTTTTGCAGAAGGCGCGCGGCGAAGGTGTATGTGGAATAACGGTTCCAAACTTGGGTATGCTGCCTTTTTGTGAGGGCTTTACCATCCACGGCGACTATCCGTTAAACGTTACTAATACTCTTACGGCGGCGGAACTTAGTAAGTTGGGCTTTGAAAGCTATGTTATTTCCGCGGAAATACATCCCAAGGGCATATCCAAGGGAGTTGCCGGTGGCGAATACGTGGTTTACGGAAAGGCACCTCTTATGCACACGGAAAACTGTATTATTCGCAACGCAGGACAATGCCGTGACAAAAACTATTGTAAAGGTGTAATAACCGATAAAACGGGTGCCCGTTTTACTGTAATGCGTGAGTACGGTCATCGAAATACAATTTATAACTCAGTCCCCACTTATTTGTTGGATAAAACGGGTGAGCTTGGCGGAGTGTCCTCACATATTCTGTTCTTTACTGATGAAAGCGAGGACGAAATTATGGCTGTATTAAACGCGTATGAAAAAGGACTGTCTCCAAATGGTGCTTTTACTAGAGCCGCCCTGAAACGCGGCACGGGGGTGTTTTAAATGGCAAAGATTTGCTTTATAGGGCTTGCAGGAAACAGCGTTTTCCTTTACGCCGACCATTTTCACCGTGAAGGCGAAACGGTTTCTGCTCACAGTTTTTACAACGAACCCGGAGGGAAGGGTTATAATCAGGCGGTTGCCGCCGCACGCCTTGGAGGCGCATGTAGCTTCATTGGTGCTTTCGGAAAAGACGATGGTGCGGGGCTTTGCGTGAAGTATCTGCAAAACGAGGGTATAAAGCCTCTGCCTGTTTATAAGGATATCCCCAGCGCCTACGCCTGCATACTTACAGACAGCAAGGGGGAGAACCGAGTTACCGTCTACGGCGGAGCATCTGCCTTGCTTAACGGAGAGGACATAAAAAGCTTGGAGAGGGAAATAGTCTCCTCTGATATGCTGGTTTTGCAAAACGAGGTAAGCATTGATGCTAACATCGCAGCAGTTGAAATTGCAGAAAAAAACGGCATTCCGGTTCTAATAAATCCCGCTCCTGCGGTTGGCATGGAAACAGAGCTGTTGAAAAGAGCCTATGTCATAACACCTAACCTCCACGAGGCAGAAACATTGTTTGGCAGTGACTGGGAAAAAGGTATGAAAAATGCGGGCATCAAACGGGCGGTTGTTACCCTCGGCAGCAAAGGAGCTGCTGTCTATGAGGATGGTGATATAACAACCATACCCCCGATAAATACCAAGGTTGTTGATACCACCGGAGCGGGTGACTGCTTTACCGCTGCACTTGCCGTTATGCTTTGCGATGGTGAAACTTTGAAAAATGCCGCCGTTTTTGCAAATAAAGCCGCATCTATAGCCGTCAGCAGACCCTATGCTGTAGCCGCAATGCCAAAAAGGAAGGAAATATAAAAATAAATTTATGAAATTTTAACTAAAAAGCAAAACATCTATTGCAAAAGTAAAAAAACGGTGCTATAATATAAAATAAGCAAATATGGTCTGAAAAAAATAAAATAAACGAATACGAAAGGGGTATTCAATTTTGGAGTACAAGAACATTACTAACTACAAAGACGCGGCAAAGGATTTTATCGAGAACGAAAAGCAGTTCCATCTCGGTGTAATCCCTACAGAACAGTCTAATCCCCGCACAAGAAACCTTAGCGCTACTATAGCTAAGGACACCTCTGAAGGTATCAAGATGATACTTTCTGCTGACCTTGATATCGGTGATGTTGCTGCAAAGGCATTTGAAACCGAGAACTTCAAGGATCTTGTTAAGGACATCAAGCGCGTTATGGACCAGCGCAAAAAGTTCGTTTTCTCCAGCGTTGGCGCATCCGGCAGAATGGCTATCCAGCTTGACGGCGCATGGCGTTTGTTCTGGCAGTCTCTCGTTCAGAAGATTCCCGCAAAGCGTAACGAATTCCTTGAGATCTGTGAATGCTGCAACAGCTTTACCACCGGCGGTGACAGAGCGCTCGTTCGTTCCGTTGAAAACTTTGAAGATTATATGACCTTCGGTGCACGTCAGGTTGTTGACGCAGGCATCGGCGAAGGCGACGTTCTTATCGGTCTTGCAGAATGCGGCCTTTCCGCAAGCATTAACGGCTCCGTTATCGAAGCTGACAAGCGCGGCTGCACTACTTACTACCTCTACTGCAATCCCAAGGAAATCCTTTGTGAGCACCTTGAAAGAGTTCGTAAGGTATTTGAAAGACCTAATATAAAGCCCATCAGCATTTTCGTTGGCAACATGGCAGTTTCCGGTTCCACCAGAATGCAGGTTACCACTGTTGAGCTTCTTACTGCAGGCGCTGCTCTTGAGATCGCTGCAGGTCAGTGGCTTAAGGAAAACCTCACCGAAGACGAACTTAAGGTTGTTGGTACCGCTGCTCTTACCGCAGAGGAATATGCTGCACAGTTCAAGAAGCTTCGTGATACTCTTTCCAGCGGCGCTGCTCTTGAAGGTCTTACCAAGGCTGTTGAGCTTGAAACCGCAACCTATAAGGCAAACGGCCTTATTACCTACCTCACTCACGATTATCTTCTCGATATAATGACCGACACTACTGAAAGACAGCCTACCTTTACCCTTCCTCCTTTCAGAAAGTTCAAGGATACCGAAAGCGCAGTAAGCTGGGCATACGTTAAGGATCCTCTCTATCCTAACGGTGTTGCTTGGGAACACGTTTTCCGTCGTCCCATCGTTGGTCTTGACTGGACTGTTGAAGATTACAAGGAGATGGAAGCAGCTCCTTCTATCATTGAAAATCCTCCCTCCGTTGGTTCCGAGGAAGTTGAACAGTACTGCATCGGTAACGAGGAAGATCCTTCCCGTTACAGCCGCAAGCCCGCTAACCTTATCCTTATGGATATCAATGGCTCCGCTTGCAAGGACTCTCTCGCTTGGTACAACAAGAATCTTCCCAACTACGGCGGCGGCACTGTTATCAGAATAGGCCGTATCCCCGAAGGCAGCATTGCAGAGAATGAAATCTACATCCCCGTAGACGTTCCCGCAACCTGCACCGAGCTTCTTTCCCACCTTATGATCAAGCTTACCTTCAACCTTCTCAGCACCGCTACCATGGCTAAGATGGGTAAGGTTTGGTCCAACTGGATGATCCAGGTTCTTCCTACCAACAAGAAGCTTATCGACAGAAGCGTTCGCGTAATCGCTGAGCTTGCTAAGATCGATTATCAGACCGCTTGTGAAGAATTCTTTAAGTCTTATCTTAACAGAAAGCCCGAAGACGAATACAGAGAATCCTATGTTGTTGAAACTCTTAAGAGACTCGGCTTTGACCCCAATGCTGATATAAAGTAAATTGTTTTAGTGTGCCCGACAGTGTAAAAACGCTGTCGGGCATTTTTTTCGGAAAATCGGCGGTGTTAAAAATATGTTCATAATGTGGAGTTAAAATATACGTATCAATTATGATATGGAGTCTTTATGAAAAGTAACACTTGGTATGGCAGAGCGTTCAGCTCGGTGAAAAATTTTGTTATGAACTGTGTAGTCCCCTCTGCCTTGAAGCTGTATAACGATAAATTTTTACTTTGTGTTTTATCG
>JAFQKR010000069.1 GCA_017396825.1 Clostridia bacterium
GGTCCCGGTAACGTGGCAACCACCGGTGTTTTTACCATCCCCGCCATGATTCGTTCCGGCTATCCCCCTCACTTGGCGGCTAACGTGGAAGCTCATGCCAGCACGATGGGTAATATGATACCTCCCGCAGGTATGATAGCCATTGCTTTTGCGGCGTTGGATTTGCTTTTCCCCAACACTTATACGCTTTCCGAATATTGGTTACTTCTTTGGGGTATTGCAATTTGGTTTGTCCTTCAGCGTATAATCACCCTCTACGTAATGTGCAGATATTACAAGGTAGAGGCTATGAAAAAAGAGGATATCCCCAGTCTCAGACAGTCCCTTAAAACCGGATGGAAGGCTATCTTCCTTCCCATAATAGTTTTCGTACCCTTCCTTGTTACCAGTAGATACGAGGCGTTCTTCCAAGGCAGACTGGGCGTTGACGGTGCAAAGGCATTAAATAACTGCTTGCTTTTGCTTATCCCTTCCCTTATAGTTATCTGCGGTATTTTGCTTTCCGGCAAAGAAACCATGAAAAAAATGAAGCCTGCGGCTATTTTTTCCGAGATCAAGGGCGGTATGCTTAAGGTTGTTCCCACTGCGGCTCTTGTGCTTTTTGCCTATTTCGTAAGCAACGTGTTTGCGGATTTGAGTGTAGAGCAGGCTATAGGCGACCTTATATCGGGTCTGAATTTAAGCAGGGTATGGCTTTGCATATTGCTTCCTCTGTTTACTGCTGTCTTGGGTATGCTGCTTCCCGGCTCTACTCAGGTAAAAATCTTTGGCGGTATTATAATATCCGTAATGGCGGCGGCAGGCACCAATCCTATGCTTGCGGCGGGTATGCTGCCTTGTATTTGCGGCTCTATGCACGGCGTAACGCCCCCTTACTGTGCGTGTGTTTACACGGGTATGGGCATCGCTCAATCCAAGCTTAAGCCCACCCTGCTTAACTGTGCGATATGGATAGGCGTTCATTACCTGCTTTCCGTTATTATACTGCTGGAGTGGCTTCCCATCTGGGGCCTTAAATAAGGAGGTATTAAAATGCGTAAAAAACTGTTTAATATTTTAAATAATATATACGGTGTTGCAATGAGCATATCCTTCTTTGCAGGTATATTACCCCTTATCCCTTTTATCTACGCTATGATAGTGGGCGGCACCACTGGTGAGAAAATATCCGTGTTCATCAAAGACGAATACTATCCTTGGGTGATAATTTTAGGTTCGATTGCCATAGTTGTAGGGCTTATTGCGATGTATTTGGGTAAGCTTGAAGCGCTTTCACTTAAAAACATCTCCACAGAGGAAGATGAAAAATAATCAAAAAAATAATGAATGCCGCGGTTGAAAAGAGCCGCGGCATTGATTATCTTGTCAAAATTTCCACTGCGTATTTTGCGTATTCCGAAACGTACTGACCCTTTTTTATAACCACTGCCGGTTGACGGGTGGTTATTTTTTCCTTCAGCTTAAACAGCGTTACCGCCTTGCCTGCGCATTCCTTTTCCGCAAACTGCAAGGGTAAGACCGTAGCCCCTATGCCCTGAAGCATCAATGCCCTTGCGGTAACTATGCCGCCCTTAATTTCAGCGGCGATTATGGGGTAAAAGCCCGCGCCCGTGCACAGCCTGTCAAAAATCGTGCGCAATTCCTGCCCCTCTCCCACGGTTATAAAGGGTAAGTGGCTGCAGCTTTTAAAATCGACGGTGCCGTCCTTTTCCTCAAAAGACAGCTTATCAAGCATGGCGTTTGGCACCGCCAAAATAAGCTCGTCGGACATGATGGGGTAAATATCAAAAACCGTATCGTCTATGGGATAGTTTAGTATGGCAAGGTCGTATTTCCCCTCTGCGGCATCCTTGCGAAGTATATCACTGCGCGCCTCCTCCAAAACTATCTGTATATTGGGGTAACGCTCTTTTACCTTCTTCAAAACGTCGGGGATAAGGTATATGCTTTTGGAGGGGGAGATGCCAACGGTCAGCCTGCCCGCCTCACCGCTTTTAAATTGCTCTATGGAAGCAAGCAGCTGCTTTTCGCTGTAAAGCAGGTCCTTTGCCTTGCGTATAAAATATTCACCGCCGGGGGTAAGGGTAAGGGGCACCGTGTCACGGTTAAAAAGCTTAAGCCCCAGCTCCTCCTCCAGCGCCTTTATCTGCTTGCTTAAAGCGGGCTGGGTTACGGAAAGTTTTTCCGCTGCCTGGGAAAAACTGCACAGCTCTGCTAACTGTATTGCATATTGTAGCTGACGGGAATTCATTTACTGCTCCTCCTTGACCGCAGACTGCTTTATGTATTGGGCAAAAAGACAGCCTATGGAGAATATAAGCTTTACGGCGTTTACTGCCAGCGTGACGTAAGCAAGCCCCCATATACCGTCGCTGTTTATGAAGAAATACGCCGCAACCGCATATACTGCACCGAAGGCGATTTCGATAGCGGTGTGCAACGCCGTCTTTCCTTGGGAAAGTATAAGCGCCATAAATAACGAGGCTATAAAGCCTAAAATAAGCCCTAAGTTAACTATAAAGTTGTAACCGATAACGGTTGAGTACATATCGGGATAGAAAAGCTTTAAATAAATGGGCGTACCTACGACGGAAAGCCCGTAGAACACCGCGCCGAAGCCCAAAGCGGCTATGGAAAACCTTAATAGATTCTTTTTGGAAAGCACCGCGCCCTTCACCGTCAGATAGGACAGAATAAGGGTGTTTATGGGCTGTATCAGCATTTGCATTGTCTTGGCAATAAGAGATACGGTATGATATTGGGTAACCGCCGCTTCACCGACGGAGGCTTTAAGCATAACCTTGTCAAATTGTAAAACCAGATCCCTTATAAGGGTGGAAAAGGCAAGCATGGTAAAGGACTTGTAAAGCGTGCCCTTCAGATCATGCTTTTCGCTCTTTTTGAATATATTCCCCTTAAAGAAGGTGTAGGCAAGTGCCATCGCCTCACCCGTTATGAAGATCAAAAGCCAAATATCCGTAAGGAAGTAAAGCCCCAGACCTATAAGATAGCCTACGCTGATTATACAGTAGTAGATAAAATAGCCCTTGAATTTAAGGCTTAGCCTGAAATCTACCTGAGCATAGGCGCGAAGCAAATAAATAACCGAAAACAATCCGAAGGCAACGGCAAAAACAGGGTCCTTGTTATCTATAAAGCCTATTATTCCGCATATAACGGCAGTAAGGGCAGAGGATATACCTATAATCCCCGTGATGTCGGAATTATCAATATCCGTGTTTTTTCTAAGTACTAAACGGGCGTTGCTTATAGCAGTGCCCAAGGCTTGGGGAACAACGTAAATAACCCCTATAAAATATAAAATACTGCCCGTTACGTCCTCGCCGTAATGCTTGGTTATAAGGGGATATACAATAAACTGCAGCACCACGTTCATTACCACGGTTGCCATTACCGTGTATATAAGGTCGCCTGCAACCTTTGTTGTTTTTTTGTTTAACATCTTAATACCACTTTTCTCCCATTATTGTTATGATTTTATCACTTTGCACTATACAAAGTCAATGCTTTTGCAAAAAAATATTAAGAAAACACAAAAGCAAAAAAATATTCAAAAAAGGTGTTGACAAACTCGTTACACTTGTGGTATTATTCGGTTAGCCGAAGCTAACCGAACTGTTGGAGAGTATTATTATGA
>JAFQKR010000070.1 GCA_017396825.1 Clostridia bacterium
AAGGTTCGATCTTTAAACTGTAAAGACGGCTGAACGCTTTATCTTTCGGGCGATTCATGAATCGCCCCTACAAAAGACTGCTTTGCTTAATTTGCCGCCGCACTGCGTCATAAAACCGCAATGCAACATCCAACTTCCGGCCTTTACTCTTAAGTCGTATTTTACCCTTTTTTTGTCTTTTTGTCAACCTTTACAGCATTTTAGAGCAAAAATTAAAAAAACCCTTTTCAAAGTGTTTTGGTTGTGTTATAATAACTCTGTATGAAAGTATTTTAAAAGGTGGGTTTTGCGTGGAACTTAACAAAACGGTTAAAAACGCTTTGCTGGACGAAATAAACCGCGGTGTTATCTCCCACGCTTACATCGTAGAGGGTATGGCAGGCACGGGCAAGCGCACCTTTGCTTCCCTTATTGCCAAGGCCATACTGTGTACGGGGGAAAATCGACCCTGCGGGGTCTGCCCGTCCTGCCGCAAGTGCGATGCTGACACTCATCCTGACCTGCACCGTTACGGCTCCGATGGCAACAGCTTTAAGGTGGAGGCGGTGCGTGATATAAAACGTGCCGTTACCCTTACGCCAAACGATGGGGACAGGTCGGTGTATATACTTGAAAAGGCGGATACCATGACCGTCTCTGCCCAAAACGCCCTGCTTAAGGTCTTTGAGGAGCCTCCGAAGGGCACTACCTTTTTGCTTCTTGCGGAAAAGCGGGAGTCTCTCCTTGCTACCGTACGTTCCCGTGGTAGAACGGTGCGCCTTGGCACGGTGGACGACGGGGAACTTTACTCCATGCTTAAGGAACGGTTTCCTAAGGCAACCGAGGAGGAGCTTTCCGAGGCGGTTCGCATTGCCGAGGGCAGTTTTGGCAAGGGCGAGTCGGTTCTGAAAAAAGAGGGCAAGACAGAGCGTGGAGCAGCCCTTAAGCTGTGCGATGCAGTTTATGGCAGGGGTGACAGGTACGACCTATACAGCGCCTTTTTGGGTCAGATACGAAAGAGGGATGCTCTTATCCCCGTGTTGGATGCGCTGGGTCAGTGCGCGAGGGACGTGCTTATCTCCAAGCTTGATGCGGGCAAGCCCACTCTTCTGACCGAGGAGGCGGCGGCGAGGCACGCCGAGGGCGCAACAGCCATTACCTTATATAACATATTTGACGCAGTGCTTGAATGCGGAAGATCGCTTAGAAGAAACACAGACCCGCTTACTGCCGTGTCGGAGCTTTGCACACGGATAAATCGGGCGAAAGGATAGATTATTATGGAAGAAAACAAAAAGAACAATACATCTGCCGAGCGTGGCGGAGAGGGGAACGGCCGTCAGGGCAGACCTTCCCGCAGACCCTATGGCAAAAATCACCACCGTCCTCGCTCTCTCCGCAAGGAGCAGGGGGAGCAGGAGCAGAAGAAGGCTCAGAAGCCCGAAGCTCCCAAGGCGGCGGAAAAGCGTCAGCCCAAGGCTCCTCATAAGGGGGACAACCGCCCTAAGCATGAGCAAAAGAAGCCCGAAAAGCGCCGCGAGGATAAGCGCAAGCAGGAGAACCAGAATGCGGAGCCCGTTGTTTCTCCTCGCCGCCGTCAGATGCAGGAGCTAATGACGGCAGAGCAGAAGGCGTTTGCCGAGGCCAGTGATATAATGTTTGAGGCGGAGGCAAGGCGCAAGAGCGAAAAAGAAGAAAAGACAGAGCCGGAGAGCACCGTGGAGATAGTGGGTATCCGCTTTAAGCCTACGGGTAAGATATACTATTTCTCTCCTGCAGATATCGCCTTTAACGTAGACGACGGTGCGATAGTGGAAACAAGCCGCGGGCAGGAATACGGCTTTGTGGTTCTTGCCAACCGCATGGTTGATGAAAAGGAGACCGTACAGCCCCTTAAGCCCGTTATACGCAAGGCGACCGCAGAGGATACGGCTAAGTATTATAAGAACAAGGAGCAGGAGAAGAAGGCGGCTGAGATATGGGAGGAGCTTGTGGCAAAGCACAACCTTACCATGAGCCTTACCGATATAGAGTACACCTTTGATAACTCCAAGCTTATCTTCTACTTCACTGCCGAGGGCAGGGTGGATTTCAGAGAACTTGTTAAGGACCTTGCGGCGGTGTTCCGCACCAGAATAGAACTTAGACAGATAGGCGTGCGTGACGAGGCAAAGCTTCTCGGCGGCCTTGGCGTTTGCGGTATGCCCTTCTGCTGCCACCGTTTCCTGTCCGATTTCGTTCAGGTATCCATAAAGATGGCAAAGGAGCAGAACTTGTCCCTTTCCAGCTCCAAGATATCCGGCAACTGCGGCAGGCTTATGTGCTGCCTCAGATACGAGCAGGACGTTTACGATATGGAATATGCCACCTTCCCCAAGACCGATATGATAGTACGCACTGCCCAGGGCACCGGCGTGGTTGTGGAAAGCAACTTCCTTAACGGTAAGATAAAGGTGCGCCTTGATAACGGAGAGGGAAGCACTGCGATCAAGACCCTTACCCGTGACGAGGTAAAGGTTATCGGCAAGGCAAAAAGCCGCGAGCCGGAAGTAACGGATAAGGAACTTAAGATGCTGGAGGACTAACCTCTAAGGTCTTACGAAAGTCCTAGCGTTACAATTATAAAAAAACAAACCGTGTGTTTCCAAAGGAGGTCATAAAACTTGGTATTTTCTTCCCTTATATTTGTATTTGCGTTTCTGGCGGTAACCATCGCTTTATACTTTGCTGCTCCCAGAAGGCTAAAGAACACCGTTCTTTTCGTAATGAGTCTTATCTTTTACGGCTGGGCGGCGCCCTTGTTTTTGCCTATAATGATGGTCTCCATCACCACGGCGTTTTTCTTTGGATTTCCTATTGCAAAATATAGGTTTACCAACCAAAAGAAGGCAAAAATCTACCTTGCCATATCCTTGGGCTTTAATTTGGTTTGGCTTTTGTTCTTCAAGTACACAAATTTCTTTATCGACAACCTTAAAGCTATTCCGTTCCTTGAGGGCATAAGCAATATTACCGAGTTTTCCATCGGTTTCCTTTCCGAAACTCCCTTTGCCTTTACGCTGCCTTTGGGTATTTCCTTCTACACCTTCCAGATAATGTCTTACAGCATTGACCTTTATCGCGGTCAGACCGAGGTACAAAGGAACTACGTTTCCTTTGGCGCCTACGTTACCCTGTTCCCTCAACTTGTTGCAGGTCCTATCGTAAGATACAGAGACATCGACGATATGCTTGCCGAAAGGCGTGAGACCGTTTCGGAGTTTGCCGCAGGCGCACGCCGCTTTATGGCGGGCCTTTGCAAAAAGATTCTTCTTGCCGACGTGGCGGCAGGTGTTGTGGATAGCTTTGACGCTGCGCTTAAGGCGGAGCAGACTGCCCTTGCGGGCTGGATGGTGGTGCTTTTCTACACCTTCCGTATCTACTTCGATTTCTCCGCCTACTCCGACATGGCAATAGGCCTTGGCAGGATGTTCGGCTTTACCTTCCTTGAAAACTTTGATTACCCCTACATATCCAAAAGCATTACCGAGTTTTGGCGCCGTTGGCATATCTCCCTTTCCTCTTGGTTTAGGGAATACGTTTACATTCCCCTCGGCGGCAACCGTAAGGGCAAGGTAAAGCAGTACCGCAACCTTGCCATAGTATGGTTCCTTACGGGCTTTTGGCACGGCGCGTCCTGGAACTTTATTATATGGGGCGTTTACTTCCTTATTCTTCTCGTAATAGAAAAGGCGTTCCTGCTTAAATGGCTTGAAAGAGCGCCTAAGGTAGTAAGTCATATCTATTCTCTTTTCTTTATCGCTATCGGCTGGCTTATCTTTTACTACACCGATACCTCCGCGGGCATGAACTGCTTTACCGCTATGTTCGGCGCAGGCAGTTTCTCCAACCCCGTGGTTACTTATAACGTTCTCCGTCTTTTGCCCACCATTGCGGTATTTTGCATTGCCGCAACACCCTTACCCAAAAAGCTTTGGTATAGGTTTATGGACGGCAACGAGGTTTGCCGTGTAATTACCACCCTTTTGCTTATTGCAGGGCTTCTCCTTTGCACAAGCTACATGGTTTCTTCCTCGTACAGCCCCTTCCTGTACTGGAACTTTTAGGAGGTGCGCTTATGAAAAACAAACGTTTTATTTCTGATATTGTTACAATAGTTTTGTTCCTTGCCGTTATCTTCGGCTTTGCCGTTTCCTTTATCGTGACGCCCGACGTAAGCAGCAACCGCTACGAAAACACCCTTCAGCGTTTCCCCTATACGGAGGAGGACGGCGTTAAGGATGAGGACAGAGCTGAAGAACTTTGGGAGGGTGCCATCCACGGCGAACTTGCCACCAAGATGGATGAGTATTTTTGCGACCAGTTCCCTATGAGAACAGATTTTGTTACTATGAAGGCACTGGCAGAAAAACTCAGTCTCCGCGGCAACAACAACGGGGTACTTCCTCTTGGCAACTACCTTGTTGCCACAAAGTTTAACTCTGTGGGCTTTGATACCCCTACCGAGTTTTACAGCGAGGAGCACGTTCAGACTACCTTGGAAAGCCTTAAGGCGGCTATCGACAAGGCGAGCGTGCCGGTTGACGTTATGCTGCCCCCTCGCGTTATCGACGTTATGGCGCCCCTTTTGAATTACCCCACCTACGTAAGCGACAAGCTTAACAGTCAGGCGGCGGAGATACTTGGCGACAATTATGTTGACGTTATGGGCTACCTGCGTGAGCTTACCTTCGAGATACCCAGCGTTACACAAGATGTAGGCATTCAGCCCTACTTCGCCACAGACCACCATTGGACTCCCGTTGGCGCCTTTTACGCTATGGAGCGTTGGATGGCAGGCTGGAACGACGTTAATCCTCAGTTTGAAAGCTTTGATTACGAATGCGTTAAGATAGACTTTCTCGGCACCTCCGGCAGAAACGGTAACTACTACAACCATCACGGAGAAGCCCTTGACGTTTCTCGCTTTACCGGGGAGCATCTTATAAGGGTAAAGTTGGGTCAAAGCCTCAGCGCCCTTATGGAGGATGATGAAAAGAAGTTTGTTGAAAAGCTGGGCATGTACGACATGGAAGCCCTTAACGGCCCCGACCCCTTTAACGTTTACCTCTACGGCAAGAGCGATTACGTACACCTTCAGCACAGCACCGAGGAGAGGGAAACCATTCTGCTTCTCAAGGACAGCTTTGCTCACGTATTCGCTCCTCAGCTTGCCAGATACTACGACGTTGTTATGGTTGACATTGACCTTGTAAACAACCTTGACCTGTCAAGCCTTATCGAGCAGACGGGCGCAGACCGCGTTTTGATAATGTATAATCTTCAAAACGTAATAGAAAACGACAGACTTACCGCAATAACAGCGTAACTTGTTAACAAATTGTAAATTATTCCAAAAACACGGTGAAAACCGAGGGTGTTGTGCCCTCGGTTTTTCTATGTATAGTGGTTTGTATAATGTATAAACACTAGCAATTGGGCAATTTATGGAATGAAATTTTTTGCCTTAATTTGTAAACTTTTTAGAACTTTTTTGTACTAAAGTATTGACAAGCCTTGACTTTTCTATTATAATACTATACTGCCCGAATGTGCGATATCGGCAGTTTTGGGTGCAAAAAACAAGCGTAAAACAAGGGCAAAAACGGCTTAAAAGGCGGTTTTTGCAGGGCAAAATGCCGCGTGCGCGGCACTATGCGGAAAATGATGAAAGCGGAGTGAACAGGCATAATGATGACACCTAAGAAGCTTGGCCCTAATGTAAGGATGAACTTTTCCAAGACCCAAGAGGTTTTGGAGATGCCTAACCTTATCGAGGTACAGAAAAAGTCCTTCCAAGAATTTGTAGAAAAAGGCGTTCGTGAGGTACTCAGGGACGTATCCCCGATGACCGACTACTCCGGCAACCTTGTTATAGAGTTTGTCGACTACTCCCTTAATGACGCACCTAAGTACACTGTTGAAGAGTGCAAGGAAAGAGACGTTAACTACGCCGTTCCTTTTAAGGTGCTCGTTCGTCTTACCAACAAGGTAACCGGCGAGGTTAAGGAACAGGAAATATTTATGGGTGACTTTCCGTATATGACGGAAAGCGGCACCTTTATCATTAACGGCGCAGAGAGAGTTATCGTTAGCCAGATAGTACGTTCTCCCGGCGTTTATTACGGTATTGAAGACGACAAGAACGGTAAGAAGCTGTATACCAGCACCGTAATTCCTTACCGCGGCGCGTGGCTTGAGTACGAGACTGACTCCGCCGACGTGTTCTATGTTCGTATCGATAAAAACAGAAAGATGCCCATCACGGTGCTTCTTCGTGCTTTCGGTCTCTCCACCAACGAGCAGATACTTGACCTTTTCGGTGAGGACGTTATAATCAAGTCCACCCTTGAAAAGGACAGCATGCCCGCAGAGGCCCAGAGAAACGCTACTACCCCCATGGAGGAGGCGCTTAAGGAGATATACAGAAAGCTCCGTCCCGGCGACCCGCCCATAGTAGAGAGCGCTCAGGTTCTTCTTAACAACCTTTTCTTTGACCCCAAGCGTTACGATATATCCGCAGTAGGCAGATATAAGTTCAATAAAAAGCTTGCTCTCGGCAAGAGAATAGCAGGCCTTTCCCTTTCCCGTCCCGTGGCTTCTCCCGTAACCGGCGAGCTTCTTTTTGACGCAGGTCACAAGCTTAGCCGCGCAGATGCAGAGGCTGTTGAAAACAGCGGCATCTGGAGCGTTTACGTTATGAACGAGCACGGAGACGAGGTTCGCGTGTTCTCCAACCGCATGGTTGACGCTTCCAAGGTTTGCCCCTTCACCAACGAGGAGCTTGGCCTTGAGGAAAAGGTTCATTTCGACGTGTTTATGGAGATCATCTCCGAGACCGGCGTTTCTGACCTTAAGGAACTTAAAAAGGCAATGCTTTACCGTATGGATGAGCTTATTCCCAAGCACATCACGGTAGACGATATATATGCATCCGTTAACTATCTTCTCGCTCTTTCCCACGGCGTGGGTCAGTCCGACGATATCGACCATCTCGGCAACCGCCGCCTCAGAAGCGTTGGCGAGCTTCTCGTTAATCAGCTTCGTATCGGCTTTGCCCGTATGGACAAGATAGTTAAGGAAAAGATGACCACTCAGGAGATCGACACCGTTACTCCTCAGACTCTTGTTAACATCAGACCCATAGTAAGCGCTATCAGGGACTTCTTTGGTTCTTCTCCCCTTTCTCAGTTTATGGACCAGACCAACCCCTTGGCAGAGCTTACCCACAAGCGCCGTCTTTCTGCACTTGGCCCCGGCGGCCTTTCCAGAGACCGCGCATCCTTCGAGGCTCGTGACGTTCACTACACCCATTACGGCCGCATGTGTCCTATCGAGACCCCTGAAGGTCCCAACATCGGTCTTATCTCCTACCTTGCAACCTACGCCCGCGTAAGCAAGTTCGGCTTTATCGAGGCTCCTTACCGCGTTGTTAAGGACGGCAAGGTTACCGAGGAGATCCGTTATATAACTGCAGACGTAGAGGACGATTACGTTGTTGCGACCGCTAACGAGCCTATTGATGAGAACGGCAACTTCATCAAGGGCAAGGTAGTGGCAAGACACAGAGAAGAGATAATTGAGGCAGAGCCCGAACAGGTTGACCTTATGGACGTTTCTCCCAAGATGCTCGTTTCCGTGGCTACCGCAATGATCCCCTTCCTTGAAAACGACGACAACTCCCGTGCGCTGATGGGCTCTAACATGCAGAAGCAGGCAGTGCCTCTTATGATAACCGAGTCCCCCATAGTTGCAACGGGTATGGAATATAAGGCAGCATACGACAGCTGCGTTACCGTTATTACCGATCGCGCAGGCTTTGTTGAGTCTGTTACCGCTGACGAGATAGTTATCAGAGGCGAGGACGGCTTTGCTAAACCCTTCAGACTCACTAAGTTTAAGAGATCCAACCAGGGCACCTGCGTAAACCAGCGTCCTATCGTATCCAAGGGCGACAGAGTTGAAAAGGGTCAGGTAATTGCTGACGGTATGGCAACCTCTAACGGCGAAATTTCCCTTGGTAAGAACGCTCTCATCGGCTTCATGACCTGGGAAGGCTACAATTACGAGGACGCTGTACTTATCAACGAAAGACTTGTTCGTGATGACGTTTACACGTCTATCCATATAGAAGAATACTATTGCGAGTCCAGAGATACCAAGCTTGGGCCGGAAGAGATCACCAGAGATATACCTAACCTCGGTGACGACGTGCTTAAGGATTTGGATGAGGACGGTATCATCCGCGTAGGTGCAGAGGTTCGCGCAGGTGATATACTTGTAGGTAAGGTTACCCCCAAGGGTGAGACCGAGCTTACCGCAGAGGAAAGACTGCTCCGCGCAATATTCGGCGAAAAGGCAAGAGAAGTTAGAGACACCTCTCTCCGTCTGCCTCACGGCGAAAGCGGCGTAGTAGTTGACGTAAAGGTCTTCTCCCGCGATGATTGCGACGTGCTTCAGCCCGGCGTTATCAAGGTAGTAAGAGTTTACATCGCTCAGAAGAGAAAGATATCCGTAGGCGATAAGATGGCAGGCCGTCACGGTAACAAGGGCGTAGTATCCCGCATACTCCCCTCCGAAGACATGCCCTTCCTTCCCGACGGTACTCCTCTTGACATAGTTCTTAACCCCCTCGGCGTACCTTCCCGTATGAACATCGGTCAGGTGCTTGAGGTTCACTTGGGTATCGCTGCCAAGAAGCTTGGCTTCAAGGTAATGACACCTGTATTTGACGGCGCAAACGAAAAAGATATAGAGCAGTGCCTTATGCAGGCCGGCTACGGTATGGTTACCGTTAAGGACCCTGTAACAGGCGAGGAAAAGCAGGTAGTAAACGGCAAGACCATTCTTTACGATGGCCGTACGGGCGTTCCCTTTGATAACCCCGTTACCGTTGGTTATATGTACTTCCTTAAGCTGCACCACCTTGTTGACGATAAGATCCACGCTCGTTCTACCGGTCCTTACTCTCTCGTTACTCAGCAGCCCTTGGGCGGTAAAGCTCAGTTCGGCGGCCAGAGATTCGGCGAGAGGGAAGTTTGGGCGCTTGAGGCATACGGCGCGGCATACACCCTTCAGGAGATACTTACCGTTAAGTCCGACGATATCAAGGGCCGTGTAAAGACCTACGAAGCAATCGTAAAGGGCGAAAACATTCCTACCCCCAGCGTACCTGCATCCTTCAAGGTGCTGGTTAAGGAGCTTCAGTCCCTCGGTCTTGACGTGCGTGTTCTTGATAAGGACGGCGGCGAGATAACCCTTAAGGACTACGCTGATGACGAGGGTGAGGACGAAAAGAAGTTCTCCGAGGAAGAGCTTGGCAAGAGCGTTCTTGAAAACCCTGATGACGTTATGTATGACGACGAAGAAGGCGTTGTAGCAGAGGACGGAAGCGAAGACGGCGATATCGGCGACAGTTATTTAGACTAATTGAACAGGAGGGCAAACTATGGAAAATGT
Organism: Clostridia bacterium; assembly: GCA_017396825.1. Taxonomy (GTDB): domain Bacteria; phylum Bacillota; class Clostridia; order Oscillospirales; family CAG-382; genus SIG636. The sequence continues at coordinate 9,478 of JAFQKR010000070.1, forward strand.
AGAATTTGATAGCATACAAATAGGTCTGGCATCACCCGAGATGATACGCTCCTGGTCTAAAGGCGAGGTAAAAAAGCCCGAAACCATTAACTACCGCACCCTCAAGCCCGAAAGAGACGGCCTTTTCTGCGAAAGGATATTTGGCCCGACCAAGGATTGGGAATGTAACTGCGGTAAGTATAAAAGAGTTCGCTTTAAGGGCAAGGTTTGCGAAAAGTGCGGCGTTGAGATAACCACCAACAAGGTAAGACGTGAGCGTATGGGTCACGTTGAGCTTGCGGCTCCCGTTTCTCACATCTGGTACTTCAGGGCAATCCCCTCCAGAATGGGTCTTATCCTTGACCTTTCTCCCAAGCATTTGGAAAAGGTGCTTTATTTTGCACAGTATATAGTTCTTGATCCCGGTGACACGCCTCTTGCAAAGAAGCAGCTTCTTACCGACACCGAGTACAGAAACTTTTATGAAAAATATGAAAACGACTTCCGTGTAGGCATGGGTGCTGAGGCTATTAAGGAGCTTCTCTCCGAGATAGACCTTGAAGAGCTTGCAGCCCAGCTTAAGGAAGAACTTAAGGAAGCGCAAGGCCAGCGTAAGCTTCGCCTTATTAAGCGTCTTGAGGTGGTAGAGGCGTTCCGTACCTCCGGTAACAGACCCGAGTGGATGGTGCTTGAGGCGCTGCCCGTTATCCCCCCCGAGATCCGCCCCATGGTACAGCTCGACGGCGGCAGATTTGCTACCAGCGACCTTAACGACCTTTACAGACGTGTTATCAACAGAAATAACCGTCTTAAAAAGCTTATAGAGCTTACCGCCCCCGATATAATCATACGCAACGAGAAGCGTATGCTTCAGGAAGCGGTTGACGCCCTCATAGATAACGGCCGTCGCGGCAGACCCGTAACCGGCCCCAATAACCGTCCCCTTAAGTCTCTTTCTGAGATGCTCCGCGGTAAGCAGGGCCGTTTCAGACAGAACCTGCTGGGTAAGCGTGTTGA
>JAFQKR010000071.1 GCA_017396825.1 Clostridia bacterium
GTCAGCCGCAAGAAGGTTACACAACAGATGAGTTCACCTGAGAGGGGCGAGTGGACAGTTGTTGATTATGTGTATTTGGATGCGGATGGTAATACCTTTTATTCCCCCGAAAATCTTGGCGGTTATTTTAGCGTCGACCAAAATACGGGAACCAAGGCGGACGGACATTTTCAGCTTGCCAAGGGAGAGGAGATATCGTGGCAGAGAGGTGTTATCGTTGAAAAAAGCTTTGCAGAAAAACACGGCGTTGTTTACGCAGTTTCTATATATGAAGATGACGGATTATATAACTACGAGATAGTAGAGCTTGCCGCCGCAAAGAAAGGATAAACAATGAAAGCATTACTAAAAACAGAGCTGCACAAGGCTTTAAAAAACAAATACTTTTTTATAACGCTTATCATCGCCTCTGTTATAGCTGTTTTAGGAGCAATTAATAGGATAAACGAGTATCAAAGCGTTCTTGAATTGGTAAACGCAGATAAAGCTGCTCACGGGGGTGTGTCTTGGAGAAATCCCTATTTACCTGCTGATACTCTTTTTACTTATTGGATAGGCGGTGAGTGCTTTTCTCTCTATTTTTCCCTTTACTTTTTGCTTATACCGCTGTTTGCCGCGTTTCCTTATGGGTGGTCCTATTTTATGGAACGTAAAAATGGTTACGTAAAAAACGTTATTACAAGGACAAGCAAAAAAAGCTACTTTTTGTCCAAGTATACCGCCGTTTTTATAGCAGGCGGTCTTGCGGTTGCCCTTCCTCTTTTGCTTAATTTCCTTACGGTTTCTTGCTTTGTTCCTGCAAGGACTCCCAGTGTGCTGTATAGTGCTTATACCTACGTTGTTTTTTCACAGATGTGGTCAGCACTTTTTTATACTCACCCATTTGTTTACGTAGGCTTGTATTTGCTGCTTAATTTCGCCTTTGGCGGTCTTATTGCTTGCCTTTGTCTTGCAATATCTTTTGTGATAAAAAACAGAGTTGCAGTACTTGTTGTGCCCCTTTTCCTTATGCTTTGCTTGAATTTTGCAAACACCTATTCCAGAAGCTGGGAGCTTTCTCCCATAAACTTTTTGCATCCCGGGGTAGTGGTTAATCCCGCAAACGGATGGATAGTGCTGCTTGAAGGTGCTTGCCTTTTTGCCGTCAGCTTTGGCGTTACGATGTGGAGAGGGCAAAGGGATGATGTTTTTTAAACTTGCTTATTTTGATATAAAAAACTCCTTTAATCTGGAGTGGAAAAAGCTTTTAGTCGTTCCCATAGGCTTTTTGACTGTTTGTTTTCCGTTTTATCTAAGATACGCAAAAATAGGAGCAGGCGGCTTCGGAGACTTTTGGCTGTATATGTTCGGCGGAATTAAGGAGTACACCTACGACGATGCGTTTAAATTTCCCGTTATATGGACCGTGGTTCTTTTGTATCTGTTTTACATTACGCTGTATTATCCCTATAACGATTTGCTGGGATACGGTCAAAACGTGCTTATACGCTCCGGCAGCAGGTTTAATTGGTGGCTTTCCAAATGCCTTTGGAACGCTTTTGCAGTAGTAACGTTTTTTACCTTAGGCGCTGCTTTAGTGGCTTTGTTTTGTGTGTTTACAGGCGGACCGTTAAGTACGGAGATATCGCCACTTATGTATACCGAGGTGTTTGAAATGGCAGCGGATATCGTATACCCCTCGTACACGGTAGGCACGCTGATAGGAATGCCGCTACTTACAGCCGTTGCTATAAGTCAGCTTCAAATGCTTTTATCCTTATGGTTGCGACCTATATTCAGCTTTGGAGTTACGGCGGCAATACTTATATTATCTGCATATTACCTAAAGCCCTTTATGGTAGGCAACTACGCTATGCCTATCCGTAGCGTTGAGGTTATACCGAACGGGGTCTCTCCACAGAACGGAGTAATTATTCTATCGGCAATCATTATAGCCTGCATAGTTATTGGCGGCATAGCCTTTAAGTACTATGATATTATCAACAAGGAGAACTGAAAATGGCTAAAATTATATGTAAAGACGTTGTTAAGGATATAAAAGGCCACCGTGTTATTGACGGAATAAGTCTTGAGATGGACGGTGGGAAAATAATAGGCTTCAGGGGGATAAACGGCTCCGGCAAAACTATGCTTATGCGTCTGCTTTCGGGACTTATCAGTATAACAGAAGGCAGTATCACCATAGACGGCAAGGAGCTTGGCAAGGATATTACCTTTCCGCCAAGCCTTGGTATACTTATAGAAAACCCTGCCTTTTTGGATAGCTATACGGGCTTTCAAAACCTTAAAATGTTAGCCGCAATAAAAGGGGAAGCAAGTGACGAAAAAATAGCGGAAACCATCGCTCTCGTAGGGCTTGACCCTACGGATAAGAAAAAGTACCGCAAGTATTCCTTGGGCATGAAACAACGCCTTGGTATCGCGGCGGCAGTTATGGAAAGCCCCGAGATTATCATATTGGACGAGCCGTCAAACGCCCTTGATTCAAGCGGCGTAGATATGTTAAAAGTAATACTTCAAAAGGAAAAGGAGCGTGGTGCACTTATAGTTATTTCCTGCCACGACCTTGCGATCTTAAAGGAAATGTCGGACGAGATATACGTTTTGGAATCGGGCAAGGTTGCCCAATATATAAAGGAGGAAGGGCAGTGAAAAAGAAGATAAAAAGCATTATGCTTGCAGCCGTAGCAATCCTTTTGCTTACGGCTTGGGCTGTAGGGTTTTATAACGTAAACAGCAAAAGCGAAAAGGCGGTAGTAAAAGTATATGATATGGGGGAGACTGCAGCCATAGGCAAAAACTTTTGCCAAACCGCAAACGAGGACAACGAAGGCTACGAGTTTACCGTAAAGGGCGGTACGGTAAAAACCCTTACAGAGTTTCTGAAAGACAACGGTAAGGAGGCGGACTACCTAAAGCAGCTTGACCCCAAAGCCTTTGAGCCAAGCTACGTTTACATATTGGAGGTTAACGTCCGTAACGTAGGCAACACAAATCAAAAGGGCTTTTCCCTTGTAGGCATGCCCCTTGTTACCTCAAACCTTATGCTTCAGGTAAACGATTATCTGTTTGATCTGCTTTACCCAAAGCTTGCGGGGCAGTATGGCTTTGCCGTCAGACCCGATACTGAGATGACTATGTATCTGCCCTTTGCGGCAACAAAGGGTACTGATAAATACTGCGACCGCGTTTTTCTGACCTCCGAACAGTTTTGCTTTGTTATTTCCTGGTATCCCGAGGAGATCAGGATGAAAGTCGAGACAAGGGCTTGATAAAAGATTTATCCGCAATGACGGCAAGGGCGAATATCGTGGATTGCTAATAAGTATAAATGAAGCACATATACAGTTTTATAAAGCAACATAAAACGTCTTTTGCAAAAAGGGGCTGTAAAAAACAAAGTTTTTTACAGCCCCTTTGGGGATAGATAAAATGTTTGGAGCGGACATACATCCACCCGTTAGGCGTACCGACTTACGTTGAGGGTGGCTTTTTTCTTATGCTCCATTCTTGATAAGGACCTTCAGCGACAGGTAGTCATCGGTGCTCAAAAGGGTGTCGGAGTTATAGTCTCCTGCCTCGTAGAACACGTCAGTAAGAGTGGTGCGCCCCGTAAGGTGGGTCTTTATCGCTACAAGGTCGGCGGCACTTGTTGTACCATCGCCGTTGATGTCACCGATAACCACTATAGTGGCAACGCCCGTACCATCAACCTGATGTACGGTACAGCCCGTGCCCACGGTGGCACTGCCCGCTAAAGCGGCACCGCTTGCGTCCTTTACCGTGACATCGCACTTAAACTGTGCCTTGACATCACTTGCGGCAGTGCCAAGCCTTACGCCCTTAAGCAATGAGTCTGACATCGTCAGTGTCGAGCCCGTAACAAGCTCGAACTGCGGCTTAGGCGCAGGCTCGACAACAGTGATAGTAACAGATTTTGTGTTGCCAAACCAAGCCACGCCATCTCGTACCATACCCAGCGTCAGCGTGTACGTGCCCGTCTTGGTAGGTGCTGTAATGCTTGCGGTAAATGTATGTACCTCGCCGGTATACACCGAAGCAGAGGATGGAATAAATATGCGATTGGTGTTGGGACCGTTGAACAGGAAGGGTGATGCGGAATCGTCTTTGTTGCCAAGACGGTGCTGTGTGGATTCCATCCACACCTCTGCACCCAAATTCTGCGCCAGAACAGATATGGTAGCGGTACTGCCTGCCTCCATTGTAGCAGGCACGTTTATCTCCATGACCTCCGCGTTCCTAGTTGAGGGCTGGACCGTGCCGCCCTTGCTTGCCTCAAACAAGCCCATAAATGTATAGGGAGATACTACCTTAAAGTTGGTGCCCGGGTAGTTTGCCTTAAGGGCATCCACAATATCGTTGATGACCGAGGGCTTGGTCAATATACTGCGGAACACGTGGAACTGCTTGCTTTGGGCAAGCTGACCGTTGATGGTCGCCGCTACCGATGCAGCTCCTGCGGATGTGATACCGTTACCGATATCGTAGTAGTTAACGTATGGGGTGTTGCCATACAGACCTCCGCCCGCAACGCTGCCCTGATATACCACGCCGTAGGGCGATATCTTATTATATGCGCTTTGTACGGCAGTGGTGATGGTGCCGGAGTTGCCTGCTATTAAAAATCCTGTTATATCAATATCAAACCGCTGGTTGGATGCGATGTTGTGGTTAGTCCAGGCGGTAAGCTCACTGCTCGACAGTTTCATAGGGTTAAGATAGCCTGTGCCATTGTCGCCGCTGACGAAAAAGTCGTTAGCAGTAGCCGTTTCATAAAGGTAGTTGAATACGTGAGGCACACGCTGTGACAAGTCTGCGCATATGGGCCACGCAAGGGGAAGGGTACCACGCTCGGGGTCATCCCACATGGTAGGCAGCATGCTGCTCGTCCAGGAGGCGGCATCATAGTCGCCCATATAGAACATAATATACTCGGTATTTGCGTCGTAGCTAAGGTTGTCATTTACGCCCTTGTTGTTTTGCTTCAGCTCGGCGTTAAGGGGAACCTTGCTGAAAACGGATGCATTGGAAAGCCCCGTGTAGCCGTAGGCATCTGCATCCACCTGCCCTAAGTATTCGGATATGATGTCCACCATAGTCCATTCGGAGATAACGGGCTCCATAGTGGAGGAACTGTCAGAGAAGGTGTTGTACTTGCACCACCAGGGCACGAATCCGCTTACTGTAAACACCTTGCCTGCCGCCTTGGTCTGCTGGGATGACAAAAGTTTGCGCAGGGTGGCAAGGTCTGTGCCCACAGGCTGAGAGCGATCGTCGATAGGTGCTATAGCACCGTCGGGAGATAGATCAAAGAAAAACGCCTTTTCCGCTATAAAATAGTCTGCGTTGGGTAGCATGGTGTTCATCATATCGCTATAGCCGGCAGTAGTTGAGGATCCGCCCGTAACGGTATGAACGGTGCCTACGGTCTCAAGCGTGGGAGTGTAGCTTGTATCGTCCACCACCGCAACTCCATACTCAAGCATAGGCCCAAACCACCTGACACCGTCCTGTACCATCCGTGCTTTGATTCTGTAATTACCTGCCTTGGCAGGTGCAGTGACCGTAATGTTAAAGGTGTGGGTGCCGTTTTTGGCAACGTCACTGGTTAAAAACGCTCTGTTGCTGCCGTTGGTCCATGCAAAGTCACCCTCCTGCTTACCAAGTCGGTAGCTTGCGGCGTTTGTCCAGGTGTTGGTGCCGATATTCTTTACTGTTATGGAAATGCTGTAGCTCTCACCGGGCTTCATCATATTAGGAATGGACGCTGCTGTGTATTGGCTATTGTGGGTGGAGGTATAGGTATCCTCAGTAACAACGCCATCGGCGTTCAGGTCAACGGCAGTTGTGTTGCCGTCTACAACCATTATGTCTCGATACAGCTTGGTCCCAAACCACTTAACACCGTCCTGCACCATCTGCGCTCCGAAGGTGTGCATACCCACGGTGTTTGGGGCGGTTATGGTGAACTTAAAGGTGTAGACCCCAAGGGGAGAAACGTCCTGCGACAGAAAAGCTCTGCCTCCGGGATAACTGGGGTTAACGCTGTCCTTCCACGTAAAGTCACCGCTGAGGGTGCCCAGTCGGTACATAGAGCCGCTGCCCCAGGTGTCAAGCCCCGTATTCTGCACCGTGACCTCTATCTCAGCACTGCTGCCAAGGGTCATAACCTTTGGGTATTTTACAGATATCATGCCTGCACTTTGTCTGTAGCTCGAGGTGCCCGTGTTGGTAGTGGATGCACTAAGCACCCAGGAATCAACGCTGTAGGTCATCTTGGTGGCGTGGGTCTTGCCCGTGTCGAGATACAGGGTCTTTGCCCATATATAGGCGTCGTTCTTGGCAGAGCCCGTGGAGGCAACAGAGGTGCCTTGTATGGTGCCGCTCCCTGTAAACTTGTTAAAGAGATTTACCTTAACGTCGCTGTCCGTGTAGCCGTGCAGCATCAGTGCATTGTATAGACTGCCCACAGAGGTGTCAAACCTGACGGGCAAAAGACTGTCCGCACCTGCAACGGTAGATGCAACGTTGCTTGTTGACGGCACTGCCGAATCCCACAGCACAAGTCCCTTGGTGTAGGAGCGGAACATGTCAAGCAGCTCCCAGAAATCCTTTATTTCGGTCTTGGTGTAGGAGGACAAAAACTCGCCATCCTCAGAAAGCTTGTTAAGCCAGTAGCTGTCCTGATCGTGAGCATAGCCGTTGAACTTGTAATAAAGCCTCGGCGTGTCTCTGTTAACCAGTCCCTGAAGCGCCGTTGCAAGTTTTAGATAATCGTACCTTACGGTTCCCTCAGAGGGAAGGGAATTGATAAAACTCTTCAGGTCAAAAACGTATAGGGTCTGGGCCGCCACTGCAGTAGTAGAACTCAGGTCTATAAGCGGTTGCAGCCCACCCACCACAAGGGTAAGGAAAAGCAAAAGTGCAATAAGCTTTCTGCGCATACGTTCGGTCTCCTTTCAAAATCGACAAAATGGTAAAAACAGTTTTTTAACACAAAGCTTACATATGTACTATTTTACAAACTAATTATACCGCATGCAGGTCGTATTGTCAAGAAAACACCCTTGACCTGTGCAATATTGCGCTATTTCTCAGTTTTTGTGCTTACGTGTTTGTAAGACAATTTCTTGAACGCAAGTGGCTTCGGCTATTGACAACCGTGACTATCTTACCGTTGACGGGGAACTGGTACGGCATAACCGCCGGCCGTAGTGGGAGATTTTCAAAAGAAGACCTTGGTCATCGTTGCCGATGACACAAGGTCTTCAAATTTACTATATCTTTGATTTTTGGTGAGATTCATCTAACTCGGAAATAATAATTATACCGGTAATTTTGTTTTACCGAACTTTTGTTGGCCAAAAGTTGGTCATTGATGCATCTTTTTAATATTTTTTATTTCTCCATAAAATATTTTTGCCAAGGCTGTCGAAACTATAATACCCAAAGCTAATGCAGAAGTCAGTTGCAGTGTGTATATAGCTTTTTGCAAAAACGTATCCATATTGCCTTGAAAAATGTGCGCCATCGTGTAGTATAATGAGCCGCCGGGAATGAGGGGGATCAACGATGTTGTAATAAACGTCGTTGTAGGACTTTTAAGTAATCTTGCCATGACCTCGGCATATGTGGAAATAATCAGGGCCACGATAAAATAGCGGACCGGTTCGCTTGTAATATATGTACCCAACACCACAAACAGCAACCAGGATAACAACCCGCCTATGGCTGCGGCAATCAGTCTTTTTCCCCGAATATTAAACAGCACCGCAAAACCCATCGACCCAATAAAACCTGCCAGAATTTGAATGATTTCTAATTGTGTCATATGGCAAACCCTCCCAAAACAGCAATCAAGAAATAGCCGGCAGCAATTGCCAGAGCCGTCAGTACTGCCTCAATCGTCCGTAAAAGTCCCGCTATACTGTCCCCGGTAAATAGATCACGCAATGCGTTGGTGAGGCCGATCCCCGGGATCAGGGGCATAATGTTTCCAATAATAACCATATCCACATTTTCTATCCAGCGGAATTCAACTGCGAAGAAAGCCAAAAACGTAGCCATAACCGTAGAAAAGAATTTCCGAAAAATATTATTGGAAATGATCTTGTCAAAGAAGATTGTACCCAACCGCACAACACCACCTACCATTAAAGACACCAGCGCGTCCATAATTTTTCCACCAAAAAACAATGTAAAAGCACCTGCTATTACGGAATAACAAACAAACTCCAACCAAACCGGAAATTTATTGCAGTTAACTGCATCGTTTAGCTCTTTTTCAATTTCTTGCTCTGCCGGATGCTTTTCACAGATCTCTCTTGACAGTTGGTTCAAGCGGTGGAGCTTTTCATAATTTGTATTTGTGGAAGTGACTCTTCTTGTTTGCGTATACGTTTTGTTGTCGCTTGTGTGAACGGTAACGACCATGCTGGTTGTTATGATGAAAACATCAACTCTGATTGCGCCAAAGGCATGACACATCCTGCTGATGCTTTCCTCGACTCTATGGACCTCAGCGCCGGAAATTAGCATTTGCTCGCCAATATCCATGGCATAGCAAAAAAGTTTTTCCACTTCAAAACCTCCTTCACACATATCAAGCGATACTGCAATGTGGATAGTGTGTATTGTAACATACAAATTGAGTAAATTCAACAAGCAATGATATGCACCCCAATAGTTTTACACTTTTGGGGTGCATATTAGGTGGCATTTTTACTTATTACCACTCGATATGAAATGGGCATTTTCCGCTGCCTTTGATGCATTTAAACCCCAAAAACACCGCTTTATTATACCTCGTTGTAAAACAGTTTGCGGTCAAACTGCGGTCACCCAATAGGATCGCCATTGAAGTGAGCCCCCTTTGAGTCTTCTGCAACAACAATCGACGCCCACGGACAAAGCTCTCGATAATTCTGGTCAAATACGATATGATAAGGTGGTCCGCAACGATCGTTGACAGACATATAAAGATGTCTCCCTTGGCAAATCAGTCTCATCGCTTCATGATTTGGGATTTTGGAGTTAAGTTGGTCAAAAATATCCTTTGTAATCTCATACAGGTCGTATGCCATACCGCCGCCTGTCTCTGCAGTGTAGCGGTCGTTTTCTTCATCATAGCAGGCTTTCCATGAGCTTGTTTTCTTGAATACCATAATTATTCACCTCAAAAATCTATACGGATCTTAAATCATCTATTTTCTTTGTTAATAAAGCTCGCCGAAATAGGCGGTCATTTCTTCATCGGAAAGACTGAAATAGTTCTTCAGCTCTTCCAGCACCCATTCGGTACGTTCACCGTTTTTGGTATATTTGCGCACTCGTCTTATGGCTTTTTCCCAAGTGGCAACCGTAGTGCCCCAACGCATTCGGTCCTTTGGAATTTCCGATTCGATAGTGGCAACCAGCTTATCTAAAACCTCGTTGAAGTATTCGTCGTTCAGAATGGTGTTCATCAGCTCTGCATAGCGTTTCAAAAACGCGTCTTTTCCCTCTGCACTTTCGAGCAAAGCTTGGATGAGTGGTGTGTCACCGTGCTCATGGGAAAGAATGCTATCCAAAGGAACGTCGGTTGTGTGGTAAAACGCCCAGTCAAGGTCGTACCACATCCAATGCCATTTGCCGTCACCCTCCGAGATGCGGAA
>JAFQKR010000005.1 GCA_017396825.1 Clostridia bacterium
CTTGAATCTGCTTGGGATAAGGCAAACGGCACTACCGAGGAAAGCGCTGAATAAAAAATACGATAATGAAAAACGGAACCGTGGCGGTTCCGTTCAGACCGCTGACAAAGGCACAGAACACGAAAAAAGAAAATATAGTTACTGTAAAGTGAAAAATTTCGGGGAAAATTTCCCCGAAATTTTTATATTTTTATATTTTTTCGCTCAAAACGAACCTCGGCTCACAGTACTGAAAAACGGAACCGTGGCGGTTCCGTTTTTTGTTTACACTTTTTTTGCAGTCTTGTCTATTCTCCCTATTAATCGGCAAAGAGGAAGCACAAGAAACCCCGCCGCAAGGTTGCCCAGCGCGTGGGTTATATCAAAGGGCGCGCCCGCCATCACCCACGCCACGGTCTGCTTAAAGCCCATGCCGAACATAAGCGCCTGAGCCGGCGCATACAGTATACCGAAGGCAAGACCGTGGATACCGCACAGAACGGGATATACCACCGCCTTGACCGAGGTATTCATTCCCCTCGGCAAAAGCATGGTAAGCCCCCAAAGGATGGTCCAGATATACAAATAAGGCATCCACCAAAGATTAAACCCCGCGTAGACCCCGTTAAGGACAACGTAGATATACAAGGGGATAAGCCCCTTTACGCCGTAGCAAAGGGCAAACACCATAGTAAACATCCCAAGCAGGTGGATGTTGGGGAACACCTCCATAAGTATCTTGGAGCAGAACATAAGAGAGCCGAGCATGGCGAAAAGCGCCATCTCGCGCAGGGTAAGTCCTTTAGCTCTTGGTGTATACAAGCTCATAGTGTTCGCCGTCCTTTATCTCGGTACCGTCAACACCCGTCATCATCATCTCGCCGTTTTTGTAAAACGCCCAATAGCTTTGGTCTACGTCAAAATCGGCGGTAATACCGTTGACCCTTTTGATATACATGCCGTACTGACCCTCCTCGCCCTCTATAAGCTTATGCTCAAGAAGGGCATCGCCTAAGATGGTCTTGTCGGTCTTAAGGGTAAGGTCGATGCTCTTGTCCTCTACCTTAACCTCTACGGTAACGGTGGTTTTTCCCTCCCCAAGGGCAGTGTCCTCGGTGTAGGCTGCCTCCGCCCACAAGTTGCCCTCTGCCTCCTTGGCGCAGGACACCAAAAGGCACAGAGAGAGAAGCAAAGCTAAAACAGGTAATGCTTTTTTCATCAGGTTTTCTCCTTTTCGTTTTTTTGTTTATTACGAAAGGATAATAATGCAAAAACCGCCCTTCATCGAAAGGCGGTTTTACATACAAACACAGAGACACCCTGCTTGTATCTCTACCGCAAAACTACCCTTCTATTGCCCAAAAGCGTTTCTGCTTCCACAAGGCGATAAGCATTCCGACTGTAACGGTAATGGCTGTTGCCGCGGATTTCCACCGCTGTTTCCTTATCCCCGAACGCTCCGAGGGGAGCGCCCGACCAACGCCGTTTTTGGCGTTTGCCCTGAGTTATTATTCTTTTGTAAACTATTTTTTGCTCTCCTTAACCGCCTTGCGGATAAGAGGAAAGACTGCCGCCTCACCCTCGTTGGCAAGGACGGTAAGCCATTTTTCAAGCAGATCGCTTGTTTCGGGATGGATAACACGGTGCGCCTCGCCGTTTTTAAAATACTCCAACGGATGGCTGTCTTTGTAATCCTTTCCCTTGTATATTTTGCTTGCCGCAACGCGGTCGCAAAACATCTCCGCCACGTACCTTACGGGCATAGGCACCGGCTCCACCCTTTTGGTCTTAGGGTTAACGTCTGTCCAATACTCAAAATGATGGCGGTTACGCCCCTTGTGGTGAAGCCACGCGGAGGAGTAGCCCTTGTCCCGTCTTTCGTTTTCGTTGGGGCTGTAGGTGCCTGCATAGTACCTTGCCCCCGCCAAAAACTCCACGGGGCTGTATTTGGATAGGTCGTGCCTTAAGCCTTGCCAAAGGATGCCCGCCTTTTTACAGTGGGCGATAACCTTGTGACGGTGCTTTGTTATGGTTTTAAAATGCTTAACGGGGTGCGCCATAGACTAGTCTTCCTTATCGGGCTTTTCCAGATAGTCCTGAATAATAAACCTCGGTCTTCCCTTTGACTCAAGGTATATCTTGCCGATATAAGCGCCTACTACACCGATGGAGGTCATAAGAAGGCCGCCTATAGCCCAGATGGAAACGATAATGCTTGTCCAGCCGGGAACGGTGTGCCCCAGGCAAAGACGAACCACGGAATATATAAGCATGCCTATGCTTACGAAAAACATAAGAAGCCCCAGCTTGGTTATAAGCTTGATGGGGGTAGTGGAAAGAGAGGTAATGCCCTCTATGGAAAAGGCTATCATCTTTTTAAGAGGATACTTGCTTTCACCTGCAAACCTTTCCGCCCTTTCGTAGTAAACCACGTCGGAGGGGTATCCTATCATGGGTACGATACCGCGGAGGAAAAGGTTAACCTCCTTAAACTCCGCCAGCCCCTCAACGGCGCGCCTGCTCATAAGACGGTAATCAGCGTGATTAAACACGGTCTTTGCGCCCATTTTATCCATAACACGGTAAAAACTTTCGGCGGTGAAGCGCTTAAAGAAGCTGTCTGTTTTGCGCTTACTGCGAACGCCGTAAACTATATCACAGCCCGCATGATATTTGTCCACCATCTCGTCCACTGCATTGATGTCGTCCTGAAGGTCGGCATCCATAGAGATGGTTATATCCGCCTCGTCCTTAACTGTCATAAGGCCGCCGAGAAGGGCGTTCTGATGGCCGCGGTTACGGCTAAGATTTATACCCGTAAATAGGGGGTTTTGTTTGTTAAGAGCGGTAATTATCTCCCAAGTTTTGTCCTTGCTGCCATCGTTAACGAAGGCGATACGGCTGTTTGGCGCTACCTTGCCTGCGGCGATAAGAGACTGCAGCTTGGCAAGAAGGCGGCTGGAGGTTTCGGGAAGCACCTCTTCCTCGTTATAACAGGGTACTACAATAAAAAGTCTGTTGGGTCTCATAACTGCCCTGCCTTTCTTTGCTTTTTTACCATTGTACCATTTTTATCCGCCTTTTTCAAGGTGGTTTGCCATATATTTTTGTCGAAAAATGTTGAAAGTGTTTTTAAAGTATGATATAATATGGTTGAATTTTTTTGCCATTGGAGTTTTGGTTATGGAAAAGTTTGTGATATTGCCCGACGTTACTTGTGATCTTCCGCAAGTAATAAGGGATGAATTTGGTATAAATGACTATTTAAAGGGACACGTTCATATAAGCGATGGGCGTGATTTTCCCACCCGCCTTGATTGGTCTGAGATAAGCCGCGACGATTATTACGCCGCCCTATCCTCACGCAAACCGGAGGTTACCTCGGCTCCCCCAAGCCCTGAGGAGTATTATCTTGCCTTTAAGAAATACTGCCAAGAGGGCTATAAGGTGCTAAGCGTTTCTATCTCCTCCAAAATAAGCTCCACCTACGGGGTGGCGTCACTGGCGGCAAAGCGTGTTATGGAGGAGGTGGAGGGCAGTGAGATATACTGCTTCGACTCTTTCCGTATGTCAGGCGCTATTGGGCTTTTGGTGCTTTACGCTCAGATGCTTAAAAACGAGGGTAAGGGCTTTTACGAGGTAATAGAATGGCTTGAGGCCAACAAGCACCGTGTGCACCAGATGGGCCCTATTGACGACCTTATGGTGGTTGCACGCCGCGGCAGGCTTAGCATGGGCAAGGCTATCATGGGCTCCTTTGCAGGGGTAAAGCCTATGGGTGACTGCAACCGTAACGGCTACGTTTCTGTTCTTGGCAAGGCCAAGGGCATAAACCGCGCCCTTGATATAACTGCCGAATACATCAAAAAAACCGCCTCCGAGCCTCAAAGCAGCTACGCACTGGTGTACCACACCGACAGAGCAGCCTATGCCGAAAGGCTTAAGGGGCTGTTAGAGGAAAGGGTAGGCTTTAAAAAGGTATACCTTTCCGAGGTGTTCTCGGGCTGTGCCACCAATATCGGCACGGGTATGATATGCGCCTACTATTTCGGCGATGAGATAACCGAGGACATGGAAAAAGAAAAGGAAACGATGAACGAACTTCTTAACGGGTGATTTGATGGCTAAGACTATTGACGGGGCCGCTTTCAGAAGCATGGTGGATTACGCAGTGCGTAACCTGAACAAGCACTGTAAGACGGTTAACCAGCTTAACGTATTCCCCGTTCCGGACGGGGATACGGGTACCAACATGGTTACTACTATACACCGGGGTCTGCTCGCTATCGGGGAGACCCTTGTAGACCTGCCCTCTTTTGCCAAAAAGTTTGCAAGCGCGGTGGTTTTTGAAGCCAGAGGCAACTCCGGCGTTATCGTATCGCAGTTTTTAAAGGGTCTTGCGGATAAATTCAAAGACGTTGATACCATAGACGGCGCCCTTTTCATAGCCGCCCTTGAGGCAGGGGTTGAAAATGCCTATTCCGCGGTTGCCACCCCCGTGGAGGGGACAATGCTTACGGTGCTTAAGGATGCAACCGAGGCGGTAAAGAAGGAATTTGACGGCAGCGAGAGCGTTAACGACATAATAACCTCTTTTATAGAGCACGCAAAGGTATCGCTGGAGAACACGCCGGAGTTGCTTCCCGTTCTTAAGGAAGCAGGCGTGGTTGACAGCGGCGGCGCAGGTATAGTTTATCTTTTTGAAGGTATGAAGAAATATCTTGACGGCGAGAGCATTGATGCCGACAATACAAACGAAGAAGCTTCGGGTATAGATTACGATGCTTTTGACGAAGACACGGTCTTTGAGTTTGGCTATTGCACCGAACTGCTTTTACAACCCCTGAACGGAAGAAGACCCTTCTTAATGGAAGGTTTCAAAGAAAACCTTTCGGAACTTGGTGACTCGTTGGTGTGCACCGAAGAAAAGGGCAAGGTAAGAGTCCATATCCATACCCACCGTCCCGAGGAGATATTTGCCTTTTGCCACGAGTATGGCGAGTTTTTGACGGTTAAGGTGGAGAACATGAGCGTTCAGCACACCGAGCTTACCAAAAACATTATGGTAAACCCCTCTCACGGCGGCGGCTCCTTTGCCGTGGTTGCAGTGGCATACGATGCGGATATGCAAAAAATGTTTATAGATATGGGCGCCGACGCAGTTATACTTTGCGGCAAAAGCCCCTCTACCAAGGACTACATAAGGGCCTTTGAAAAGACGGACAAGAAGCATATTATTCTGTTCCCCAACGGGTCTGATGCCATGCTTTCCGCGGCTCAGGCTAAGGCCCTTTACAGCGGCGCATCGGTTACGGTGGTAAGCAGTAAGAGCATTGCCGCCTGCTACGCAGTGCTTCCGGCGCTGGACTACGAGGAGCAGGACATAAAGCGTACCATTGCCTCTGTAAAGAGGATACTTTCGGGGCTTTATATTGCTTCGGTAGCAAAAAGAAAAAACCCTCTCCGCTACGGAAACAGAATTATAGAGAGAAACGACTTTTACGCCTTCTGCGGCAAGGAGCTTATTGCTGTGGAAAAAAGCGTCGAGGATGCGGTGGCGGCGGCGGTAAAGACCGCAGTGGAGGAGCATGGAAAGGAGATCCTTACCTTGTTCTGTAACAGCTCTGTTTCCGAGGAGGAGCTGGACGGCATACTTGGCAGAATAGAAAGCATGGGGTACCCCTTGGAGGTTTCCGCCGTAAGGACGGACAGCCACAAGGCAGAGTTTACCCTTGCTTTTGAATAAAAGCTAAAGGGATGTATTGATATGAAAAAGATAACATCTAAAAAGAAATTGTTTTTATACGCTTGTTCGGGCCTTGGCGTTAACATGCTTAACGTTATCGTTGGCTCCTACCTTTGCAGCGCCCTGCTTGTGGGCGGATTTTCCGAAGAGGATATCGGCAAATGGACATATATGGACAAGGACTTGGTTATTGCCGCCCTTTGGGGTGTGCTGGTTATAGCGGCCAAGGTTATCGACGGTCTTATAGACCTGCCCTTTTCCCACTTTATAGACAACCTTAAGACCCGCTGGGGCAGAAGAAAGCCCGCCATCCTTATAGGCTATATCCCCATGATACTTGCCTATCTGCTGTTCCTTGTGGTTCCTTCTCCCACCGCAGGCATCCTTAACACCATTTGGTTTGCCGCCCTTCTTTGCATCTTTTACGGCTGTTACACCTTGACTATGCTTGGTTTTTACTCCACCTTTGCCGAGGTTACGGAAAACGAGGGTGACCTTGTGTTCCTATCCAACGCAAAGTCCGTTTGCGACGTGGTTTATTTCTCCCTTAACTTTGCTCTCGTTCCCCTCTTTGTGTCCTTGGGTCTTAACATCAAGATCGTTGCGCTTATCTTCCTT
This sequence comes from Clostridia bacterium, assembly GCA_017396825.1. GTDB lineage: Bacteria > Bacillota > Clostridia > Oscillospirales > CAG-382 > SIG636. Next base: position 6,344 of record JAFQKR010000005.1, read on the forward strand.
CCCTTGGCGCTTACCATGCTTATACCCCTGTTTATGATAAAAGAGGACAAGGCCGCTATCATGGCGGAAAAGGCAAACAAGGAACGCACCACCGTTTTGCAGTCCATCTCCTTTGCTTTTAAGGACAGACCCTTTATAAAATGGCTCTTTGTGCTTTGCATTATGAACATGGGGCTCCAGCTTTTCCTTTCGGGCATCAACGAGTACTTCTCCACCACCGACGTTAACATGACCTTCGTTATGGCGTCCTGCTTTGTGCCCGTTCCCTTTACCATTCTTATCTACAACAAGCTGGTCAGAAAGCGCGGTCTGGGCTTCGCTTACAGATACATTCTCACAGTTTATTCCACCGGTATGGCGCTTATGGGCCTTTGCGGCTTTATTCCGCAGGACTTCCTTTTGCCCTACGCCATCATGTGCAGTATAATAGTTTCCTTTGCCATAGGCTCCTTCTTCTCCGTTACCTACACGGTTCCCTCTCAAAGGGCTCTCCTCCGCCAATCGGAGTCTAAGGCGGCGTCCTCCATGTATTTTGCTATCCAAGGTCTGTTTGAGGCGGTTTCCGCAGGCATTGCCACGGGCGGTATATTGGTGTTCCTCAAGCAACACGGCCTTGTTTCCTACCTTACCCTTATCGTTGCCGCCTTCTGTATGCTGGCGTGCGCTCTTTCCTTCTTCCTTCCCAAGACCATCACAATGATGGGCAAGGATGAAAAATGAAGGCAATAATTGAGTTTTTCAGGATACTTGGCGTAATATCGGGCTATCCCTTTAACTGGCTTTTTTTCAAAAGAAAGACCTATTACGAGGATAAAAAGGCCTGCCGCCGCTGCTTTAGGGGCGGAAACCTTATTATCTCCAACCATTATAACCCCCTGGACTACGTGGCAAACTGCTTTGTTGTGTTCCCGCGGAAGCTGTACGTGGTTGCCAGCGAGGACGGGTTTAGAAACCCCTTTCGAAAGTATGGCATGATATTTTGGGGCGGTATACAGGCAAACCGCGTCACGGGTAATATGCACTTTGTGGCAGAAAGCGTAAGAACCCTGAGACGGGGCAAGCTTGTGCAGATATTCCCCGAGGGGCATAACACCGACGACGGCACTATAAAGGAGTTTTATCCCAGCTATATCCTTATTGCGCTCAGGGCAAGGTGCCCCATCGTCCCCGTTGTATCCGACGGTAACTACGGTTTTTTTAAAAGACTGCACGTTATCATCGGCAAGCCCATTGACCTTTACGACTATCTTGCCGGTGATAAGCACACCCGCGAGGATATCCCAAGGCTTAACGAAATAGTAAGGGGCAAGGTGTTGGAACTGAGAGAAGAACTTGAAAAGAGGAAGGGTAAAAAGCAGTGAGCGACAAAACGATTACCGTTATCGTAACAGTGCTTTTGGCACTTGGCGTTGGTTTTTACTTTTTTAATATGTTTTACGCCGCTTGGCGTATATTTTGCGAGACCCTTATGCGTAAGAGCAAGGACCATTGGGCAAGAAAGCTGCCTGCAGACGTTGAGCCGATGCAAGCTGAGATGTACCGCCAAGGCAGCCTTTGGCAAAAGGAGCACAAGGGCTTTAAGCAGGACGTGCATATAGTAAACGAAGGTCTTAATCTTTACGGCGAGTACTACGACATGGGCTTTGATAGGGCTGTTATGGTGCTGTCCGGCAGGACGGAAAGCCTTATTTACGGGTACTATTTCGCCATCCCCTATGCAAGGGCGGGCTTTAACGTTTTGTTGGTTGACCCGAGAGGCCACGGGCTTAGCGACGGAAAGTACAACACCACGGGCTTTGACGAAAGCCGCGACGCCTTGGCGTGGGTACGGTTTTTGAACGCCGAGCACGGAGTTGAGACCGTTGTTTTCCACGGCATATGCATAGGCGCGGCGGCGGGTATGTACGCCCTTACCTCGGAAGAATGTCCCGACTGTGTTAAGGGCATGGTTACTGAGGGGATGTTTGCCACCTTTGCCTATTCTATGAAAAACCATTTTATCGAGAAAAAGCGTAACTTTCCCACTCTCTTGTTCTTTACCGATTTTTGGTTTAAGCACTACACCACCCACTCAATGAAAAAGGGGCCTATACACTGTATCGACAAGCTGAACGTTCCCCTTTTGATGCTTCAAAGCAAGAAGGACAAATACTCTACCCCCGATAACGCGGCTCGGCTTTTTGAAAAATGCGGCAGCGCAAACAAGCGGATAGTGTATTTTGACGAGGGCGGCCACTCTATGCTTCGTATAACGGATACGGAAAGATACGATGGAGCGATAAAGGAGTTTTTAAATGAATATTTCGGCGGCAGCCGCGATATACAAAAATAAAAAATTTTTATAAAAGGAGATTTGTTATGAACTACAATCCCAACTACAACAATTACAACAACTACAATCCCCAGCCCCAAAAGCAGCCTGCTTTTCCTCAGGTAGTTGCTCTTGCTAACTCTGCCTTCAGCAAGGGTCTTGCAGCAGCTATTATGTGCTCCTTCCCCATCGCTTCCATCGTTGCCATTATCCTCGGCTTCAGCGCAAAGAGCACTTCTGCTCAGGCATCTGCCCTTGCGGCACAGTACAACTGCGAGTTCCCCGGTAAGGGCGTTGCAGGCAAGATACTTGGTCTTATCGGCGGTATCGCAGGTATCGTTATGACCGTTGTTTGGTTCTTCTACATTATTCTTATCGTTGCTGTTGTTTCTGAGTTTTAATCTTCTTTTTTGAAAGGAGCAGCCATGAACTACGATTTTCATCAATGGTTACAGCAGAACGGGCTTGTTGAGCTCTTTACAACTAACGCAGGGGACAGCTTTTATTACAACAAGGACAAAGGATATGGCGCTATAAAGACTGCTAACCCCTTTAACGTTCAAACCTTCTACTTAAACGACGTTATGGGATTCCAGACTAAGGACGACGAAATCCTTGTTGCCTCTTGGGTTCAGGGCGGTATGTTCAACACCTCGCCAAAGGGTACCCGTTTTTCTACCAACGAGGTTTATATGAACGTAAGTTTCAGAAGCCAGATGCCTATAAAGCTGCAGATTTTCAGGGCAGGCCGCGGCGGCAACATTTCCAGAGACAAGGCCGAGCACTGGAATTTGTATAACTACGCGTGCCAGCTTTCTCAGATGGTTATGTCCTGCGTTACGGGTAATATATAACACAACAAAAAGTGGCTAAACGCCACTTTTTTGTTTCCCTCTTAAGGGAGATAGGAAAAACTGTTCCGAATGGGCGAACACAACACGCTCCCCCTGCTTTCAAAAAAGAGTGCAGACAAAACGAACTGAAACTGTGCCCCTCGGGAGATAGGAAAAACTGTTCCGAATGGGCGAACACAACACGCTCCTCCGGCTTTCAAAAAAGAGTGCAGACAAAACGAACTGAAACTGTGCCCCTCGGGAGATAGGAAAAACTGTTCCGAATGGGCGAACACAACCCGAAGCTGTACTAAGTACTGCGAGTGGTTGTGTTCGTCTATAGCAAAAAAATATATAGCAAAAAAGGAAAAGTGGCGTTTGCCACTTTTCGTCTTTAAAATATAAAAATTTGTTTTTTTGTGTTCGGGACTGTTTTTACATCTCCCCAACGTATAATTTGTGCCATGTAATAAAGCAAAGAATAACCCATATATGATGATACAAATCCCTCTTGCCCTTGCGGTGCTC
>JAFQKR010000072.1 GCA_017396825.1 Clostridia bacterium
CAGTTCATCAACAACGGAAATAGCATCTGATGAATTGGCCAATTTGGCTTTGCATGTTGTAGACCCAAACGGTGCAGTTATTTATTCTGCCAATAGCGCATATAACAATTTAGAAGTGATCGATTTTGTCCCTACTTCCTTTGGTACTTATACAATCATTGTGAAAGTGGTTTCGACATTCAACTGGGACACCATGAAACCAGAATATGGCATTGACCAAAAAGTATATTATGCAGTAGCTTGGTGGTAATTTATATTTCATTCTATAATTTACAAGGAGGTAAACCAATGATAAAAATATTACGTACAGTTCTCTGTTTTCTGCTGATATTTACCTTGGGCATTGGCTTTTCATCCTGCAACAAACCTCAAGAAATAAGAAACGAAAGTGTGGAGGAGTCCTCCTCGGAGGAAACTACTTCTTGCGAAATTTTAAGCGGTGAGACTAACGCCAAGGTCTATATTTCCGCACCAATATACGAGGGTGAGGAGTATATAAAACGATATACATATATCTTCCACGAAGAATACAACTCTTATATTACCGAAGAACTAACCAATTTACTTGAAGAACACAAGAATAAGGACGTATGGTACACCTTGTTTGTTGATGTTTTCAAGGATGGCACCACAGAGAAGACAGACGAAGCTTTTTATAGTGATGCCCTTTCATACGTTGAATCGGCAGGAGCCGAAAACATAAGAAGCGCCTCCGATGCAAGTGATATAACTATTGACTCCGACCGTTGCTATTATATAGATGCACAAGAAGAAACGATTCGTAAAATGCTGGAGTACGGTAATTTCTCAATAGCACTGGCAAGAACGAGAGTTGGCGATTACAATAATAGCATTACAGATCATCTCACAACGTTGCTGGAAAACGCAACAGATGAAGATACATTTAATGTATGGGTGCTGACTGCAGCAGACGTTTATAATTACGAGATGTTTGAAGGTGAAACCGTTACCTACCAAGTATCTTCATATATAAGCAACATGCAAAGCGCTTACTATTCTATGTACTTTGACAGCATTTGTACCACTTTTGCACAAACTAATTCTAATCAAAACCTTACAAATATTGATAAATGGCCCGAAAAGTTTTCCATTGAGCGCACGCTAATTAACGAAAGACTGTCAAGCATTGCCAACCTAGGCTACAACGCTGATAAATCCGAACAGTTATATTACAACAACTTATTGCTTAATCCCAATAGGTCATATAACGAAACCAACGAACAAAAAAACTTTTTAAGTATTGCGCCTGAAAACAAGGATGAAAGTTACAGGCTTTTGAACGGTATATCTGATTATATGGACAAATATATAAAGGATATAACCGACAAGGCAGGAATAACAGCTAAGATAAACGGTAACGACTACATAGATGAGGCAATGTCTACGGCGAACGATAATTATATGTTGCCAAATGGAAACCCTTTGCCTGCAAGGCGCTTTGGCCGTTACGTGGTGTCGTTATTTCCTTCCATTTACGAAACTAAGAATGAACTTCACTGGGCCGTGATTCCCGGATTTGAAGCACTGTCCTTAACAAAGAGTGAGATACTAAAACTTGCCGAGGATGACAGAATAAGAGCTATTTACAGCACCTCTGCAGACGGAAGTAATCTTACGGTTTCACATCAATCAGGCTACACGCCTTGGGTGTAATCAACAGATTATACCGGGAATAACGTATTATTTAAACGGTCGAAATGTTTTGAATGTTGAAATTTACAGAATTTAATGCCGAAATATATTTCCTTTCCACAATACAATTTTAAATAAAAAAATCAAAAAAACTCTTGACTTTACTGTGCTAAAGTAGTAATATAAAATCGTTAAATGCGTTTGAGCAGGAACAAGTAGCCTTGGGCTTAACCTTTAGAGAGTTGTCGGGTGGTGCAAGACAATGGGGCGGCTTTTGGTGAATTCATCCTGCAAGCAGTGCGCTGAACCAGGGCGTTTTCGTCTTTAAGTAGGATGCAACGGGTGTTTCCGTTATAAAACAAGGGTGTTGATAGACACTCTGAAAGGCCGCAATCGTGAGAAAGCGGTGAACTGAGGTGGTACCACGGGTTTTATCTCGTCCTCTGTATTCTTAAAAAGGAATACGGAGGACGTGTTTTTTTGCCTATAAAAACGCTTTCCTCCGTAACAAAAACAAAAGGAGGGAAAAAGGGACGGCGTTTTTGTTTGCATGTACCACGGCGGAAAATTTAACTTATTACACACATTAAATCGAAAGGATTGATTTGAAATGGCACAGAATTATTATCAAAAGGACAGAGAGACCATGCCCGTTGAAGACCTTAAAAAGCTTCAGTCGGAAAAATTGGTTAAACAAGTTAAACACGTTTATGATAACGTAGAATACTACCGCAAGCTGATGAACGAAAAAGGCGTAAAACCCGAAGATATTCATGGAATTGAAGACTTGCATAAACTTCCTTTCCTTACCAAGGCTGACCTTCGTGATGCCTATCCTTACGGATTACTTGCTAAGCCCATTGAGGATTGCGTTCGTATCCACTCGACCTCCGGCACTACGGGGCGCCGTGTAGTTGCGTTTTATACACAAAACGACGTTGATCTTTGGGAGGACTGCTGTGCAAGAGCGATAGTTGCTGCAGGCGGTTCAAACAAGGACGTTTGTCAGGTCGCTTACGGTTACGGCTTGTTTACAGGTGGTTCGGGCCTTCACGGCGGTTCTCATAAGGTAGGCTGTTTGACACTTCCCATGTCTTCCGGTAATACCGACCGTCAAATTCAATTTATGACCGACCTTAACGCCACTATACTTTGCTGTACCCCTTCCTACGCCGCTTACATTGGCGAAACGCTGAAGGAAAAGGGGATGGGGCCCAACGATATTCCTCTTAAAGCCGGTATCTTCGGTGCCGAGCCTTGGACAGAGGAGATGAGGAGAGGTATCGAGGATACACTGGGTATTAAGGCGTACGATATCTACGGTCTTACCGAGACCTCCGGTCCCGGCGTTGCTTTCGAATGCTCCGAGCAGACGGGTATGCATATTAACGAGGACCACTTCTTGGCAGAAATAATCGACCCGGATACGGGCGAAGTTCTTCCCGAGGGTGAAAAGGGCGAGCTTGTGTTTACTGCTCTTGATAAGGAAGCATTTCCGTTGCTCCGTTACCGCACCAGAGATATATGCGTGCTTTCACGTAAAAAATGCTCCTGCGGCCGTACTCTTATTAAAATGGCAAAGCCTATGGGCAGAACCGACGATATGCTTATTATCCGCGGTGTAAACGTTTTCCCAAGCCAGATAGAGACCGTGCTTTTAAACGAAGGCTATCAGCCTAACTATCAAATCGTTGTTGATAGAGTAAATAATACCGATACCTTTGAAGTTAACGTTGAAATGACTCCCGAAATGTTCACCGATAAGTTAAGCGACATTCTCTCTATGGAAAAGAACCTTGCTAATTCTATGAAGATCATGCTTGGTATTAATCCCAAGGTACACCTTGTTGCCCCCAAGAGCATCGTTCGCAGCGAGGGCAAAGCGGTTCGTGTTATAGATAAACGCAAACTGGTTTAAAGAAAGGAGTTTTTTGTATGGCGATTAAGCAAATTACTGTTTTTGTTGAAAATAAGCAGGGCGCGGTTGTTCCGATAACGGACACCCTTGCAAATCATAATGTAAATATCAGGGCGCTTTCTATTGCAGAAACTAATGATTTCGGCATTCTTCGTCTTATCGTTAACGACGAAGCGCTTGCCGAGAAAACCCTTACCGACGAGGGATATCTTATAAAAGTTACCGAAGTTGTCGGTGTAAAGATAGGCGATGCACCCGGTAAACTTACCGCTGCGTTAGAGGTATTGTCAAAATCGGACATAAACCTTGAATACCTTTACGCTTTTATGGCGCGTACAGAGAAGCACGCCTACGTGGTGCTGAGAGTAGAGGATAACGCAAAGGCGGAGGCGGCTCTTGAAGCTGCAGGCTTCCATCTTATCACGGACGCAGATATCTGTAAGCTTTAAGGCAGTAAAAATAAAGACGGGTCGCAGAAAAACGACCCGTCTCAGACCGCTGACAAAGGCACAGACCACGAAAAAGCTAAAATTTCTTTCCCATAAAGAAGAAAATTCGATGAATTTCATCCTCGAATTTTTTCGTTTGTTGCATTTTTTCGTTCAAAACGAACCTCGGCTCACAGTACTTAGTACAGTTTTCGCCTCGGTTCGTCTTGTCTGCACCTTTCTCAGCGCTCAGTCAAGCTGATGACAAGGTTTGTCATCAGCTTGAGACGGGTCGCGGAAAAACGACCCGTCTTTTATGTTTACTTTAATCTTTGTTTTTCGCATTCCTCAGCAGCGCACATTATACCAAACCTACCGCTTTCGTATGTGAGCCCACCCTGCATAAAAACAGTGTATGGAGCGCGAAGAGGCGCATCGGCAGAAAGTTCAAGGGAGGAGCCTTGTGTAAAGGCACCCGCCGCCATAATAACAGCGTCACTGTAACCGGGCATATCCCAAGGCTCCGGTGTTACGTAGGAATCAACCGGTGAGCCACTCTGAAGCCCCCTGCAAAAGGCACATAAAAGCTCTGCATTGCCGAGGGAAACCGTTTGTATTATGTCTCTGCGTTCTTCGTTAAAGGCGGGGCTTACCGTGTAGCCCAGCTTTTGGAACAGCAGGGAAGCAAAAGCAGCGGTTTTAAGTGCTTGGCAGACAGTGTGGGGTGCAAAGAACAACCCCTTGAACATGTTGCGAGTCTGTCCTAAGGAGGCGCCGCATTCAAGACCTATGCCGGGCACGGTAAGCCTTGCCGCCGCAAGCTCAACGGCTTCTTTTGTCCCTACCAGATATGCACCCGTTTCGGCTATGCCGCCGCCTGGATTTTTAATAAGAGAGCCAATAAGCAAGTCACCCTTAGGCTCTGTAGTCTCACAAAACTCACCGTAGCAGTTGTCGATAACAACAAAGGCTTTAGAAACGGATTTTACTTGATTGTATAGCTCGGTAATTTCCTCTGCGGAAAGGCTTGCACGATTAAGGTACCCCTTTGAACGCTGAACGAAAACAACTTTAATACTGCTGTCGGTGGTAAGCGCAGTCTTTATGCCCTTGTAATCAAGGGTCTTACCGTCGATAAGGTCTATTTGCTTATAGGTAACGCCAAACTCTGCAAGACAACCCGCCTCACCTGCGCCGTTTATGCCAATAACGCCGTCAAGGGTGTCGTAAGGCTTTCCTGCAACGGAAAGTAACGTATCACCGGGTCGCAGCAGGGCAAAAAGACCAATGCCCAAGGCGTGGGTCCCTGATACGATGTTGTGCCTTACAAAGCCATATTCACAGCCTAAGGCTTTCGCAAACGCAAGATCGCACAGGTCACGGCCGTCATCGTTGTAGCCGTATCCGTTGGTGGACACAAAGTGTCTTTCCGCAAGACCAAGCTCAGAAAAAACGTCAAGCACCTTTTCGGTATTAGTAACGGAAACTGCATCAAAACGGGCAAAGACATCTTTAAGCTCTGCCTCGCACTCAGCGGCTAAATTGCGTATTCTTTCGGATATTCTGCTCATTCCACGCCCTCGTTTACCAAAGCGGTAAGAAGGCTTTCGCAGGCTTCAACGTCGCCAAGGTCAACCGTTTCCACGGGGGAATGTATATAACGCGTGGGAATGGATATGCATCCTGCGTGACAGCCGCCTGCTGCAAGCTGCATTGAGTGGGTGTCTGTTCCGCCTGCCTCAAGCACCTCAAGCTGGTACTTTATTCCGTTGCGCTTTGCACATTCGGTCATAGCGTCAACCATAAGCTGTGAGCAGATAACAGAGGAGTCCTTAAGCTTAACAGCTGCACCGTTGCCAAGTTTTATTTCCATAGCCCTTGCGCCAACCGTGTCGCCGGTACCGGTAACGTCAATAGCAATTGCATAATCTGGACGAATGTCAAAGGTTGCTGGCATAGCACCGCGACAGCCAACCTCTTCCTGTACGGTGAAAACGTAGTATGTGTCGTACTTGGGGGTTGATTTCATGGCAGAGACAGCCGCAACAGCACAGCCAAGTCTGTCGTCAAATGCTTTTGCGCTGATACGTTTGTTCATAAGCCTTGTAAAGGACGGAACGAGCGCACAAAGGTCGCCGACAGCAACCTTGCGTGCGGCATCCTTTTTGTTTTTGGCACCTATATCTATTACAAGGTCCTTAACTTTAATATCTTTTGCTGAGGAGTCTGCAACTATAACGCCCTTAAGACCGTTTTCAAATTTCACAAGGCCGTACGAGGAGAATAGCGCGCTTATACCGCCCACGTTGGTAACGCGAATATAACCGTTGTCGGTGATGTTGGTAACCATAAAACCTATTTCGTCCATGTGAGCGGCTATCATCAGCTTTTTACTGCTGTCAGCACCCTTTTTAAAAACGATCAGGTTGCCCATAGCATCGCGGCGAATCTCAGTAGCAAAGGGCTTAAGATCGGCCTCAATAACGTTGGCAAGATAATACTCCCTGCCCGTTACAGAAAAAGTGTTTATATATTTCTTTATTGTTTCGTACATAAATTATATCTCCTTTCCATTGTCGGCAACAAGACGTGCCAAAGCAAGTACGTCCTCAAGGTCTGTCTTTTTAACCACTGATGAGGCGGAATGTATATATCTAACGGGAGCGGATATTGCAAGAACTCGGCTTCCTTTAGCCGTTGTTTGGAAGGCTCTTGAATCGTTCCCACCTGCAACGGTATTTTTTATTTGGTAGTTGATGCTGTTTTCTTTTGCAAGCGTTACTGCTTTATCAAGAAATTGCTTGTCGTAAACAGTACCGCCGTCCATAACGGTAAGCACCGCGCCGTCGCCAACCTTGCAAGCGCGTCTTTCAGCGGCTACACCGTATATATCGCCTGCAGTGGTGCTTTCTATAACTACAGTGCATTCGGGATTAAGAGAGTAAGCGGCAGTCTGTGCGCCTCTGCAACCAACCTCCTCGCATACGGTAAACACGAACATGGTGTCGTATTCTCGTTCTTCCTTTATCATAGTGCAAAGGACTGCACATCCGAAACGGTCGTCAATAGCCTTGGATTTTATAAAACCGTCGCCAAACTCTTCAAAGTTAGGCTCAAATACACCGCAGTCACCAACGGAAACGTGCTTTTTGGCATCTTCCTTGGTTTTGCATCCGATATCAATATACATTTCGGAAATAGGAATACACATTCCTCTTTCCTCGGGCTTTTGCAGGTGGATTGCCTTTGATGCTACAACGCCAAGTAATTTGTTTTCGCCGATAACCAGTCTCCTGCCGCCGATAACGCTGTTGTCGATTCCACCGATTGTATCAAAATACAGGTACCCATCTTGTGAGATGTATTGAAGCATAAAGCCTACTTCATCCATGTGAGCAGCGAATAGCAGGGGCTTGTCCGTGCTTTTTTTCCCCTTTTTGTAGGCGATGAGGTTACCAACCTTATCGGTGTAAATCTTTTCGCAATAAGGGCTTATCTCTTCGATGATTGCGTTTCTTACCTCATCTTCCAAGCCGGAAGGACCGTATAGGTTACAAAGTTTTTCCGTTAATTTAAGCATACAGTACCTCCTTAAAAAGACTGAGCAAGGGCGGCAAGCGCTCTTGATACGTTTTCTACGTCGTCAAGACATGCAGTTTCAGCCTGAGTGTGCATGTTCTTGAGAGGAACGGAAATAAGGGCGGTGGGGACACCAGAGCGCAGTATTTGCAACACTTGAGCATTGGTTCCCGTCCTACCGGGCTCGCCTACTACTTGGTAGGGTATGCCTGCATCGTCAACAGCTTTTATAAAGCGCTTTGTCAACGGGCGAGAGGTGGTGCCGGAGAAGGAGATAACGCCACCGTTGCCAAGTCTGTTGTCTTCCTTTCTCTTGGGAGACTCGGGAACAAAGGAATTGGTAACGTCGATAGCTACGGCGTAGTCAGGATCCGCAGTAAAGCCTGCAGTAGCCGCGCCAACGTAGCCTATTTCCTCACCGCCGCTGAACTGGGCAATCAGATCAACGTTTATATCTTTATCTGCAAGAATATCTAAGGCACCTAAAATCGTGCAAATGCAAATCTTGTCGTCAAAGCTTTTGCCAACTACATGGTTTCCCAAAAGCCTTTCGGTGGTAGCCTTAAAACTGCAAACGGTACCAACCTGAACGTTTTCCTCAAGGTATTCCTTGCTTCTGCCGGTATCAATAACCATATCGGTAAGTAAAAGCTTTTGCTTGCCGTCGCCTTCCTTGAGATGGGGCGGTACAGAGGCAAAAACGCCCGATATGCGCTCTTTACCGTGTATCCACACCTCGGCAGCTGAAAGGACCTTTGTATCAATGCCGCCGATATTGGTAACCTTAAGGAAGCCACCGTCGCATATCTGCTTAACCATAAAGCCTATCTCGTCGAGATGGGCATCGAATAAAAGCTTTGGGGCGTTTTCTTTACCGCAACGCTTTATTCCCACAAAACTACCTGTGGCAGTGGTAAATATCTCATCAAACATATGGCCAAACTTATCTTTAAGCTCTGCAAAAGCCATGTGCTCTCTGCCTGAAACCGCGCACATCTCCGTAACGGTTTTTACTCTTTCAAAAAGATCCATGTAATCCTCCTTTTAAAGTGCCATAACTATATTTTTAAAGTCTTTTCCGCGTTCCATAAAATTTTTGTATTTATCAAAACTTGCGGCAGCAGGGGAGAGAATAATAATATCGCCATTTTCAGCAAGATTCGTTGCCGCATTAACGGCTTCATTCATGTTATCCGCCGTCAGTACGGCGCCGCAATAGCCGGATTTTTCAAGAACAGCCTTTATCTTAGGCATGGTATCACCCATCAAAACGCAAGCCTTTGCTTTTTTGCAAAACAGCGCTCCCAGTGGTTCAAGAGGTATATTTTTATCATAGCCGCCTGCTATAACAATCAGTTTTTTTTCAAAGGCGTTAAGAGCCGCCGCTGTTCTGGTGGGACTGGAGTCAATAGAGGAGTTGTAATATCTGACACCGCCAAGCTCTCTCACAAGCTCTATTCTGTGCTCAACACCGCCGAAGGTCTTTGCAAGGTCGGTTATCAGTTCTTTACTTACTATGCCGTCCACAGCGGCAATAGCAGCGGCGTAATTCTGTCTGTTGTGAGCGCCGGGTAAAAGAATATCCTTATCTGCAAGTATAAGGTGTCCGTTATTGTATATACCGTCGGCTTCAATTGAAAAATCTCCGCAGGCACAGCCAAAGGTTACCACCTTTCCAACGCATTCGGAAACCATTTTTGCCGTAACACTATTTGATGCGTTAAGGATGGTTTTGCCGGTGTTTGTTTGGTTTCTGAAAATGGTCTTTTTAGCCTCGGTATATTCCTCCATGTCGGTATGCCAATCTAAATGGTTAGGGGAAACGTTTGTGATAACCGCTACGTCAGGTGAGCGTGTCATTTTCATAAGCTGAAAACTTGAAAGCTCTGCCACAGCGTAATCTTCCGCCTTAATCTCACTTAGTCTTACAAATAGGTTTGCTCCGATGTTGCCGCCAAGATGAACGGTCTTACCTGCTTTTTCGAGCATTTTTGCTATTAAGGTGGTTGTGGTGGTCTTGCCGTCACTGCCGGTAACCGCTATGGTTTTACAAGGGCAAAAACGGAAAAACTCTTCCATTTCCGTAGTTATGTATACGCCGTCATCTTTAGCCTTGGCTAATTGGGGAAGGAATTGCTTTATGGCGGGGGATAGAAACAGTATATCCTCGTCGATATCGTCAAGATATCCCTCTCCCGTTATTATCCTTGCGCCTATGTTTGCAAGGTAATCCTTATGTTCTTCACAAGCGTTTGGTTTGAAATCTCTCACGGTAATTCTAATACCAACGTCGGCAAAAAGCTTAAGTATGGGTAAGTTGCTGATACCAAGCCCAACAAAGCCTACCCTTTTGTTTTTGTAATTTTCAATAATGCTTTGCATAGTAAAATCTCTCCATTCAAAATAATTATATACCAAAATAAAAAATAATCAACCGTTTGACAAAAATTAATTTATATAGTATAATACAAAGAGCAACCGCACCGAACAGTCGCGCTGTGACATACCGAAAGGTCTCATGGTGAGGAAAGTCCGGGCTTCGCAGGGCAGGATAACGGATAACATCCGCCGAAGGCGACTTCAGGGCCAGTGCAACAGAAATATACCGCCGTGTTTTACACGGTAAGGATGGAAAGGCGAGGTAAGAGCTCACCGGTGTGTTGGAGACAACACAGCCATGTAAACCCTATCCGAAGCAACACCGCAAATAGGGGCGTTAATGCTTGCCCGGCAGCCCCTAAAGGTGGCAAGGAAGCATGCGGCAACGTATGCTCAAGATAGATGACTGTTTAAGACAGAACCCGGCTTATAGGTGCGGTTGCGTTTTACACCTTTTCGTTGGGGATAATACTTAGATTTGGGAGAAGATCGCTTATATGCTGATAAGACTTGAACAATGTAAACCTGATATAAAGGAGCTGGAGCTTGGCATCGCTCAGCTTCGTCAATCTGTGGGAGCCGATGCCTTGGCAAAGGAGGTCAAGGGTCTTGAGGAACAGACTAATGCCCCTGACTTTTGGTCCAACCCCGAGGCGGCACAGCATCTTTTGCGAACGCTGAAAGGGAGAAAGAGTGTGCTTGATTCTTTTCTTAGCCTCGAGAACGCCTTCAATTCTTTTTCCGAGCTGTTTGCAATGGCGATAGAAGAGGATGACGAGGAGTTGGTTGACGACCTCCTTTCGGAGCTTGCTTCCATAAAAAAGCAGTACGAGGAAGAAAAAATACGTATTCTGCTTTCAGGTGAGTACGATAACAGTAATTGTATTATATCCATACACCCCGGTGCAGGCGGTACCGAAGCGCAGGATTGGGCGGAGATGCTTTATAGGCTTTACAGCCGATATGCAGAGCGTAAACGTTATAAACTGAAGGTCCTTGATTATCTGGACGGCGACGAAGCCGGCATAAAAAGCGTAACTTTTTTGGTTGAAGGTGAAAATGCATACGGCTATCTTAAGGGCGAAAACGGCGTTCACCGTTTGGTTCGCGTTTCTCCTTTTGACTCATCGGGAAGGAGACACACTTCCTTTGCTTCTGTTGAAGTTATGCCTGAGTTTAATGATGACATGACCATCGACATTAGGGAAGAAGACCTTAAGATCGACCATCATCGATCCAGCGGCGCAGGCGGTCAGCACGTCAATAAAACCGACTCTGCTATTCGTATTACTCATTTACCTACGGGTATAGTGGTTAACTGTCAGACGGAGCGCAGTCAAGTGCAAAACCGAGAAACGGCAATGAAGATGCTCAAAAGCAAGCTTCTTGAAATCAAGGAGAGGGAGCAGCTTGATAAGATAGACGATATTAAGGGAGTAAAGATGAATATAGAATGGGGCAGTCAGATACGTTCCTATGTATTTATGCCATACACTCTTGTTAAAGATAACCGAACTGGTTACGAAACCGGCAACATTACTGCGGTTATGGACGGCGAAATTGATGAATTTATAAGCGAATATCTAAAGATGAAGTGTCAAAGTTAAAAAATAAGTCTAAAATGATAGTAGTTAAATACGGAGGTTAATTATGGGAAAAATGAAAATGGTTACCGGCGCTTTCTTGTTTTTACAGGCTTTTTGCTTTTTGGTGCTCTTGTTCCTTTCCGGTGCAAGTATTAAGAAAAAGGCAATAGTTTTCGGTATGCTTGCGGCAGGCATGGGCGCTGTTGGTACCTTCTTGTTTCTTAAGGGCGCAAAGGAGTATACTCCTTCCGTTAAATGCTGCTGCTCTGACGATGGCGAAGACCACGGATTTGAAATGGAAGACGTGGATGACCTTGACGACATTGATTGTAACTTTGTTGTAAGCGACGATATTATTGAGGATATAGAAACCTTTTAATATGGCTTTCCGAATAACAGAAAGGACGATGTGTTTTGAAAAAAGGCGGTATTTCAGTACAAACCGAGAATATATTTCCCGTTATAAAAAAGTGGCTTTATTCCGATAAGGATATTTTCGTGCGTGAGCTTGTTTCCAATGCTTGTGATGCAATTACTAAGCATAAGAGACTGGTTTCTCTTTCGGAAACAGAGGAAAGCAGTGAGGAATATTGCGTATACGTTACACTTGATAAAGCGCTTAAGACCCTTACGGTTAGCGATAACGGCGTGGGTATGACTGAGGAGGAGGTTGAAAAATACATCAACCAGATAGCCCTTTCCGGCGCTTTGGATTTTATATCACGCTACGAGGGTGAGGATAGCAATGGTGGCGGAATTATCGGTCACTTTGGTTTGGGCTTTTACTCGGCATTTATGGTTGCGGAAAACGTTGAGATAAAAACAAAGTCCTATACGGATGCCCCTGCAGTTCAGTGGGATTGCAAAGAAAACGGAGAGTTTGAAATGGGGCCGGGCAATAAGTCCTCAAAGGGAACGGATATAGTTCTTCATATAGTTGAGAGCGAATACGAATATCTTGACTATGAAAAGATAAAGTCCGTGCTTGAGAAGTACTGTGCATTTATGCCGTATCCTATCTATTGCCAAGAGGGTGAAAAAAAGGAGCTTATCAACGAGGTTCTTCCTGCTTGGCAGCAGTCTCCCTCTGACCTTAAGGATGAAGACTATAATGCACTTTATAAAAAGCTTTTCAACGATTATCGTGACCCTTTGTTTTACGTACACATCAATGCCGATTACCCCTTGAATTTTAAAGGGATATTGTATTTTCCTTCCATGCGTAACAGTATGGAGAGTAACGAAGGCTGTATTAAACTTTTCTACAACTCTGTTTTTGTAGCAGACAATATTAAGGAGATAGTTCCCGACTACTTATATAACCTCAGTGGCGTCCTTGACTGCCCCGAACTTCCCCTTAACGTATCTAGAAGCTATTTGCAGGATAATACCTATGTGCGTAAGCTTTCTGCTCATATAATTAAAAAGCTTGCAGACAAGCTTATCAAACTCAAAAATGAGGATTTTGAAAAATACTGTGTACTTTGGGATGTTATAAAGCCTTATATTGAATACGGTTGTATGAAGGATTCCAAGTTCTATGACAGAGTTTCCTCAGGTTTGCTTTTGAAGAAGACCGATGGGGGATATACAGCCTTGGCCGATCTTCTTGACGGAGAGAATAAGGACGATATAAAGTTATATTACACCACCGATCCCAGACAGCAGTCCTATTACGTTGGGCTTTACGCCGACAAGCAGATACCTGTGTATGTCCTTGATGCGGTGGTAGATACCCAGTTTGCTTCTTTTGTTGAAAGCAAAGGGAAAAACGTTAAGTTCTTACGTGTAGATTCCGCTTTCGATGACGTAAGTGCAAGCGCCGAAAAGGATGAAGAACTTATGTCTTTGTTTGCTGAGGCTACCGGCATTGACGGTGCTAAGATCAGTCTTGCAGCCTTGGGCGCTGATGATGCACCCGTCCTTATCCGTTGCGGTGAGGAAAGCAGGCGTTTTGCTGATATGATGCGTATGTATTCCGCTCTCAACGGCACCGAAAGCGGTGCGCCGGTAGATGAGGAGTTGATTGTAAACACTGCAAACACCGCAATTTTAAAGCTTTCTTCAATGGATGCAGAAAAATCAAAACTTATTGCAAAGCATTTTTATCTTATGGCGTTGGTTGCAAGCAGGGCGCTTACCGCCGAAGAGCTTAAGTCTTTGTTTGAAACAGACCGTTTGATAACGGAGCTTATTTGAATTATAGAGGAATAGTAAAATGGATCTTACGGGACTCCCTTCTGTATTTGTCAGTTTTTTGTCGTACAAGCTTAATATTCAGGGGTGTTCTCCTTTGACAGTCAACGAGTACTGCGTAGATTTACGTTGCTTTTTTAGGTATATAATAGCAAAGCGTGAATACGTAAGCGAAAAAACCGCTGATATTTCAAAGGTAGACGAGGCATTTGCCGATTCGGTAACTGCTGAGGAGATCTACAGCTACTTATTACACCTTGCACAACGTAAAAACTCCAAGTCTACTACGCGAAGTCGTAAGCTTTCCACTATAAAATCCTTTTACAAATATCATACATCAAAGTCTCACCAGTT
The DNA here is from genome assembly GCA_017396825.1 of Clostridia bacterium. Classification (GTDB taxonomy): domain Bacteria; phylum Bacillota; class Clostridia; order Oscillospirales; family CAG-382; genus SIG636. Next base: position 14,094 of record JAFQKR010000072.1, read on the forward strand.
AAAGAATAATCCTGCAAAAGACGTAGATGCGCCAAAAATTCCTTCCTCCTTGCCTGTGGTGTTGACACTTAGCGAGTCACAAAAGTTTTTGGACTCTTTTGATAAAACCGACCCTAACTATAAGCGAAACTATCTTATCGCTCTTTTGTTTTTAAACTGCGGTATGCGTTTGTCGGAGCTTGCAGGTATGAACTTAACCGATATAGATTCGGATTTTAAGCGTTTTTCTATACGAGGGAAAGGTGCAAAGGAGCGCGCGTTGTTTTTGAACGGCGCCTGCAGATCGGCGCTTATGGATTATTTAACGGTGCGAGAGACCGTTGCGCGTTCACGCGGTCGAAGCATTAAGGACAATAACGCCTTGTTTTTGTCCACCGAGGGTAACCGTATGTCGGTTAAGACCATACAGTGGATGATCAAACGTCAGTTCACCCTTAGCGGATTGGATCAACGGGGCTATTCGGTGCATAAGCTTCGCCACACGGCGGCTACCCTTATGTATAACGAGGGCGGTGTTGACGTGCTTTTGCTTAAGGAAATATTGGGACACTCTCAGTTGAGCACTACCCAGATATATACCCATGTAAAGAGCGCCGATGTTCAAAGAGCCCTTGAAAGAAATCCTCTTAACATTGATACCGTATACGGGCCCAATAAGCACAAACGTCGTAAAAAACGCGGCTACGTGCCGGTAAAACCAAAAGCACCTTTATTTGTTCTTACCGACACTATAAGAAAAAAGTATGATGTAAAAATTTAAAACCGAGGATAGATATGATTACTGTAAAACATCTTATCACAAGCTACGACGTGTTGCCTAACGGTAGCCTAAAGCCTTCTGCTATGCTTAAATATATGCAGGATGCCGCAACGATAGATGCGGCTAATTACGGCGCAGACTATGTCTCCATGAGAGAAAAGGATATGATTTTCGTTGTGTCAAAGGCGATAGTGAGTTTCAGCCGCACGCCTATGGTTGATGAGGAATTGGAAATAAGAACGTGGAACAGCGGTACTCAGGGCGTGTCATTTGTTCGTAATTACGTTATGACTGTTAATGGTGAAACCGTTGGTACGGGTACTACCAGATGGGTTTTGGTAAGTTATTCTTCAAGACGCATTTTGCGTCCTGACGCATTGTTCACAGACGTTACAACCAACGCTGAGGAGCAAGTAGGAATTGAGCCTACACGCAGAATAAAGCTTTCAGAGGATATAACGCCTACAAAGGATACATACATTGCTAGGCTTACAGATATGGACACAAACAGTCACGTAAATAACACTCGTTACGGGGATCTGCTTGTTGATTTCTGCGGTATTGATTTTATCGATAAAAAGGTTTCTGAATTTGAGATACATTTTGTAAGCGAGCTAAAGGCAGGCGAAAGTGTTGAGATAAGCGCTGCAGCCGACGGTAGCGGTTCGTGTCTTACAGCGGTTAAGGCTGACGGACAGCAGGTATTCTCGGCACGTGTAGTAATCGGCGTGTAATGGATTTTAATGAAAGGAGGGCTTTTCTATGGCAAACGGCCCTGCTGCAAAATTAATAGCGCAAAACAAAAAGGCCCACCACGATTATTTTGTGGAGGATACTTTTGAAGCAGGTATTGAGCTTTGCGGTACGGAGGTAAAATCTCTTCGTGGCGGCAGAGTAAATATGAAAGACTCATTTTGTCAGATAAAGAACGGCGAGATATTTGCATACGGAATGCATATCAGCGCTTATGAAAAGGGCAATATTTTCAATCGTGATCCTATACGCCCTCGTAAGCTCCTTATGCATAAAAGAGAAATACAAAGGCTTTTCGGTCTTGTGGGTCAAAAGGGGTATTCCATAATTCCATTAAGATTATATTTCTTGGGCAAATGGGTAAAGATAGAAATAGGTCTGTGTAAAGGTAAAAAACTTTACGACAAGAGAGAGACAGAGGCTAAAAAGTCCGCACAGCGCGATGCAGAGCGCGCGGGTAAGCTTGCCTGAGCCTTGTGTTGTATTTGTATTTGCGCTTAAAAATGGCACGGAAAGAGCGTCTCTTCCGTGCCATTAGTTTAAATTTTAAGTATCATCTTAACATGAGGGATTCCGTCGTCCAGAAAAGGCTCTGAGCAAACTTTGAACCCTGCCTTTTCATAAAAGCCTATTGCGTAGGACTGGGCTTCGATATAAATGGCATATGGCGCAAATAGCCTTTTTGCGGAGGTTATGCCTTCGCTTATAAGCATAGCGCCGTACCCTTTGCCTCGTTCAGTGGTAATAATTCTGCCAAGCCTTGCCATACCGTTTTCCATTTTGAAAAGTCTTAGGTAGGCCTTTATTGTTCCGTTGTCCTCCAGCCACAGATGATGGGAGGTGTAGTCGTTCCCGTCAATGTCTTGGTAGGGACAGCTTTGTTCAACTACAAAAACCGCCATTCTTGCCTTAAGTATTTCGTATAGTTCTTTTGTGCTTAGTTCATCAAAGTTTTTTAGAATAAAGTTCATGGTTCACCTATAGTTTGATATTGATTGTATTATACATTATTGTTCACTAAAGGTCAAGTCATTGGCAAAGGAGAGTGCGTCTTTGGAAGATAGATATTATTCGCTTAATCAATATTTACATGAAAAATTCGGCGAAAAGGTTTATAAAATAGCTATTGATTTGGGCCTTACCTGTCCTAATCGAGACGGTACTCTTGATACAAGGGGATGCATCTTTTGTCATAACGGCTCTTCGCATTTTGCGGGAAGATGCAATTCGGTTTCAGAAAGTATAGAAAAGGCGAAAGCTTTAATAGCTGAAAAGACTAAAGCAAAACGGTTTATAGCCTATTTTCAAAGCTATACGAATACCTATGCTTCCGTTGAATACCTTGAAAACGCTTTTACCGAGGCAATGAATAGGGAAGATGTGGTGGCACTGTCTATTGCAACCAGACCGGATTGCTTGCCGGAGGATGTCGTTTTGCTTCTCGAAAAACTAAATAAGATAAAGCCGGTGTGGGTTGAATTAGGACTTCAAACCGCTAACGAGGCCACTGCAAAATACATAAGACGTTGCTATACCAATGACGTTTACACAGACGCAGTAAAACGTCTTGCTTCGGTCAATATAGAGGTCATAACCCATATAATATTAGGTCTGCCAAACGAAGACGTAGGTGATGCTTTGAAAACCGTAAGCTTTGTTGTTCAATCGGGAAGCAAGGGTGTTAAGCTTCAATTGCTTCACGTTTTAAAAGGAACAGACTTGTACGAGGATTACCAAAAAGGGCTTTTTAAGACCTTGACGTTGGAAGAATATATGGAAACGCTTTTTGCGTGTATAACTCATTTGCCGACGGATGTAGTAGTTCATCGTCTTACCGGTGATGCTCCAAAGGCATATCTTGCGGCGCCCCTATGGAGTGCCGACAAAAAAACGGTGATAAACACTATAAACCGTGAAATGATAAAAAGAGATATAAGACAAGGCAGTGAATTGTAAAAATTAAAAGCCACCTTTTGGTGGCTTTTTGTTTTAAAAGTTAATCTGTTCTTTGCCTATAACAAGCTTCTTAAGGCCTTTCTCAGATGGAACGGAATACATATAGCTTTGCATAAGCTTTTCCATTATTGACCTAAGGCCTCTGGCGCCGGTTTTAAGTTCGTAGGCCTTCTTCGCTATAAGCTCAGCTGCCTCATCGGTGAATTCCAACTCAACGCCGTCAAGAGCAAACAGATGGGTATATTGTTTAAAGAGAGAGTTTTTCGGTTCCTTTAGTATCTTAACAAAAGCGTCGGTGTCCAAAGGCGAAAGGGAAGTGATAACGGGTATACGACCAACAAGCTCGGGTATAATTCCGTACTTTACAAGATCATGGGGAGTAACCTCCTTTAGGATGTTGCTCTTGTCGAGCGACTGTTCGCCAAGGGTGCTGTTAAAGCCCACAAGCTGTTTACCCATACGCCTTTCTATAACAGACTCCAACCCATCAAATGCACCGCCGCAGATAAACAAAATGTTTTTGGTGTTTATCTGTATAAACTCTTGATTGGGATGCTTCCTGCCGCCCTGAGGGGGCACGTTGGAAACAGTGCCTTCGATAATCTTAAGCAATGCCTGCTGTACGCCTTCACCTGATACGTCTCGGGTGATGGAGCGGTTTTCACTGCGTCTTGATATCTTATCTATCTCGTCGATATATATGATACCTACCTCTGCTTTTTTAATGTCAAAGTCGGCAGCCTGGATAAGACGTAGAAGTATGTTTTCAACGTCTTCACCAACGTAGCCCGCTTCAGTGAGTGTGGTAGCATCGGCAATAGCAAAGGGAACATCCAGAAAACGCGCCAAAGTTTGCGCCAACATCGTTTTGCCTACACCCGTGGGGCCCAAAAGCAAAACGTTGCTTTTTTCAAGTTCGATCTCCTCTGTGCTATCAGGAACCTTAGGCTTCTTTTTGCTTTCGGATTCCGCCTTTGAAAGAACGCGTTTGTAGTGGTTGTATACTGCAACGGCAAGGGTACGCTTGGCATCGTCCTGACCGATAACGTACTTGTCAAGCATTTCCTTTATTTCGGTAGGCTTTGGCATTGTCTGTAAGGTAAAACCAAGTCCACCCTCCGAGGAAGCACCACGGTTCATATAGGTTTCGTTGAACGCATTATAAACCGTAAACGAGGTGTTAAGACAATCCTCGCAAACGAAAACGCGTTGCTTTTCGATAATGATATCAACCAACGGCACGCCGGATATACCGCAGACCTCGCAACAACACTTTTCGTCAATAGTTGTTTTTATCCCGCCGCGGTTGTTGTTTTTGTTATTCGCCATTTTATCTCTTTTCCAATACTTTATCTATAAGTCCGTATTCAAGTGCCTGTGCTGCAGTAAGGAAGTTATCTCTGTCGGTGTCTCTTTCGATAACGTCAAGAGGCTGTCCGGTTGCCTTGGAAAGCAAATCGTTAAGTTTTTCCTTAGTTCTTTGGAGCCATGCGGCATGAATGCGTACGTCGCTAGCCTGACCGCGAGCACCGCCGAGAGGCTGATGTATCATAATCTCGCTGTTGGGAAGAGCGTATCTCTTACCCTTGGCGCCGGCTGCCAAAAGGAAAGCACCCATGCTGGCTGCCATACCTATGCACATGGTGGAAACGTCACACTTGATAAAGTTCATAGTATCGTATATAGCCATGCCTGCGGTAACACTGCCGCCGGGACTGTTAATATACAGAGAAATATCCTTGTCGGGGTCTTGGGCTTCAAGGTAAAGAAGCTGTGCAACGACAAGAGATGCGGTTGTATCGTTTACCTCGTCGGACAAAATGATAATTCGGTCGTTAAGTAAACGTGAAAAAATATCAAAAGATCTTTCGCCACGCTCAGTTGGCTCTACAACCATTGGAACTAATGCCATAAGTTTAAACCCTTTCGTAAATAATTACTTAGCGGCGTTTTCAACTATAAAGTTAACCGCTTTTCTGAGAACGATGTCCTCTGTTAATGTTGCGGGGGCGATAGTAGCCTTAACCTTTTCAAGCTCGGTCTTGTAGCCGTCAGCTATCTTTGCGTATTCAGCCTCAAGGTCTTCCTCGGTAGCCTCAATGCTTTCAGCCTTAACTACTTCAGCAAGAGCAAGTCTTATCTTAAGCTGTCTTTCGGACTGAGCTCTGAAGCTTTCGCGAAGCTGTTCAAGGGTTTGACCGGTGTACTGGAAGAAGAGGTCAAGACTGCCGCCCTGCATCTGAAGTCTGTAATCGTAATCTCTAACGTTTGCATCGATCTCATCTTCGATCATGGGAGCAGGAAGCTCAAGCTCGGTGTTAGCGAGAAGGTCATCAAGAAGGCCTTCTTCATATGCGTAGTTAGCCGCTTTTTCCTTCTTTGCTTCTATCTTAGCCTTTATATCAGCCTTGTATTCATCTACGGTATCAAACTCAGAAGCTTCCTTTACGAAGTCGTCGTCAAATTCGGGAAGATCGGTTCTCTTTACTTCGTGAAGAACTATCTTGAATATAGCATCCTTGCCTGCAAGGTTTTCTGCGCCGTATTCTTCGGGGAACTTAACGGAGATGTCAAAACTGTCACCGATATTCTTGCCAACTATCTGTTCTTCAAAACCGGGGATAAAGTTACCGGAGCCTAGCTTAAGGGGATACTTTTCAGACTTGCCGCCTTCAAAAGCAACGCCGTCTACAAAGCCTTCAAAATCAATAACAGCCTCGTCGCCGTTTTCAGCAACACCTTCGGTAAGGGTGCTAACACGAGCAAGACGCTTTCTTGCTGCTTCTATTTCTTCGTCTATTTCACTGTCTTCAACAACAACTGCTTCCTTTTCAGCGGAAAGGCCGGTGTACTTGTTAACCTTTACCTCGGGCTTAACGTAAACCTTTGCCTTGAGAATAACGCCGTTTTCGTCGATGGTGTCAAGTTCAACCTCGGGTCTGGAAACAACTTCAAGACCGGATTCTTCAACTGCAGCCGCATAAACGTCAGGTAAAAGGGAATCAAGGGCATCGTTGTAGAAAACGTCGGTGCCGTAAAGCTTTTCTATAATGTGCTTGGGAGCCTTGCCGCGTCTGAAGCCGGGAACGTTGATCTTAGAACACTGCTTGCGATAGGTCTTCATAACCGCGCTGTCAAAATCTTCCTTTGCAATGTGAAGAGTAAGCTCTTTTAAATTAGTGCCAACCTCTTTAACTTCTTTCAAACTCATTTTTAAAAACCTCCAAATTATTCCTTTTAAAGTCTATCATTACTATTTTATACATTTTTTACAATTTGTCAACTGTGAAAGTTAAATTAAAGTCGTTTAGGACTAATTTCAGCAAAAAAATAATAATATCTATTGAAAAACACATTAAGTTTGGATATAATATATAGTGTATAGAATGTTAAAGGTGATACTTATGGCAAAATATGATTTAAACAATATGACCGCGGAGGAGCATTTTTTAAGCGGACAAAAACAGTCTTCTCCTAAGGAAGCGGAAAACCAAAGGAGGAGTGCCGATTTTGAGTCTTCTCTTAAAGAGTTTTCCTCTGATAACGTGGTGAAAAAGAGACGTAAGAAAAAACGCAAGCTTGGATTAAACGGTATGATAAGACTGGTTTGTTTATGCGTATGCATCGGCGTGCTTGTTTTTTCTGTTTCCAAGATCGTCAATAGAGTTAACGACCTTTCAGCGGCAAAGGATTATTACGCTAACCTCCTTAACGCTGATACGGGCTCGGAACTTCCTGCGATCAAGCCTGCTCGCCCCGTGACGCCTGCTAAGGACCTTCTTACCTTTTTGGGCAGTGATAACGGCGGTATAGAGATGGTTGATACGGACACTCGTAATTATTATGATTATCTCAGGGATAGATATTACGAGGTTAAGTCATATAACCCCGATTGTATCGGTTTTATTTCTGTGTCGGATACAACGATAGAGTATCCAATTATGAAGACCACTAATAACGACTACTATTTGCATTACACTCCGGAACGTGAGAAAAGTTCAATGGGCGCCATTTTTGCCGATTACCGTCTTAACAATGATTACGACAGAAACATGAACACTATTCTTTACGGTCACTGTATGACTAACGGTACCATGTTCCGTCCTATTAAGTATTTCTTTGACAGTGAGTACAGATATACTCAGGCTCAGGAGATGAAGATAACCGTTGTTACGGAAAAGGCCATATACGTTTACGAGTATTTTTCGGGTTACCGTTCCGAAGGCGGATATTTTATAAACACCTTTACGGATAAATCAAGTAAGGATAATTACTATAATTTCCTTAAAAATTTACGCGCTAAAAACTCCATTCCCAAAACCGTGGGTTACAATGCGAATTCCAAGATCATAACTCTTGTAACCTGTACAAATTTGGGCTCAAAGCCTGATGAAAGATACGTTCTTCACGGTATATTGGACGAGTATTTCCTTTTTGAAAACTGATAACAAGCTACCACCCACAAAAATGCGTTTTTGTGAGGATTCCGATAGCACTGTGAGTCGAGGACTGTTTTAAACGAGAAAATATAATATAATGCAGAAAACTCAGGGAAATATCCCCTGAGTTTTCTACTAAGTTGATTTTTTGTTTTTTGTGATCTGTGCCTTTATCAGCAGTCTGAGCCCTTGCTTAAGCTGCAAGGGCTGAAGTTTTGGGAGAGCCTTGATGAAAAAGATAATAGTGATTGGATGTCCGGGTGCCGGAAAAACTACCTTTGCAAGAAAACTCAAGGCAGAAACCGGCATCCCCTTGTATCACCTTGATATGATATGGCATAAGCCTGATAAAACTAACGTTAGCCGTGAAGAGTTTGATAAGGCCTTAGAAGGAATAATTTCTCAAGAAGCATGGATAATAGACGGCAATTACAGCAGAACGCTTGAGACAAGGTTTAAGGCCTGCGATACGGTATTCCTCTTAGATATGCCGACCGAGGTGTGTCTTAACGGTGCGGCGGAACGGGTGGGGAAACCACGGCCCGATATGCCATGGATCGAGGAAGAGTTTGACGAGGAGTTCAGGCAGTGGATACTTGATTTTAAGGGCCAAGAGCTGCCTAAGACTTATGCTCTTATAAAAAAATACGGAGACAAGAATGTTACCGTATTCAAGTCACGTGAAGAAATTGATAAATATTTTCATGGTATTTAATCGATATCACAAATAAGCGCCCCGAAAGCATATAGCCTTCGGAGCGCTTGTTTTTAAGTTTTTATTTTTGTTTTTCTATGTACTTTATAACGTCGCCGATGGTGAGAAGATGGGGAAGTTCTTCCTCGTCAAACTCCATACCAAAGGTGTCCTCACAAAGAACAACAAGGTCTGCCAGATCAAGAGAGTTAAAACCAAGGTCGTTAACAAAGGAAGCTTCGGGAACGATAACCTTGGGGTCGATGCTCATTTCTTCAACCAATAAGTCTTTAAATTTCTCAAACATAACACTAGTCCTTCCGAAAAATAATATTAAAGCACGTGGCGCTTGATTTTTTGAGAAGATGTCTTCTCGAAATCGGTCTTTCTTATCTCAATATTTCTAATCTGTTTAAAAGATGGCAACTTGTCGTTAACGGACAAGACATCTTCTTTTATCTTCGTTTGAATACCGGCATCGTCCATAGCGAGAACGCTGTCGTCAGGAACGATTATAGCAGTGATAACGGGCTCGTCAAGCTCGTTATTCCTCGCTATAACTGCACATTCCTTGATGCTGTCAAGCCTGAGAAGGTATTCCTCTATTTCCTCGGGGTAAACGTTTTTACCGTTGGAAAGTATAATAAGGTTCTTCTTTCTGCCGGTGATGTAGAGATAACCGTCATCATCAAAGTAGCCGATATCTCCGGTGCGGAAATAACCGTCAGAAGTGAAGGAATCGTTGGTAGCCTCGGCGTTTTTGAAATAGCCAAGCATAACGTTATCGCCCTTAACTATTATCTCGCCGTGTTCGCGGGTTTCAGCATAAACCTCACGACCGCAAACGTCCTTCAGTATCTTAACGTCACAGCACTTAATGGGCAAGCCGATAGATGCATACTTGATCTTTGTGTAGGGGTTTACCGAAACGAGAGGTGAGCACTCGGTAATACCGTATCCCTGATAAAGGTTAACGCCAAACTCCTCAAAACGGCGAACCAATTCCTCATCCAAGGCTGCACCGCCGCAGATGATGTTCTTGATCTTACCGCCAAGAGCGCTGATAACCTCGGAAAACACGGGACGGCGAAGGTCAAGTTTTATCTTGCGAAGCCCCTTTGTAAGCTTAACAGCTTTATTAAAGGTATTCTCCTTGCCCTTTTTGCGTATCTCCTCGCTTATGCGTTTAAAGATGGTCTGAACAAACAAGGGAACAAGCACAAGCCCGGTAGGCTGAAAACGCTTAAGGTTACGCATAACGTATTTTATACTGTTGTTGATACATATCGTCGCGCCAACTATGAGTATAGCTATCTGTATGGTAGTTTCGTAAGTGTGGTGCATGGGTAAAACAGAAAGAAACACGTCGTTTGCAGTAAAGGGTGTGGTGTTTGCACAGCACCAAGCGCAGGTAAGCAAATTGCGCTGAGAAAGCATAACACCCTTGCTGGTGCCCGTAGTACCGCTGGTGAAAATCAACGCACACATAGCATCAACGTCGTAGGTGATGTCAAAAACACCTAAAAAGCCGGCATCCATAAGATGTCTGCCGTAGGCAACCAGGTCGTAAAAGTTAAAGACCTTGTTGTCACGATAGTTTTCGTAACCGCCCTTGTAAGGAGAATAACCCTCCTCGGTCATTTCTATGATGTACTTAACGTTTGCTTCGTCCAGAAGCGTGCCGAGTTTTTCCTTGCAAGCGGGTGAAATAAAAACTGCATCGCATTCTGCAAGGGAAGCGAAATTTATTATTTGCTCCGGCATTAGCTCTTTGTCTATGGGAACAATTACAGAAGAAGCGCAAAGGGTACCGAGATACGCCTGAAACCATTCAGCGCGAGCCTCGGAAACAATTGCAATCCTTTTGCCTTTAAGACCAAGAGCGTAAAGAGCAGTTGCAAGCCTGATAATGTTGTCGGAAAACTGTTTATAAGAAAGTTCGCGAATTTCGTCTTTACCAAGAATATACTTGTAGAATGTTTTTTCTCCGCGTTTGCCCACTGCGGTAACAAGTGCCCTAAAATCGGGATAAGACGGGAACCTATCCTTAGGGTAATATTTACTCAAATCATAAACCTCCAAGTTAATCCAGATTAAAAACACGATGATATTATACCCAAAAACACATTAAATGTCAATACCCACGCATAAAAAAGGGTCGTTTGGGAGAGATTACAAGGGGTGATTAATAATGAACAACGCTGATTATAAAAAGTACACTACAGACCGCGCGAAGCGCTCAAGTTGCCTTTTAAACTCTGTTAAGGCGTTTTTTGTTGGCGGTTTTATATGCTGCATCGGGCAGGCCTTGTTTAATCTGTACCTTTGGTGGGGCGCCGATGAAAACACTGCGCGCACCCTTGTTTCCGTAACTCTTATTTTCGCGGCAGGACTTCTTACGGGGATAGGTGTTTTTGATAAAATAGGTAAATTCTCCGGAGCAGGCACGCTGGTTCCTATAACTGGTTTTGCCAACGCAATAGCCGCCCCTGCCATCGAAAACAAAACAGAGGGAAAAATAAACGGCGTGTGCAGTAAAATGTTCGTAATGGCAGGTCCTGTTATCGTTTTCGGTACTCTTTCTTCTGCAATATACGGACTTGTATACTATATTGTTACAAAGGTGCTTTAAATGAATAAATTGATAAAATTTGATAACGTATACGTTGAAGAAAGGGCGTCTGTGGTCGGCAAAACAGAAAAAGCAGGTCCTCTGTCCGCCTATTTCGATATGTGTGAGGAAGATGAATATTTCGGCACAGATACATGGGAAAAGGCAGAAAGTGAAATGACACACCGTTGCCTAAATCTCTTGATGTCCAAGAAAAAACTGAAAAGTGATGACATTGACCTGATATGCGGCGGTGATCTACTCAACCAATGTGTTGCAAGCAGCTTTGGCGTAAAGGAAAGCGGCGTGCCGTATCTTGGGCTTTACGGCGCTTGCTCCACTTTTGCAGAAGGCGTTATTTGTGCTTCCACTTTTATAAAAGCAGGCGCAATAAACAGAGGTATTGCACACGCAAGCTCTCATTTCTGCTCTGCAGAAAAGCAGTATCGTTTTCCGCTGGAATACGGCGGTCAGAGGACTCCTACTTCTCAAAACACCGTTACTGGTTGCGGCTCCTTGCTGCTTTCGACAGCGCCGTCGCCCATAAGGGTAAAGGATGGGATGGTAGGTAGAATCGTTGATGCGGGAATAACCGACGTTAACAACATGGGCGCCGCAATGGCAAAAGCAGCGGCAGACAGCCTTACCGAATACTTTGCCCTCTCCGATAAAAAGGCTTCGGATTTTGATATAATTGCAACGGGCGATCTTGGCAGAGAGGGCTTTGAGATATGCTGTGAGCTGTTAGGAGATTCCATTGTGGGTCTTAAAGATAAATTTACCGATTGCGGAATGCTTATATTTGACCTTGAAGGTCAGGACGTTCATGCGGGGGGCTCCGGGTGCGGTTGCAGTGCGGTGGTGACCGCAGGTTATTTTCTCAACAAGTTGTATATGGGTGAGATAAACAATCTTCTTTTGCTATCGACCGGCGCTTTGATGAACCCCACGACCGTTTTCCAAGGACAAAGTATTTCTGGTATCGCCCACGCAGTGCATTTTGAAAGGAACAGCGTTTATGCTTGAGTATGTAAGGGTGTTTTTGGTCGGCGGGCTTATTTGCGTGCTGGCTCAGATTTTAATAGATAAAACCGCTATGACGGGGGCTCGGATTCTGGTTTCCTACGTGGTTCTTGGTGTTATCCTCAGCGGTATAGGTGTTTATCAAAGGGTTGTGGACTTCGGCGGCGCCGGCGCCACCGTTCCAATCGTCGGCTTTGGCCATGCCTTAGCCGAGGGCACGAAAAAGGCAGTGGACGAAACGGGGCTTTTAGGCGCCCTTACAGGGGGCTTAACGGGTACCGCCGCGGGAATAACGGCGGCTGTGGTCTTTGCCTTTTTGTGGTCCTTGATGTTTAAAAGCAGACAAAAATAGTATTAAGCCGCAGGGGTTTTCCTGCGGCTTTGCTGCTTGCTATATTTCTGTACGTCGTTCAATGGCCTTTGAGAGCGTAGAAACGTCGGCGTATTCAAGACTTGCGCCTACCTGCAATCCGTAGGCAAGTCTGGTTACCTTAACCCCTAAGGGAGAGATCAGCTTTTTAAGATACATAGCGGTGGACTCGCCCTCGATGCTTGGGTTCGTTGCCACTATGACCTCGGTAACGGCTCCGTCAAGCCTTTTTATAAGCTCTCTTACCTTAAGCTGTTCTGGGCCTATGCCGTCAAGTGGGGAAATAACGCCCCCCAAAACGTGATACACACCGTTAAACTCCCTCGTTTCCTCGATAGCGGTCATACTGCGGGAGTCCTCAACAACACAGATAACACTGCCGTCACGGCGTTCGCTGCCGCAAACGTCGCATACTTCCGTTTCGCTGAGACAACAGCAAACAGAGCAAAGCTTTATGCTTTGCTTAGCATACATTAATGCGTCGGCAAACTCCTTTACCTCTGTCTCGGGCTTGGATAAGATGTGATAAGCAAGCCTTGCGGCAGTCTTTCTGCCAATACCGGGGAGCTTTGAAAACTGGTTTACCAGCCTTTCCAGTGATGGTGTCATCTCTTAAAACATACCGGGCACGTTCATGCCGCCGGTAACCTTGGACATAGCCTCGCTGTTGGTGGTTTCAACGGTCTTGTAAGCCTCGTTAACAGCGGCAACAATAATATCCTGCATGGTTTCGATGTCGTCGGGGTCAACTATATCGGGGGAGATTTCAATGGTCTTAATGACCTTGTCGCCGCCGATAACAACGGTAACCGCGCCGCCGCCTGCATTTACGGTGTATTCCTTTTGTTCAAGCTCCTCTTGAAGCTTTTCCATTTCTTCCTGCATTTTCTGCGCCTGTCTTATCATGGCGTTCATGTTCTGAGGACCGCCGCCCATACCTTGAGGTAATCTTACTTTCATGGTTTCTGTCTCCTTATTCTATTGTTTTATCCGTTTTAATCTCCGTATATTAAGTCTGTTTCAGTATCCAAATTTACATCAAATCGTCAAGAGGGATCTCCGTAGGTGCTTCGACACCGTTAGGCTCGTGTACGGACACCGCGGCGTTTGCTTTTATAGCAATAGATGCGGCGTCTGTTAGGAACGATAATGCACTTTCAGCGGAAAGCACTGAGTAACCGATAGCGTTATCGGGATAAATATGAAGTGTTGTATCCTCCAGGCTGTATGTGCACGTAGAAGCAAAAGCGTAAATTGATCCTGCTCCACGCTTTACCAACGCATCCAAAAACTCTGCCTTGGCGGAAAATCCTTTCTTTGAAGGCTTGGTTGATTCTTTTTTTTGCGGTGGTGCGTTTTCCTTCTTAACTGTTTCCTTGGGCTTGTCTGCTTGTACGGTAGGAGCGCTTCTTAAAGGAATACCCGCCTCTAATGCGGCAACTCTTGCTCGTAAAGCATCAATTCCGTCAGAAAACGATGGTTGCGATAGCTTTATTACTGCCATCTCCGCTACTAGGCGTTTGTTGTGTGCGGAGAGCCCCATGCGTGAACGGGCCTCGGAAAGCACGTCGAAAAAGTAAACGAGAGTTTCTTTTGTGGTAGTTTCAGCCAGTGCAGTTAGGGAATCAAACATACTGTGGCTGAAGCAGAATGAACTTCCCAACCTGTTAAGGGTGATCCCCGGAAGGCTTTGTATAACCAAAAGATCTCGTGTAAGATAAGTCAACTGGTCGATAAGCGTTGCAAGATCGCGTGAGCCCTTGTAAAGCCTGTCAAGCACATCCATTGCAGATGAAACGTTGCCCTCTGCGGCAAATTGCAGCAGGGACACAACCTCCTCGTTGTTTGCAACGCCAAGCTGCTTTTCAGCGGAGGCATAGTCTATTATATTGGTTTTGGATGAAGCAGTGCAGGATTCAAGCAAACTCAACGCATCGCGCATGGCACCATCAGAAAGCCTTGCTATCAGGTTTACCGCTTCATCGTCTATTTCGATGTTTTCGTTGGCGCAGACGTGTCGAACTCGGTCTGAAATAACATCTGCATCTATTCGTCTAAACTCAAAGCGTTGGCAACGGGAAAGGATAGTTGCGGGGATTTTTTGAAGCTCGGTAGTCGCCAAAATAAACAGAACGTATTCAGGTGGTTCTTCTAACGTTTTAAGAAGCGCGTTGTTCGCGCTGTCGGTAAGCATGTGAACCTCGTCGATGATATAAACGCGCTTTTTTAGAGTGGACGGAGGATAGACCACCTCGTCTCTTATAGAGCGTATACCGTCAACGCCGTTGTTGCTGGCTGCGTCTATCTCAAGCACGTCTGTGGAAGTGCCGCTGTCTATCTCTATGCAAGCAGAACATTTACCGCAAGGGCTTCCGTTTTCGGGCGCAAGGCAGTTTACTGCTTTAGCAAGAACCTTTGCACAAGTTGTTTTGCCGGTACCGTGAGTACCGCAGAACAGATAAGCGTGGGAAACGGTATTTGAAATAACCTGATTGCGTAACACGGTTGTAACGTGCTCCTGACCGCAAACCTCGTCAAAGGCAGCAGGACGCCATTTTCTGTATAACGCCTTGTACATACCGAAAGCCTCCTTTCAAAATCAAATATACAGAATATGACCATTCTATCCGACAGTTGCGACTGAAAACAGGCTTCCTTGCGGCACACCAAAGACACCGCTTAATGCTGCTTGGTTCCCCACCTGACATAATTCACGGCTTTTGATTGCGCAAGACCCATTAACGCCGCAACTGCCGGATAGAATGGCCATATTCTGTATATCTGCCCGCATATTATAACAGATATTTTTCTTAATTTCAATAGTGTTTTTAAAAAATATTTTGGTTGACAAACGATAGGGTATAGATTATAATCAATATGTTAAACTGTATAAGTCTATACAGTGACGAAAGGGTGGTATATTTTGTCCATAGATACTGTAAAAACACAAAAGATTGATAAATTGTTTTTTTCTGCGGTTAAAGAAGAAGAATGGCTTAATTCCATGGCGGCTAAGGGCTTAGTTTTGGAAAGTCGTAAACTCAGCGGTTATATTTTTACCGCCTCCCCTGATGCGGCTAAGTATTATTATTCGGTTTGTCAGTTGCCCGCGTCTAACGAGTCTGAAATTTCTCGTGACATTATTTCAAAACGAATTAATGATGGCGCTGTATTGCTTTATGCTTACGCTAACAAGGCATATTTTGTGACTCCTCTTAAAAATACAGATGCTTTTGAGGGAGTGTTAAAAGATGCTGAGAGCAAGCGTCGTCACCTAAAGGGCACTCTTGCCTTTAACGCTTCGTTGCTTGCATTTTGGCTTGGGCTTTTATGCTACAACCTTATATATTGGGTGCGTTTTGATTCTGCAGGTGTTATCGCCGAAAAAAAGGAAGGCATTCTGTGGAATTATACAATTGATATGTCGGCTATATTCGGTGACTATCCAACCACGCCATATATTTCTCTGTTCATTGTATTGACGGTTCTTTGTATACCCTTTACAGTTTATTTTTTGGATCAGTATTTGTATTCACGCCGCTTTGTTAAGACAGCTTTTGAGTTATGGGCGAAAAAGTAATTCTTGGTCTTTCGGGCGGTATGGACAGTGCTTACGTAGCTATAAAGCTTTTAGAGATGGGCTACGATGTCACCGCCGTAAATATTATAATGTGTGACGATTGTGATGGCTCTGAATCGTCAAGGAAATTGGCTGAAGGGCTTGGGATAAAGTTTGATGTTATAGATGCAAGGCGTGACTTTGAGGAACTGGTAATAAAGCCTTTTGTAAGCTCTTACGTCTCCGGCGTTACGCCCAATCCTTGCGTCCTTTGTAATCCCACAGTGAAGATCGGAAAGCTTTTTTCGTATATGAAGTCTCATGGCGCCGATTACGTTGCAACGGGTCATTATGCAGCCCCGGTTAAGTGCGGTGACCGTTGGGGCTTTGCACCTGCTAAGGATGTGGGAAAGGATCAGGGATATTTTTTGTACGCTCTTCCTCAGGAGATGTTTCCGCATTTGCTTATGCCCTTGGGAAGCGTTTTAAAAAACGATATCAAAGCTTTTTTTGCGGAGGAGAACAGTGTAATTACTCCGCCGAAGACGGAAAGCACTGATATTTGCTTCGTTTCGGGCAAAAGCTACACCGATATAATTTCAGCCTATGCGCCCTTGCCTCCTTCCGGTAATTTTATCGATGAATTTGGAACGATTCTTGGTGTGCATAAAGGGATACATAATTATACCGTGGGGCAGAGAAAGGGCCTTAGTATTGCCTTGGGCAAGCCTGCCTACGTTTCAAGGATAGATCCCGTTGGTAATACTGTTACCCTTTCTACCGGCAAGGCTTTAGTTGAAGGGTTTTCGGTAAAAAATGTGAATCGTGTTGTCGCTTCAAGGCTTAATGACGGCGATAGATTTGCGGTGCGTGTCAGATACCGTGCGCGCCCCGTAGGGTGTTCTTTGGCGAACGTTAACGACAGCAAAATCAATTGTGTTTTTGACGAGCCTCAACCGCCGGTTGCTTCGGGGCAGTCTGCCGTTTTTTACAACGAAGACGGAATTATAGCCTTTGGCGGTACTATTGTTTGAATTATGGAGGAAGTTTATGAGTGAGTATAGTGTAAAGCTTACAAAGCTGGTAGATGAGTTTTCTCTTGAAGGTATAGTTGTTCCCGATAATATTAACGATATAGTGGTAACCCGTTCAGACGTCAGCCGTCCGGGGCTTCCTCTTTGCGGATACTTTGAATATTTTGAGGGCGGCCGTATACAGATAATGGGCCGAATGGAGATTAGTTTTATTGAAAGCCTTTCTCCCGAAAAACGCATAGAGGCCTTGAGCAACTTTTTGTCAAAGGGCGTAGTGTGCGTAGTAGTTACAGCGGGGCTGGACGTTTGCGAGGATTTGGTAGATCTGTGTAAAGAATACAATACTCCCTTGTATCGCACAACGAATGATACTTCTAATTTTACTGCAGCGCTCATAGCATCTCTTAATATACATTTGGCTGAGCGAATTACTCTGCACGGCGTACTCATAGAGGTCTACGGCGAAGGCATACTGCTTCTAGGAGACAGCGGTATGGGTAAAAGTGAAACGGCTATCGAGCTTGTAAAGCGCGGTCATCGTTTGATTGCGGACGATTCCGTTGACATCAAGCGTGTTTCTGCAAAGACACTTGTTGGCTCTGCGCCTGAAATAATAAGGCACTACGTTGAAATGCGCGGTATCGGTATAGTTGACATAAGACGGATTTTCGGCATGGGTGCGATAAAGCTTAGTGAAAAGATAGATCTTATTATTAACATAGAAGATTGGGAAAAGGGTAAAGTGTACGAAAGACTGGGGCTTGTTGATACGTATACTGATATCCTTGGTATAAAGATTCCTTCTATAACCGTTCCCGTTACACCGGGCCGTAATCTTGCGGTTATTATAGAGATCGCGGCTATGAACAACCGTCAAAAGCGAATGGGCTATAACACGGCGGAGGAATTTAACAAAAAGCTTATCTCGATGTACGAAGAAAGTGAGAGCTGATTATGTATACGATAGGTATTGATCTCGGCGGAACTAATTTAAAGGGTGGTCTTTGTGATGGTGATGGAAACATCGTAAAGAAAATGAGCATCCCTACTGACAGAAAAAGCACTGCGGACAGTATAGTTGACGATATGGCAAAGCTTTGCAATCTGCTGATAGTCGAAGCCGGTGTTGCGAGGGAAGATATAGAATATGTGGGTATTGCTGCACCCGGCACCGCCGACATAGAAAAAGGGCAAATGGTATATTGTAACAACCTGCCATTTTTACGCTATCCGATCGTTGACGAGTTTAAAAAACGTTTCTCCGGTTGTGATGTTTACATAGAAAACGATGCAAACGCAGCGGCACTTGGAGAAGCTATGTGCGGCGGCGCAAAGGGTTGTCCAAACATGGTACTAATTACGTTGGGTACGGGTGTTGGCAGCGGAATAATCATTGACGGTAAGATCTATTCCGGCTTTAATTATTCCGGCGCTGAGCTTGGTCATATAGTTATTACCCTCGGCGGCAGACAGTGTACATGTGGCAGACGCGGCTGTTGGGAGGCGTATTCCTCTGCAACGGCTTTGATAAACTTTACAAAGGCCGCTATGGAAAGGCACCGCGATTCTTTTATGTGGGAACAGTGCGGAGGTGACTTGAACAAGGTTGACGGTCAGACGGCATTTCGTTCTGCTGACAATGGTGACAAACACGCAAAAGCGGTAGTAAGAAAGTATATAAAGAGTCTCGCTTGCGGAATAATAAATATCATTAACATATTCCAGCCCGAAGTCCTATGTATAGGCGGCGGGATTTCCAACGAGGGTGATAATTTGTTTATCCCCTTGATGAAGGTTGTTGAAAAAGAACAGTATTCCAGATTCTGTGATAAGAAAACAGAGATACGCATGGCAAAGCTAGGTAACGATGCAGGAATAATCGGCGCCGCCATGCTTGGGCGCCAAAAGTGAAAGGAGCAGCGCGGTCGCGCTTTTAAATAATGCAAAAAACAACAGAGTACGTAGAAAAGAAGGTTCTACCGGCTATCGCTTTGCGCGGTATAGTGGTATTTCCTAACATAGTAACAAGCTTCGAGAT
Organism: Clostridia bacterium; assembly: GCA_017396825.1. Lineage (GTDB taxonomy): Bacteria > Bacillota > Clostridia > Oscillospirales > CAG-382 > SIG636. The sequence goes on from JAFQKR010000072.1 coordinate 33,331, forward strand.
AGCAAGGAAGCAGTCCATAAACGCTCTCTTAACTGCTCAAGCTGAGGAGGGATATTTATTTCTCGTTGCTCAAACAGACCCTTCTGTTTTGGATCCGGAAATAAAGGATCTTCAAACGGTTGGTGTTCTCGCTAAGGTAGATCATAGTTTCAAATTGCCCAATGGTAACTATCAGGTTGTGGTTCAGGGCGTAAGTAGGGCGGAACTTCAAGCCCTGCAAATGAACGGTGACTATCTTTCAGCATCAGTTTTCGTAAAAGAGTTTAAGTATGAGGACATTGATTTTGCCAATCAGATAGAGTCTATGAAAGAGGCCTGGGCGGCCCTCACTGAATATCTTAAGTATGCACCCAATCAGTCTGTGGAAATCACTGAGGCCGCAAAGGCAATAACCGATGCGGGTATGCTTGCAGATTATCTTGCATCCTCATATCTCGTTAAGGCTGAAGATCGTCAAGCTGTTTTAGACGTATATCATCCCGTAGAAAGGCTTGAAAAGTTTACCGAACTTATCAAGGCAGAGCTTGAGTATCTGTATCTTGATACGGAGATACAAGGGAAGGTACGCGCACAGCTTCAAAAGAATCAGCGCGATGCTTATTTGAGAGAACAACTTAGAATAATTCAGTCCGAGCTTGGCGGCGATGAAGAGGATTTTTACACCGATGATCAGGAACTATCAGCAAGGATTGCTGATAGACAGCTTCCTGCCGAGGTTAAAAGTAAGCTGCAAAAGGAAGCGGTAAAGCTTTCAAAAATGCCCTTTGGCTCACAAGAGGCGTCGGTTATTCGTAATTACATAGACGTTTGTCTGGAACTTCCTTGGGAAAAGTTTTCCAAGGATAGGCTTGATATAGAAAAAGCAAGAAAAATACTCGATGCCGATCACGATGGGCTTAAGAAGGTCAAGGAAAGAATTCTGGAATACATTGCTGTTAAGCAACTTTCCGACGATATCGGCGGTCAGATTCTCTGTCTCGTGGGGCCTCCCGGTGTGGGTAAAACCTCTATCGTTCGTTCTATCGCTCGCGCTCTTAATCGCAAATACGTGCGTATTGCTTTGGGTGGCGTAAGGGACGAAGCCGATATCAGAGGCCATAGAAAGACCTACGTGGGCTCAATGCCCGGCAGGATAGTGAACGGTCTTAAACTTGCGGAGACGATGAACCCCGTTATGCTTCTTGATGAGATTGATAAGCTTACTAAGGATGCTCACGGTGATCCTGCTTCCGCTCTTCTTGAGGCTTTGGACTCTGAGCAAAATAAGACCTTCAGAGATCACTTTATGGAGCTTCCGATGGATTTGTCCAAGTGTATGTTTATTACTACCGCTAACTCGGTGGATACTATTCCCAGCGCTCTTCTTGACCGTTTGGAAATTATACATATGGACAGTTATTCCGAGGATGAAAAGCTATCCATAGCAAAGAATCACCTTATCCCCAAGCAGCTTAAAAAGCACGGGCTTACAAAACGTAACCTTAGCTTCACTGACGGGGGTGTACTTACTCTTATCCGCGGATATACCAAGGAGTCCGGCGTGCGTAATCTCGAAAGAGAGATTGCAAACGTTTGCCGAAAGGTTTCCATGTTTTTGGTTGAAGGCAAGGGGAAGACGCACGTTGGTGATACTGCCACCATTCACAATCTTTTGGGGGCGGAAAGGTATATTCCCGAAAAGGTTTATAACGAGGACGAAGTTGGCGTTGTAAACGGTCTGGCGTGGACCGCCCTTGGCGGTGAGATGCTTCGTATCGAGGCTCTTACAATGAAAGGAAACGGTAAGCTTGAGCTTACGGGTAATCTTGGCGACGTTATGAAGGAGTCTGCAAAGGCTGCTATAAGTTATATCCGTGCAAATAACGAGGCTTTTTCCGTTAGTGACGATTTTTCCGAAAAGAGCGATATCCATATCCACGTTCCGGAAGGTGCTGTGCCTAAGGATGGTCCAAGTGCGGGTATCACAATTGCTTGTGCATTGGTATCCGCTTTGTCGGGCAGGGCAGTTAAGCAGTCCGTAGCTATGACCGGTGAGCTTACATTGACGGGCAGAGTTCTCAAAATCGGCGGCCTTAAGGAAAAGTCTATGGCTGCCTATAAGGCTGGTGCTAAAACCGTTATTATACCTGCAGACAATTTGAGCGATATAGAGGAATTTGACAGCGAGATAAGAAATGCCTTGGAGTTTGTTCCGGTTAAACGCTTCTCCGAGGTAGTAAGCCTCGCCCTTAGATAAAGGAGCTTTTTATATGAACATGGTTTTCGGTAACCTCAATTTGCATAATACCGATCTTAAAATAACGGCAGGTCTGCCAAGCCAGCTTCTTAAAAGCGGTATACCACAGGTTGCTTTTTCGGGTAGGTCTAACGTTGGTAAAAGTTCGCTTATAAACTCAGTGCTGGGACGAAAAAAACTTGCTCGTGTAAGTGCAGAACCCGGTAAGACTATTACGGTTAATTACTACTGTGCTGACAACAAACTGTTTTTTGTAGATTTACCCGGCTACGGCTTTGCACGTAGAAGCAAAACTGATATTGCCAAATGGTCTAAGCTTACAGAGGGATATTTTGTAGATAACGAAGCTCTGAAGCTGGTGTTACAGCTTATTGACTCAAGGGCGGGTATTACTAACGACGATCGTATGATGCTTGAATGGCTTTCCCATTACAACGTGCCCTACATGATAGTAATAACCAAGTGTGATAAGCTTAATAAAACACAGCTTACAAAAAGTGTTAATGAAATAATAAACGACCCTGCTGTTGCTGCAGGGACTGAATGTGTTTTATATTCGTCTCTTAAGGGTCTCGGCAGGGAAGCGCTTATTGACAGCGTGCTCAGAAAGGTGATAGATGATGCTACATAACAATTTAAGTATTAATGAAAAAGGCAACCTTGCGATATCGGGCTTTGATACGGTTGAGCTTGCAAATAAGTACGGTACTCCTCTATACGTTCTTGATACGGACTATGTTCTTAACAGTTGTCTCAAATATAAAAATCTTATAGAAAAGTACTTCGGAGAGGGAAGTAAGCCTCTTTTCGCAAGCAAGGCCTTGTCTTGCATGGAGATATACCGCATAGCAAAAAAAGCGGGTATTGGAATCGACGTTGTTTCCGGCGGTGAGATATACACTGCAAACAAGGCTGGCTTTCCTATGGAAAACGCTTATTTCCACGGAAATAACAAGACCGACGCAGATATTAAGTTCGCCTTGGATTCAGGTGTTGGTTGCTTTGTTGTGGATAATTTGGATGAGCTTGCCGCGTTGCAAAAAGAGACGTCTGCAAGAGGTGTTACTGTTCGTGCAATGCTCCGTGTCAGCCCGGGTATCGATCCCCATACTCATAAAGCTGTTGTAACCGGCTCTGTTGACTCCAAGTTCGGTGTTGCGATAGAAACAGGTCAGGCCATGGAAACAGTGAAGGCTTTGCTTGCTTGCGACAATATACAGTTTGAAGGCTTGCATTGTCATATCGGATCTCAGATATTCGATTACAATCCCTTTGCGGAAGCTGCTGACATCATGATTCGTTTTATAGCAGACGTAAAAAAAGAAACGGGCGTTACCGTTTCTGCTTTGAATCTCGGCGGCGGATTTGGTGTAAAGTATACCGATGAGGATGCGGATTTTGATTACGAAAAGGTGTTGTCCGATATCGCCTCCTCTCTTGAAAAGGCGTGCGCTGATTGCGGAGTGTCTCGTCCCAGGATTTATTTTGAGCCAGGTCGCTCCATGGTTGCGGCTGCAGGTCTTACCTTATATACCGTTGGTTCTTTTAAGACCATTACCGGCTACAAGTCTTACGTTTCGATAGACGGCGGTTTGCCTGATAATCCGCGCTATGCTCTCTATCAATCAAAATACACCTGCCTTATTGCAAATAAAGCAGGTGAGGAAAAAACTATAAGGGCTACCGTAGCAGGCCGTTGTTGTGAAAGCGGTGACCTTATACAAGAGGATGTTGCGCTTCAGCCGTGCAAACGCGGCGACGTGCTTGCCGTACTGGTTACGGGTGCGTACAACTATTCTATGGCATCCAACTACAACAGGCTTCCAAGGCCTGCGATGGTTGGCGTCGGCGAAGAAGGTGACCGCATTATTATAAGACGCGAAAGCTATGATGATATCGTTAAAAACGATATTTAAACAGCTTTAAAAAACTTGGTTTTTCAGAGTATAAAACCCTTCCTTCAAGATAAGAAAGGCTGTCCTCTTCATCGGATGGTAAAAATTTAAGTCTGTATGCACACAAGGACTGATGGCAGAACCCCTGCTGTCGGTCCTTTTTGTTTACTGCATATTTTCCGTCGCCTAAAAGAGGGTGACCTATGGAAGCGAGATGAGCGCGTATCTGATGGGTACGTCCTGTTATAAGGTCAAGCTGGACAAGTGATATATCGCCGTTTTTTTCAATAACTTTATATTTAGTTATTGCGTCCTTTTCGTCACCTTTTCGTTTGTCTTTGGAAACGTAAACTCTGTTTGCCGCACTGTCCTTGCGTATAAAACCGGTTATAGTGCCTTCGGATGGGGAAGGGATACCATGAACGGCGGCGAGATATTGCTTAAGGATGAAGCGTTTTTTGATGCGTTTATTCATGTCTCTCAGCGCCTCTGCGGTTTTTGCAGCTATAACAAGGCCGCAGGTGTTGCGGTCTATTCTGTTGCAAAGGGCGGGAGCAAAGGCTTCACCTGTTATATACTCACCTTTTTCCGCAAGGTATGCCTTTATATGGTTAATAAGAGTGTTGTAGCCTTCGTTGTCATCGGAATGGCATAAAAGCCCTGCGGGCTTGTCTGCGATAAGTATCTTTTCGTCCTCGTACACAACTTTAAGGTTGTGTTTTATGTGAGTAAAAGCGAGATCTTCCGCTGAGTTTTCGAAAAACTCGTCTGCTATATAAAAGGTTAGTGTGTCGCCAACCTCAACAAAATCGTTAGGGGCGGCTTTCTTGCCGTTTAGCTTTATGCGTTTTGTCCGCAAATATTTGTAGACCAAGGATTGAGGCATGGTCTTAAAACGTTTGCTTAGAAATTTGTCAATACGTTGACCGCCCTCGTTTTGAGCAATAATAATCTCTTTCATAAAATCACCGATAAAATTATAGCATTTATATTATAAAAAATCAACCGATATATTTTTCTCCGTTTGTTTCGTTCCAAATGGTACTATACGTTTGGAATATTTTTCTGATAAATGTTGACTTTCAAAGGCTTTTCCGTTATAATAAACAAATAAGGCAAAATGTGATACTATACAAAAAATTACAGAAAGCGCGGTGTTGATATGGAATTTACTTTTTCTGATAGATGTAAAGATATGAGACCTTCTGCAATACGTGAACTGTTCAAGGTTATCCCCGCAGAGGGTGCTATAACCTTTTCTGCCGGTAATCCTTCTCCTCTTTCTTTTCCTGTAGAGGAGTTTGCTGAGATAGCCGCAGACATATTTAAAAACGAAGCTACTGCGGCTTTGCAGTATAGCGTTACGGAAGGCTATCCCAAGCTTATAGAGCAGATAAGGAAAAGACTTAAAGAACGTTTTTACGTAGGCGCCGATTATGATGAAACGATTATCACAACGGGCGCTCAGCAGGCTATTGAACTTACTGCAAAAGCACTTTGCAATGAAGGCGATGTTGTTATTTGTGAAAATCCCAGTTTTATAGGCTCGCTTAACGCGTTTCGCTCTTATAATCTTAAGCTTGTCGGCGTTGATATGGAGGACGATGGTATATCCGTTGAGAAACTTGAAAAGGCGCTGAAGGAAAATCCCAACGCTAAAATAATCTATCTTATACCTACTTTCCAAAACCCCACGGGTATAACCATGCCCTTGAAAAAGCGCAAGGCTGTTTTGGAACTGGCACAGAAATACAACGTGTTCATCCTTGAGGACGATCCTTATGTAGAGCTTCGTTTCACAGGTGTGCCTGAGCCTGAGATAAAGAGTCTCGATACCGACGGTCACGTTATTTATTGCAGCTCCTTCTCCAAGATACTTTCTCCCGGTATGCGTCTTGGTTATCTTTGCGCTCATAAGGAGATAATTAACAAAGTTACTGTACTTAAGCAGGTAAGTGACTCACACACAAATATATTCAGTCAGATGTTGGCTTCACGTTTTATGGAGAGATATGATCTTGATGCACACATCAAGAAGATAAAGGATCTTTACCGTTCACGTTGCTCGCTTATGCTTTATTGTATAAATCAATGCTTCCCGGATTGTGTTAAGCATACTATACCCGAAGGTGGTATGTTTATCTGGGCAACCTTACCCGAAGGCTATGATAGCAGAATTATTGCCAGAAAAGCATTGGAACACAAAATTGCTATAGTTTCCGGTTCGACCTTCATGGCTGATCAGAACCAAATCAGTAACGCTTTTCGTATGAATTTCTCAACACCCTCCGACGAGGACATTGTTGAGGGTATTAAGCGACTTGGTGATATGCTTAAAGAGGAGCTGGTAAAATAATGGATAACAATCAAGTAGTAAAAAAGACAATATTTTCAGGTATACAGCCCTCAGGCAACCTTACAATAGGTAATTATTTGGGCGCTCTTAAGAATTGGGTTGCGTTGCAGGATGACTACAACTGTTTGTTCTGCTCCGTTGATATGCACTCAATTACTGTTCGTCAGACTCCTGCAGAGCTCAGACGAAGAAGCGTTGAAATGCTTGCCCTTTATATGGCAGCAGGTATTGATCCCGAAAAGAACATATTGTTTATTCAAAGCCATGTTCCCGCCCACGCTGAGTTAGCTTGGGTGCTTAACTGTTATACAATGTTCGGTGAGCTTTCTCGTATGACTCAGTTCAAGGAAAAATCTCAAAAGCATTCCGAAAATATCAACGCAGGTCTTTTCACATACCCCGTGCTTATGGCTGCCGACATCCTGCTGTATCAGGCAGACCTTGTTCCCGTAGGTCTTGACCAAAAGCAACACCTTGAGATAACTCGTGATATCGCTATGCGCTTTAACGGCGTATACGGTGATACCTTTACTATCCCCGAACCTTACATACCTAAGATAGGTATGAAAATAATGTCGCTGACAGAGCCTGATAAGAAAATGAGCAAGTCTGATGTAAGCGGCGGCAGCGTAGGTATTCTTGATAGACGTGATGACATAATCCGCAAGATTAAGCGCGCGGTTACCGATAGCGGCAGTGAAATAGTGTACGCTGACGGAAAGGATGGTATAAACAACCTTCTCACTATATACTGTGGCTTTACGGGTAAGACTATAGAAGAAGCCGAGAAGGAATTTGCAGGAATGGGATACGGTGTGTTTAAGGAAGCGGTAGGCGAAGTAGTTGCCGACCACCTTGGCGCGCTACAGGCTCGTTTCAACGAGATACTTGCCGATAAGGAATACCTTAATTCCATGCTTAAGACTAACGCTGAAAAAGCGGCGTACCTTGCAAGAAAGACTCTCAGCAAGGTTTACAGAAAGGTAGGCTTTTATCAGCCTAAATAACACCATTAAGAAAACGAGAGGCGCGAAAAGTGACAAAGAAAGTACAGAAAAAAGATTATGATGCACAAAGTATCACAGCCCTAAAGGGCGCAGACCGCGTAAGACTGCGTCCGGGTGTAATGTTCGGCTCCGTAGGTTTGGAGGGGTGTGAGCATTCCTTCTTTGAGATACTTTCTAACTCTATAGATGAAGCGCGCGAGGGCTACGGTAACGTTATTAACGTGACCGTATATAAAGACCGCGTTATGCAAGTAGAAGACTTTGGCCGCGGCGTTCCCTTGGATTGGAACGAAAAAGAACAAAAGTTCAATTGGGAGCTTGTTTTTTGCGAACTTTATGCAGGCGGCAAGTACACCAATAATGAAGGCGGCGCATATGAGTATTCGTTGGGGCTTAACGGCCTTGGCGCTTGTGCAACTCAGTATTCCTCTGAGTTTATGGAGGTAACTGCCTATACTAACGGTACCAAGTACAGCATCAACTTCGAAAAGGGCGAACCTGTTACCGAGTTGATGAAGGAGCCTTGCCCCAAGACAAAGCGAGGCACTGTTATTCGTTGGAAAAGCGATACCGAGGTTTTTACCGACACTAATATACAGCGCTCGTTTTTTAGTGACATATTAAAAAAGCAGGCCGTTGTTAACGCAGGTCTCACTCTTAATCTCAAATGGCAAAATCCGGACGGTAGTTTTGAAACCGAAAGCTATTTTTACGAAAAGGGTGTCGAGGGCTACGTAGAGGAAATCGTTGGGGTTAACTACCTGACGCTTCCCGTGTCTTTTTCTGCAGAAAGAATAGGTAGAGATAGGGAAGATATGAGTGACTATAAGGTTAAAATGCAGTTCACCTTCTGCTTCTCAAACGACGTTAACCTTATAGAGTATTACCACAACTCTTCATTCCTTCAGCACGGCGGGTCACCCGACAAGGCTACTAAAAACGCCTTTGTGTGGGTAGTGGATAACTACCTTAAAAACAATAATAAGTATACCAAAAACGAATCTAAGATTACTTTTCAGGACGTTCAGGACTCTCTCGTGTTGGTAGTCAACTCCTTTTCAACTCAAACCTCCTATGAAAACCAAACGAAAAAGGCAATAACCAACGAGTTTATATATAAGGCTATGACGGAATTTTTCCGTCACAGTATTGAGGTTTATTTTGCAGAAAACCCCGCAGAGGCAGATAAGGCGTGTCAACAAATTTTGGTTAACAAGCGTAGCCGCGAATCCGCTGAGAGCATGCGTGTTAAGACCAAAAGCAAGCTCACTGCACCTCTTGATATAAACAACTCGGTTGAAAAGTTTGCGGGCTGCAGAAGCCGTGACCCGGAAAAATGCGAGCTTTATATAGTAGAGGGTGACTCGGCTATGACCAGTTGTAAATTGGCAAGAAATGCGGAGTTTCAAGCGATAATCCCTGTAAGGGGTAAGACTCTAAATTGTCTTAAAGCGAGTTATGATAAGATTTTTAAAAGTGATATAATAATGGATCTTATAAAGGTCATAGGATGCGGTATAGAGGTAAAGGCTAAAAACGCAAAGGGAATACCTCCCTTTGATATATCTAATCTGCGTTGGAGCAAAATTATCCTTTGTACTGATGCAGATGAAGACGGCTTTCAGATAAGAACTCTGCTTCTTACCATGTTTTACAGTTTGTTACCCAGCCTTATAAGAGACGGACGAGTTTATATAGCGGAAACACCGCTTTATGAAATAACCTGTGGTTCAAAGACATATTTTGCATATAATGAGCAGGAAAAGACTAAGATTTTGGACGAGCTTGGAAACGCGCGTTACACCATACAGCGCTCCAAAGGTCTTGGTGAAAACAATCCGGATATGATGTCTCTTACCACCATGGCGCCTGCAACCAGGCGTTTGGTAAGGATTATGCCGGAGGATGAAGAAAAAACACGTGCAATGTTTGATGTTTTGCTTGGCGATAATATTGACGCAAGAAAGACCTTTATTTCTGAAAACGGTAGAAAGTATATTGATCTTGCTGATATTTAAGCCATAATATATAACGGAGGTTTTTTAAAGGATGGCAAGAAAAAAACAGCCAATAGTGGAGGAGATTCCCGCTGCACCGGCTACCGATATCAATATTACTGAGATATTGGAAACAAATTATATGCCGTATGCGATGAGCGTTATAATTTCTCGCGCTATTCCTGCTATTGACGGATTTAAGCCCAGTCACAGAAAACTGCTTTATACTATGTATAAGATGGGGCTTTTAAAGGGTACTACCGTAAAATCTGCTAAGATAGCAGGTGCCACCATGACCTATAACCCCCACGGCGATGCTTCCATTTACGATACTATGGTAAGACTTACTACGGGCAAGGAAGCACTGCTTCATCCCTTTGTGGAGTCAAAGGGCAGTTTTGGCAGACAGTATTCCGATATGCCCGCTGCCGCTTCCCGTTATACAGAGGCAAAGCTTGCAAAGATAAGCGAGGAAATATTCAGCGGTATAGAAAAGGACGCTGTTGATTTTGTTCCTAATTACGATAATACCGAGGTAGAGCCTTCCATACTTCCTACAGCTTTTCCAAACATCTTGGTTTCTCCCAATACGGGTATCGCTGTAAGCCTTGCAAGTAATATTTGCTCATTCAATCTCAACGAGATATGCGATGCTGCTATTGTCCTTTTGAAAAACGGCTCTGTTTCCACTTGGGAACTTCTTGATATAATAAAAGCGCCTGATTTTTCTACAGGCGGCTATGTTGTATATAACAGAGAGCAGCTTGCCCAAATTTATGAAACGGGTAGAGGCAGAGTTAAAGTAAGGGCAAAGTATAATTACGTAAAAGAATCAAATCTTTTAGAGATTACCGAAATACCCTATACGACCACGTCTGAAAAAATAATAGCCTCCATAGTTGCTCTGGTTAAAGAGGGGAAAATTAAGGAGATTTCGGACGTTCGTGATGAAACTGATAAATCTGGCTTGAAGATAGCGATAGACCTTAAGCGCGGTGCAGATCACGAAAAGCTTATGGCAAGGCTGTTTAAGTCTACTCCTTTGGAGGACGGCTTTGCTTGTAACTTCAATATACTTGTGGGCAATATACCGCAGACCATGGGTATTGCCGAGATACTTGACGAATGGGTTGCCTTTCGTACCGAGTGCCTGCGTCGTAGTTTTTCCTACGATTTGGGCAAAAAGAGTGATAAACTTCACCTGCTGTATGGCCTTAGAGAGATACTTCTTGATATTGATAAGGCTATAAAGATAGTTAGAGGTACCGAAAAAGACGAGGATGTTGTCCCCAACCTTATGTCCGGCTTTAATATTGATAAGGTTCAGGCGGAGTATGTTGCTGATATAAAACTTCGTAATCTCAATAAGGACTACATTCTCAAAAGAATTGAGGAGATAGAGGAACTTGAGCAGGAAATAGCAAGGCTTGAGGTTTTGGTTGGAAGTGATAAGCTTTTGCACAAAGAGATTATAAAACAACTGACCGAAATTAAACGCAAGTACGGCATGGAGCGAAAAACTCAGATCATTTACGATGACGAGATAGATGACGATGCAATAATTAACGAGATAGAAGATTATGCCGTAACAGTGTTCCTTACAAGAGACGGCTTTTTCAAAAAATGTTTGCCGTCTTCTCTTCGCCTGAGTAGTGCTCATAAGCTTAAGGATGGCGATGCCATTGTTCAAAGCTTTGAGACATCAAACGCCGCAGATCTTTTGGTGTTCACTTCCAAGGCTCAGTTATACAAAGCAAAGCTTGATGCTTTTGATACCCATAAAGCCTCTGTATTAGGTGAATTTTTACCCGCATTTTTGGGCTTTGACGATGGGGAGAAGGTTGTTTGCATTTTAGTTACATCTGATTACAGCGGCGATATGGCGCTGTTCTTCGAAAACGGCAAGGCCGTAAGACTTCCCATAAATGTTTATCAAACAAAAACAAATCGTAAAAAACTTTCAGGCGCTTTCTTTGACAAATCTCCGCTTATAGGAGCTTTTTCAGTAGCAGAGGGGATGGAGTTTGTTATTACCTCCAACGCTTCTCGTGCTTTGCTAGTTGAGGAAAGCCAGCTTTGCGCTAAATCCACTCGTACTTCCGCAGGTGCCACTATATTTACCTTAAGAAAAGGTCAGTTTATAAACGGCGTCACCGTTTACGGTGCAGAAGGAAGCCTTGTCTTTGAAAATGACAAGAAGTATAGAAAAAAGGCTTTGCCTGCGGCAGGCGTTCCGTACGAAGAATTTAAGCAGCAAACCTTGATATGACCCATGGGGCGCTTGCCCCTGCGTTTAGGAGTATATAATGGAATCTTCCTCTAAAACAAAATATTTAATTCTCGGAGCCGTAGTTTCCATTTTGACCGCACCGATCTTCGTTGCGTGGAACACCTCTGCTGCTATTGTTTTGCTTATCGGTCAGATAGGTCTCTTTTCTGCTGTAACAGTGTCAGGTTTTAAGCTGTGGCATATTCTTGTGCCTCTTATATCCTACGGGATAGGCTTTTCCGTGACCGGAGATCCTCTTACAGCGGCGTTGGCTTTGGTGTATGTTCCCGTATCTGCGGTTATCACCATTTGCTTAAAAAAGAAACTAAGCAGAGGTGTTACTGTTGTTCTGTCTGCATTTACAATAGGAATGGTGGCTTTCGGTTGTGTTGTTGCGACGGCTTTTGTTAACGATGTAACAGTATCAGCCGACGGTATTTCTGAGTTTCTTTCGGTATCTGCGGCTAATGTCGCTAATTCTTTGGTTTCAGAGATTCCCGATTCTCTTTTTACAAACGGATTGACAAGAGAAGGGTATGTAAGAACTATCATTGAAGGTCTTAAATACTTTTCTTTAAGCATAGTTGTTTTGTTTTGCAATTTGGTTGCATTCAGTTCTACTGCAGTTACTAAACGGGCAGTGTTATCCTTGAACGATGAGGAAAGCAGTATTTTCGGTTTGTCAAAGAATTGGCTTTTCGTTTTGTCCAAGCCCTCAGCGGCCGTGTATATCGTTTGTTACCTTTGCCTTATCATTGGTGGGGAGACCCTTACGCTCCCACAGCAGATAGCTTTTAATACGGTTATGACTGCAATACAAGGCGGCGTGTTTGTAATGGCTTTCCGACATATACGCAAAAGAATCAGTGTGAGCGGTTTTGCGGCGATATTTATGTATATCGTTGTGCTGTATTTTTTAGGTCTGTCTGCAGTTGCTATGGTTTTGTCGGGAGTGGGTCTCTTTGCCGCTTTCAGGCAAAAATCAAAGGAGGACAATGAAAAGTGCGAAAACTAAAAAGTTTTATTCGCAATAAAAAAGAGATTGTAACCTTTAATTCGGTGTTGTTATTGCTTACAATTTCCATAGCCTTTTTAAACAAAAGCGCACTATTTTTTGTGTGCCTTGCTTTTTGTGTCCTCTGTTTCGGATATACGGTATACGACTATATTGCAAGGTTCAAGTTTTTTCCTGCAGGAACCGAGGATACCTTTTCAAAGTTTACCGTTAATGCGCTTATGGATTTGCCTCAGCCTGTATTGATGATAGGGTCTGATGACAGCACCACTTGGTATAATAACGCTTTTTCCGCAATTAAAGAGGTTGCAGGCATTAAAAGCAGTCAAAGCGTAAAAGGTGTTTTTGGCGGCGCTCTCTGCTATTCTGCAATAAAGTCGAAGGTTGACGGTTTTACTATAAAACTGGGTGAAAAGTATTACGATATTCACAGTACAGGCTTCATTTCCACAGGTAGAAGCTACGTGCTTACATTTTGGAGTGATTCCACGGCAAGACATGCGGCAGAAAAAACGCTAAAAATGAAAAATGTTGTTGTGGGTTATGCTGCAGTGGATAACGCCGCTGACGTTGCATCGTATTTGCAGGAGCAGTACCGCTCTATGATAGCAAAGGCTTATACTGAACTTTACAGTTGGGTAAGCGGTATGAACGGTATTATCAGAGAGTATGACCGCGATAAATACGTTATTTTTGTTGACGAAGAAAACTTTACTCCCAATATCTCTAAAAAATTTGATATTCTTGATAGAATTGACACAGCTGTTTCCGGCAACAGCAACCGTTTGACCTTGTCAATGGGGTTTGTTGTTATGGACGGCACTCTTGCCGAAAAGGAAGAAGGTGCCCACGAGGCTCTTGAATATGCCTTTCAACGCGGTGGTGCCCAGATTATAGTGAAAGGGCGGGACGGCAATGTATCCTTCGGCGGTCAGAATAGGGCAAGTGCAAAAACCACAAAGATAAAATCGCGAGTTACAGCCGATAAGCTTAAGACCCTGATTCATGAAAGCAGTAACGTTATAATAATGGGGCATAAGAACATAGACGTTGACGCTATTGCTTCGGCTTGTGCTGTTGCACGTTTAACTGTGACCTTGAACAAAAAGGTAAATATTGTTATTAATCCTGACGATAGTGCTTTAGAGTCTGCGTTACCGTTTTTTGAGGGGCTTTCTGAATATGATAACGTTTTTGTTGATCACGTCCAGGGGCAGGAACTACTGTCACCTAAGTCGCTAGTTGTTATAGTTGATGCCAGCAACCCTAAGATTTTTGAGTCGATCGATATATACAATAACGCTTCAACCGTTGCTATAATCGACCATCACGTTCAAACGACAGAGTTTGATACAACGCCTACCTTGCAGTATATCGACCCTACTGCGTCTTCTGCATCGGAGTTGATGTGTGAGATTTTAGAGCAAGCAATTCCGCGTAGCGCTCTTAATTCATCCGAGGCGGAGCTGCTTCTTGCAGGCATTCTTCTTGACACCCAGCGCTTTACAAGAAACACCGGGGTGCGTACCTTTGGTGCAACAATGTATTTGCGTACTGATAACAAGATGATGCTTAAAGCACGTTCGTTGTTCAAACCAAGTATCAACGAGTATTTAAAGCTTTCTTCTTTCCGTAAAAACACTATAGTATTTCGTGACGTTGTGGGTATTTCTCACTTTGAAGAAGACAATCTTCCCGAAAACAGAGTTATCGCATCAATGGCGGCAGAGGATATGTTGGAGATAAATCAAGTAAAAGCCTCCTTCGCCTTGTGCACGATTGGCGATGATGTTCACATATCGGGCCGTTCTGACGGTAGTTATAACGTTGCAAAGGTGCTGGAATATCTTAACGGAGGCGGTAGATTTGAGGCGGCGGCTACGGTCATGAAGGCGACCACCGTCAAGTCTGCCATGGAAAAATTGAGAGAAGCAATTGATGTTTGTTGGAACGATAAATTCACCATAGGAGGTAACATATAATGAAAGTTGTATTACTTGCAGATGTAAAAGGACAAGGGAAAAAGGGAGAACTTGTAAACGTATCCGATGGGTATGCTCGCAATTTTTTATTTCCTAAAAAGCTCGCAATGGAAGCAAATGCACAGATACTTAACGAGATAAAGAATAAAGCCGAGGCAGAAAGTTTTAAAAAGGCGGAAGACAAAAAGGCGGCTTTACAGCTTTCAGAAAAGCTTAAAGGTATTGTTTTAAAATATAAATCCACCGGTGGTGCAGACGGTAAGCTTTACGGCGCTGTTACAGCGAAGGATATAGCAGATAAGCTTTCCTCTGATTACGGTATTACCGTTGATAAACGTAAAATAGTGATGAACGAGACCATAAAGTCCGTTGGCGAATATACCCTCGATGTTAAGCTTTATCCCGAAATTGTAGCAAAACTTCAAGTAGAGGTTGTTCTTTAAGAAAGGAAATGCGTTGTAAAAAGGCAATGCAGGTGACACTATGGCCGAAAACTTAACAATTCGACAAATGCCGTACTCCCTTGAGGCAGAGCAGGCAATTCTCGGTGCGGCCATCGCTGACGCCGAAAAACTTAACTCCATACCATATCTTAAAGCTTCGGATTTCTATTTATCACAGCATCAAAGCATTTACACAATTTTGATGCAAATGTATCAGCTTAATAAGCACATAGATATGGTAACTCTTCTTGATGAACTTTCAAAGCTCGAAGAACTCAAGGGGACTGACCTCGTAAAATACGTAAAGCTTTTGGTTGAGTCTGCTGCCTTTTCCCCTAATATAGCGGAGCACGCAGCAATTGTCCGAGATAAAGCCGTTCTGCGTAAGCTTATTGATGTTTCTCAAAACATTGCAGACGATGCATATTCGGGTACGGAAGATGTTGATACCATTGTCGGCAGTGCTGAACAGAGAATTTACGACATAAGTAATAACAAGTATAACGAGGGCTTTGCTCATATATCTCAGGCAATTAAGGAAAATTTCGACCTACTTGATAAGCGCATGAGAGACCCTGAGGGTTTCCAGTCCGGCGTAAAGTCTCATTATCAAGATCTTGACAATCTTATACGTTTTGGTCCCGGAGATTTGATAATTGTCGGCGGTCGTCCCGGTATGGGTAAAACGACCTTTGCTATGAACATCGCAGCAAACGTTGCAAAAACACCAATGAAGGATGGATCTATGCCGGAGGTTGTTGTCTTTTCCTTGGAAATGACCAACCAACAGCTTGCAGAGCGTTTGCTTTCTGCTGAGGGCGGTGTAGACAGTAATGTGCTTATAAGAGGCAAGCTTGAGCCTGAACACTGGAAAAAACTGGCTGATGCCGCTGCAAGGCTTTCTCAAACTCAGCTTTTGATTGACGAAACTTCAAATATAGCCGTAACGGAAATGAAGGCAAAGCTAAGGCGCCTTAAGAATTTGGGACTGGTTGTTATTGATTATCTACAACTGATGCATTCCGACCGCCATACCGACAACCGTGTTTTAGAAATTGCGGATATAACCCGCGGTCTTAAGCTGTTGGCTAAGGATTTAGGTGTCCCCGTTATTTTATGTTCTCAGTTAAAAAGAGAAGCAGGTACGGGAAAGGCAGGCGACAAGATGCCGCAGCTTTCCGACCTGCGTGACTCCGGCGCTATCGAACAGGACGCAGACGTTGTTATCTTCCTACATCGTGATGACTACGGCCAGTATGAGAACGATAAGGACGGCATTGCAACGGCAAAAGCGATAGTTGCCAAAAACCGACATGGGTCTACTGGTACCGTTAATCTTTCTTGGTGTGGTGCCAACTTTAAATTCTTTGCTATTGAAACAAGGTACGACAGTTAAAATATGGATATTGTTCACGAATTTGAAAACGACGTACAAAATTCGTTATTAACTCTTTGCGATGACCTTAGGAACAAAAACCTCTCCGTTGCATTATCTGGCGGCGCTGATTCGGTTTGTTTGCTTACGGTTTTGCGTGCACTTTCCAAAAAACTTAAGTTTAAGGTTTTTGCCATTCATGTCAATCACATGATAAGAGGTGAGGAAGCCGATAGGGATGAGGCTTTTTGTGTTGCTTTGTGTAAAAGGAAAAGGGTAAAGCTTGACGTGGTTCACAAGGATGTTCCGCTGATGGCGAAGGAAAAAGGTGAAAGTCTTGAGCTTTGTGCCCGTAACGTTAGGTATAATTCTTTTGAAGCGCACCGCATAGAAAACCAAATAGATTTTGTTTGTACCGCGCATAATGCTAACGATAATGCAGAAACTGTTCTATATAACGTTATCCGCGGCGCCGGCTCTGACGGTTTGCGCGGCATACCGCAAAAAAGAGGTTGTATAATACGTCCCATTCTCAAAAAAACAAGAGAAGAGATACTTGCTTATCTGTCAGCTGTTGGTGAAGACTACGTTACGGATTCTACAAACAACGAGAATGATTATTCTCGTAATTATATCCGTAATGTGATGCTTCCTGCCGCAAAGCATATAAATCCCGGTGTTATCGAGTCGTTGAACAGGCTTTCTTCGGCCGCAGAAGAGGACCGAACTTTTTTCGAAGAAGCACTTCGTCCGATTTTAAATAAATATAACAGTCGTGTTGATTTGAAAAAACTTTCTCCGGCGTTGCAAAAGAGGGCGATCAAATCCTTGTTTGCGAGGCAATACAGCGCTCAGCTTGAAAGCGCTCACATAAACGCCATTTGCCGTAATTTGCGCTATGATGCAGAAAAGTGTGTGTCCTTGCCGGATAACGTAAACGCCGTTACTTGTAACGGAACTCTTAGCTTTTATGATGCCAACGGACGCAAACCAAAGTTAGTAGAGACCGTTCTTAGAGAGGGCGAAAACTACGTTGCCGGGATATTTGTGAGGATCGAGGTGAGCTACGGTCCTTTTAGACCGGAGGTAAATCTCCCCGACAGATATATGTTTTCCGTTTCTTTGGATAAAGAAAAGATTAAGGGTAACCTTTGCGTAAGACAAAGAAGAACCGGTGACAGTTTTGTAGTAAGAAAAATTAATCGCAACATAAAAAAATGCTTTATAAACAATAAGGTTCCTGCAAGTGTCAGGGACAAGGTGCCGATAATATACGACGACGAGGGAATTGTTTTCGTTCCTTTTATCGGTGCCGCCGACAGAGTCTATTCCAAAAAAGGGAAAGAGGCTTGTAATATCACAGTAGTTTTCAATGAAAGGGTTGGTCAACGGTAATGAAAAAAGGTTTAACAACGTTTTTGATCTACGTCGTTGCATTAGGACTTATCATATATCTCGCTACCACACTTTTTGGCACGGGTGAAGATGATAAGCTTACCTACGGCGAGGTCATTAGTATTATAGAGGCTGGGGAAAAGGACGGTAATAAAATATCAAAGATTAAGATTACCGAAAGTAATGTCCTTGTTATTTCTTATGCTGATGAAAAAGTTGCGGAGACCGAGTATTCTCTCCGTGACTGGCGTGTCTTTTATGAAGAGGTTAATGAGGTTTTAAAAGCAAACCCTGAGCTAAAATATGATATCGAGGCTCCGACAACCCTCCCATGGTGGGTATCATTCTTACCTTATGTTCTTGTCATTTTAATCATGGTTGTTCTTTGGTGGTCCTTTATTTCAAAACCCGTTTCCAAGGACGGTTCTGGTGGAGGAATGGGCGGTCTCGGAGGAAGGATGAATTCCTTCTCAAAGGCTCGCACAAAGCTTGGCTCCGATGAAAAGAACAAGGTGTTCTTTAAGGACGTTGCAGGTGCCGATGAAGAAAAGGAAGAACTTCAAGAGATTGTTGATTTCCTTAAAAATCCTAGTAAGTACACTGATATAGGCGCAAAAATACCTAAAGGTGTTTTGCTTATTGGTGCTCCCGGTACGGGTAAAACATTGCTTGCAAAAGCCGTTGCGGGTGAGGCTGGCGTTCCGTTCTATTCTATAAGCGGCTCCGATTTCGTTGAAATGTACGTTGGTGTCGGTGCTTCCAGAGTAAGAGATTTGTTTGAAACCGCAAAGAAGACTTCACCCTCTATCATATTTATCGATGAAATAGATGCTGTGGGCAGACACAGAGGTGCAGGTTGGGGCGGTGGCCATGATGAACGTGAACAAACACTTAACCAGCTTCTCGTAGAAATGGACGGCTTTGGTGGTAATGCTGAACTTATAGTAATGGCGGCAACCAATCGTCCTGATATACTCGACCCCGCGCTTCTTCGTCCGGGCAGATTTGACAGACAAATAACCGTAAATTATCCTGATCTCAAGGGTAGACTTGAGATACTCAAGGTTCACGCACGTAATAAGAAGTTTGAACCCGGTGTTGATTTTGAAGCTCTTGCTAAGAGTACAGTTGGTTTTACCGGTGCCGACCTTGCAAATCTTCTTAACGAGGCGGCTTTGCTTGCTGCTCGTTCGGGTAAGAGGTTAATTGGTAACTCTGATCTTGAGGACGCGACTCTTAAGGTTATAGTAGGGCCTCAAAAGAAATCTCGTACAATTAAAGAGTCTGAAAAGAAGAAGACCGCATATCATGAAGCGGGTCATGCCATAGTGGGGCATTTCCTTCCTACGCAGGATCCCGTTAGACAGATATCAATTATCCCCAGCGGCAGGGCTTTAGGCTATACATTACAGGTGCCCGAGGAGGATAGATATTCTGTTTATAAGACAGAAATGAAGGAAAATATAGCCATGCTTCTTGGCGGTCGTGTCGCAGAGAAAGTATTCTTTGGTGACATTTCCGGTGGCGCATCTAACGATATCCAGCGCGCTACCGATATAGCCAGAAAGATGGTTACTCAATTGGGCATGAGTGATACCTTAGGTCCCATTGTGTTTGGTTCAGGTCATGATGAAGTCTTCTTGGGTAAGGACTTTTCAAGCACTCGTAACTTTTCCGAGAAGATTGCCGCTCAAATAGACGATGAGATACACTCCATAATTTCTGAGGGATATTCAACAGCCGAAAAGATTATTACCGAGCATACCGAGGAAATGCACTTTATTGCCGAGTATCTCGTTGCTAACGAGGTTATGGATTCTGATCAGTTTCTTGCGGTTTTTGAAGAAGACAGAAGCTTTGAAAAGCTTGATGCCATAAGGGATAACAAAGTTAAGCGCAGTGAAGAAGCTAACCGCAAAACAAAGACCGAAGAAATAAACGATTCTGATGACGATGTTGACGGTGAAACCGAAGAGATCATAAAACATTAATAAAAAGGGCGCCCCCTTGCAAAAGGGGGCGTTAAGTTAAATTATGGAACATACGATTTTGACAGGCTACATTTCCGTGTATGCGGCTTTGACCGCAGGCAGCAGAAAAGTAAACGCGGTGCTTCTTGACCGCGCCAGATATGATAAGGTGATGAAGGGGAAGTTTCATCAAAGCGAAAAACGCCAGTACAGCCTTTTGAAAAGGCTTTGCGGCGACAAGGGCATTCCTCTGCGTTTTGTGTCATTTGAGGGCAAAAACGAGCTTTACGGTAACGAAAGCGGCGGCATAGTTGCCGAGACCGGAGAACGTATCTTTGTTACAGAAGATCAACTCCTCTCAAAGGACAGACCTTTCCTTGCGGCTATAGATGGCATTGAGGACCCTTACAACTTCGGACAGGTTCTCCGTAGCTTTTATGCATCAGGTGTCGATGGTGTTGTCGTTCCCAAACGCAATTTCTTTACAGCCTCCGCTATCGTTGCACGAGCATCAGCGGGTGCCTCGGAGCTGATGGATGTATGTGCGGTCGAAAGCATGGAGGAGTTTTGCGATAAGGCAAGAGAAAAAGGGATAAAGCTATACGCAACGGCGGCAGAAAGAGACGCCCTTGATTTATTCGCAACCAACTTTACCCGTCCCATTTGTATAGTTTTTGGCGGAGAAAGACGAGGTATATCCAAAAAGGTTATGGAAAAATGTGACGGGACCATACAGATAACCTATCCTCGTAATGTTTCCATGGCGTTGTCGGCATCGTCAGCGGCGGCGGTTATTGCCTTTGAAATTGGTCGCAGACTCAATTAACGTAAACGCTCGGTACTTTGCCTACTATAATAGTTTCGCATATTAAAACGGTAAATTTTGTTTCAAAGCTTGATGTGTAAAACGGCGCAGCGGCGCTAAAGGTTATACAAAACTCATATCCCACCTTGTGTAAGGTGTGGTTCATCCCAACAGAATCAAAGGTGTTGATTGCAGTGCAGGATAATGTTCCAAGGGGTGCGATCAACATTTTTATTTTAGGCCCCTTTTGAGAAAAAAGCTTTATTCCGGAAAGACTGCCTGCGCTCATGTAAAACTGAACGCTCTCAAGCTTATCGATCGTTGATATTATTTCTTCTTCAAGGCCTGATTTTATGGCGTTTATCGTGGCGGCATTAAGGCTTATACACACCAACGCTCCGCTGTCGTCATAGTCGTGCTTTACCGCTTTTGAAAAAGCTTCGTTGTTGCTTTCAACGTATTTGTATATTGCATCATTTACTTGCTTGTAAACGGTGTTTTTTACCGTTGTTTCCGCATATCTGTCGCTTGCTGTGTTTATACGGTGTACAGTTAAAAGCATTATAGATAGAAAAATTAATAGTACTAATACCGTCTTTGTTTTTCTCACTAAACTCACCGCCAGTAATAATATATGCAAGAAAGGGAAGCGGTAACAGATTTTGTTGTTGAATTATTCTTTCAAGCGGTTGACAATTATGTTGAAATAAAGTATAATAGCAGGGAATTCACCAATAAAAGGGGATATATCTATGGCTAATAAAAAATTAATGTTGGGTAATGCGGCAGTTGCTCGTGGCTTGTACGAGGCAGGCTGTGTTTACGTTTCCAGTTATCCCGGTACACCTTCCACCGAAATAACTGAAAACGCTGCGCTATACGAAGAAATGTATGCTGAGTGGGCACCCAACGAAAAGGTTGCCTTTGAGACTGCTCTCGGTGCTTCTATCGCAGGGGCACGTGCTTTTACCGCTATGAAGCATGTTGGTCTTAACGTTGCGGCTGATCCTTTGTTTACTGCTTCTTATACAGGTGTTAACGGTGGTTTTGTTATCGGCGTTGCTGATGATCCTGCTATGCATTCTTCTCAGAACGAGCAGGATTCTCGTCATTACGCGATAGCCGCAAAGCTTCCTATGATAGAGCCTTCCGATTCTGCGGAGTGTCTTGAGTTCGCAAAAGCAGCGTTTGAACTTTCGGAAAAGTTTGATACGCCTGTTATGCTTAGACTTTGTACTCGTGTTGCTCACTCTCAAAGCATCGTAAGTCTTTCCGATAGGGAAGAAAAGGGGCTTAAGGAATACGTTAAGAATCCTCAGAAATATATAATGAATCCCGGTAACGCAGTACGCCGTCATCCTATAGTTGAGGCACGTATGGAAGAAATGGCCCTTTACGCTGCAACTTCCCCCCTTAACAGAATTGAAATGGGAAGCACTAAAATCGGTATAATTGCTTCCGGCGCATCTTATTTATATGCTAAAGAGGTTTTCGGTAACAATGCATCTTATCTTAAGCTTGGTATCGTGAATCCTCTTAGTGCTGATTACATAAAATCTTTTGCCCAAAAAGTTGAAAAACTTTACGTTATAGAGGAGCTTGATCCCGTTATTGAAACGTTTTGCAAGGCAAACGGTATTGATTGTGAAGGAAAGTCTGTTCTTCCTATAACCGGTGAGTTTTCTCAAGAGCTTGTTGCGAAAAAACTTTTAGGTAAAGAAGAGGAACACTATACCTATGAAGGCAATGTACCGGTTCGTCCTCCCGTTATGTGCCCCGGCTGCCCCCACAGAGGCTTGTTCTATATTCTTAAAAAGCTTGGTCTTACGGTTCTTGGCGATATAGGCTGTTATACTTTGGGCGGCGCGGCTCCTCTCACTGCTCTTGATACTACCATTTGTATGGGCGCATCTGTTTCAGGTCTCCATGGCTTTAATAAGGTAAGACCCGATAGTGCTGGCAAGACTGTAGCTGTTATCGGCGACTCTACCTTTATGCACAGCGGTATTACCGGTCTCATCGACATTGCGTATAACCGTAGCGTGTCTACCGTTTTGGTTCTCGATAACCATATTACCGGCATGACCGGTCATCAGCAGAATCCTTGCACTGGCCTCACTTTGAAAAACGTTCCCGTTGACCCCGTGAAGATAGAGGAGGTTTGTGCGGCTGTTGGTATAAAGCGTGTTCGTATTACGGATCCTAACGATATAAAGGCTACAGAGGCGGCTATCAAGGAAGAACTTGCGGCAGATGAACCTTCTGTTATTATAGTTAGACGTCCTTGTGCATTGCTAAAGAAGGTAAACTATGGTTGTAAATATCAAGTTGATAGCGATTCCTGCCGTAGTTGCAAGATGTGTATGCGTATAGGTTGCCCCGCTATCAGCTTTAAAGACGGTAAGGCGACTATCGATAGTACGTTGTGTGTTGGTTGCGGCCTGTGCAGTTCTATGTGCAATTTTGGTGCGATAAAGAAGGTGCAGTTATGAGTAAAACTACAAATATTATGATAGCAGGCGTTGGCGGTCAGGGTTCTCTTTTAGCGAGCAGAGTTTTAGGTGCCCTCGCAATTAACAAGGGCTTTGACGTTAAGGTTTCTGAGGTTCACGGTATGTCTCAGCGTGGCGGTAGTGTTGTTACCTACGTAAGATATTCCGAACAGAAGGTTGCTTCTCCTGTTATATGCAAGGGTGAGGCTGATTTTCTCCTTTGCTTTGAACAACTTGAGGTTGCACGTTGGATAGAATATCTCAAGAAAGACGGCGTTTTGGTTACCAACACTCAAAAGATGCTACCTATGCCCGTTATAACCGGCGCTATGGAGTATCCTGAAGGTATAATTGAGGATATAAAGGCTAAAGGTGTTAAGGTTATCGACTTGGATGCGCTTAGTCTGGCTACAGAGGCCGGCAGTTCCAAGGCGGTAAACATTGTGCTTATAGGCGCTTTTGCACGTTTCTGTGAGTTTACAAAAGAAGAGGTAGAGGAGTGTATTAAGAGTTATGTTCCTGCAAAATTTCTTGATATCAACCTTAAGGCCTTTGAACTTGGTTATAACAGCGCCGTTTAATTACTAAATACGTCAAAAAAAGATTATATTTTGAAAAAAGACTTGACAAATCAACAAATACGTTATATAATTAGTTGTTATGAAAAATTTCATTCGGGGGTGTCGAAATGGCAAAATGCGAATATTGCGATAAGACAGTAGGGTTTGGACATAACGTTTCTCACTCTAACAGAAAAAGCAGCCGCACTTGGAAGCCTAACATCAGAAAGGTAAAGGCCGTTGTTGGCGGTTCTACCAAGTCTGTACATGTTTGTTCCCGCTGCCTGCGTTCCGGCAAGGTTCAAAGATCTGTCTAATTAAATCGAAATGTTTTAAAAGGCGTAACCAAGTTTGGTTACGCCTTTAGCCTTTGTATGAACTATATAAGAGATATTATCAAAATCGCTATCATCACCGCTGCGGTAACACCTGCAATAACGTAAGCAATGATATCGGTTTTTTTCTTTTGATTCTCTAATTTTACCCGCCTTTTTTCTCTAAGCTCGGCGGCGTTGGTTCTTTTTTTCTTAGCCATAAAACAGCCCCTCCGTTTTAAAAAAGCAGGGGTTGCAAAAGCAACCCCTTGAATGCAAAAACTAATTAAGCAAGTTCTGCGAAATACTTAATGGTTCTAACCATCTGGCTGGTGTAGCTGTTTTCGTTGTCGTACCAAGAAACAACCTGTACCTGATAGGTATCGTCGTCGATCTTAGCAACCATGGTCTGGGTAGCATCAAAGATGGAACCGAAGGTGGAGCCGATGATGTCGGAAGAAACGATTTCGTCTTCGTTGTAACCGAAGGAGGGAGTAGCAGCAGCCTTCATAGCAGCGTTGATGCCTTCCTTGGTAACGTCCTTACCCTTAACAACTGCAACGAGAATAGTGGTGGAACCGGTGCAGGTAGGAACACGCTGAGCGGAACCGATAAGTTTGCCGTTGAGTTCGGGGATAACAAGACCGATAGCCTTAGCAGCGCCGGTAGAGTTGGGAACGATGTTTTCAGCGCCTGCTCTTGCTCTTCTGAGGTCACCCTTTCTGTGA